>CAIKAP010000166.1 GCA_903825435.1 uncultured Verrucomicrobiota bacterium
CGAATAACACCAACTGCCCCAGCCGTTCGGCAGCGTGACCATGCCGTCGCGCAGCGCGAAGAAATGAAACAGCCAGCCGATCTGGCGCGCGCGAGAGATCTCGGCGGCCATCGCGTTGGCGCTGATCGTCCTCACGCGGATGCCTCCATGAGATAGGTGCCGCGGTTGATACGTCCGTTGAACGTGCCGCCGGTGGCGAGCGCCTCGGTGTATTCCTTCTCGGCCTCGTCGAAGGCGAGCGTCGCCGTCGCGACGAGAGGGCTGACGTAGTTAAGCACGAGATCGTCGGTGCCGAACCGGACCAGCTTCAGCGGCGCAATCGCGCAGTGCGGCGCGACGATGGCGGTGCCGAGCGCCGCGTCAATCGTGATCCGGTTGTGTTGCGCGTCGAGGCCGGTGACGCGGCGGAACCAGACGCGGTAGCCGTCGCTGATGGAGATCGTGACGTTGCGGCTGCCACCGGAGTTGTAGAGCGCGGCGAACGCAGCGTAGTCGTTGATGGTGATGGTGGTGTCGCTCACGCCGATGTTCGCGGCAATCGTCGTGACGCGCGAGTGGATTGGCATCCAGAACCGCTGCCAGCGACCGCGCCGATCCAGGAAGAACCGGACCAGCGCCGCCGCGGAGGCGCGGTTCAATGTCATCACGTCCATCGTGCCGGCAAGACGGGCGTAGTCGCGCGTGGCGGCCCACGATTCGCGGTTGATACCGGCTGCGGAGAGTTTCGCTCCGATGTCGAGCGTTTGTGTTGGCGACGTGGACCAGTTCGGGACAAGCGGGAAGATCGGAGCGCCGCGATATGTTGGCGCGGTGTACGCGAGCGCCGAGTCCGTCATTGCGGCGGGATCCTCGACGGCGGTGACCGGCAACGACACGACGCGGGGCGCGGCGAGCGTTGCTTGTGGCGGGGCGGTGAACCGGCCGCGGACGAGCGGCATCACACAAGCGCCCGCGGCGAACGCGGCGGCGAGTCCGCTCGTGAGCGTGATCTGATTGCCCGCGACGGACTCGATGGTGGCGGCCTCGATCTGCATCGTACCGGCGTTGAGGTCCCACGACGCAAGAATCACTTCGGTGCGGAGATCGAGGTTGGCGGTGTCTGTGACGGCGAGAGTGGTGTCGCCGATGCCGGCCGCCACAGTAAGCGCGCAGAGGTCGGACCAGAGCGGCGAGCCGAATACGGTGATACCGGCAGGCTGCGCCTCAACCCACGCGAGCCATTGGCGGAGGATTGACTCGAACGCGAGCGCGTTGAACTCGACGGTGCGCCTCGCGAACGCGCGGGCACTGTCGCGCCAGGCGGCGCCGGATAAACCTTCGCGCCCGGTCGTCTGGAATGCCCACGTCACCTTGACCGGGTCGGCCCAGTTCGCGACGAGCGGCAGGATGGCGAGGTTCGCGATCATCCCATGCCTCGTGACCGCGCATCGAGGCGGCGCGCAATTTGCGGGACGCGCGCGTCAATCATCCCGTTGATCATCGAGCGCCCTTCCGTCGTGTTGTAGTAGGCTTGCATCGCCTCGTGGCCGACGAATGCCAGTGTGTGCACATGGACCTGCGGCGCGGGCGCAGCGGCTCCATGTGCGGCGCCGCCGTCAAAGTTGCCGGCATTGATGGACGGCGCGGAGAATGTCCGGTTGGCGGTCTTATCGTGAATCGCGGCAAGGTCGAGCGAGACCGGGATCGAGCGGCCATCCGGCAGCGGGACGTAAGCTTCCGGAGTCGAGCCTTCGCCGAACATGGCCATCTGTGGCTGGCTGGCAATGCCGCCTCCGGCGTACCGCCGCAACGGCACCGGACCGTCGCCGGTCATCACGCCGCCGCTTTCCATCTTCATGAACGAAAGCAGCCCGCCGCCGCCACTGGCCGTGCCGAACAGCGCCCGCATAATCATCGCCTGCAAAATCGCCTGGGCGATGCTCGACAACAGATTAGAGAAAAACTGCGTGGCGGCCCGACCGGCGTCCTTCCATTTCTCCGGATGCGTGGCCAGTTCGGAGCCGAACGAAACGGAATCGTTTATGCCTTTGAGGAACTCATCGTGCGTTACCTCACCCCAACCCTTGACGGAAGCCTTCGCCGACTCGAACCCCGCCGACATGCCCAGCCCGACATTGTCGGTGTCGCGCGCGAGCTTCTGGTTCGCGCTGTCGAACTTGGCGATCTCAAGCCGCAGTTCCGCGATCCGCGCCTTGTTCTTGCCGGTGGCGTCCGCAACGGCTTGCAGCCCGGCCAGTTCACTTTTCAGCGCGGCAGCGTAGGCCGCAGCGGCGACGGCCAGCTCGCGCTGCGCCTCCGCCGGGGTCTGCCGTCCCACGGCGACGCCCGCCTGGACGCCCGCCGACGTCCGCTGGTAATTCTCCTGCGCGGCCTTGGTGGCCTTCTCAGCCTGATCCAGTCGGGATTTTAGAAGAGCAATGTCTCTTTCCTTTTCGAGATTGTCGATCTCAGCGGGAAGCGCGCTGCGGAGTCTGGCCGCCCTGATCTTCTCCAAGTATTCCTTCTCTATAGCCTCTTTCTCTTTGTTTTGGGCGCGTAGCAGCGCGATCTCCGACGCGGCGGCATTTTTGACCTGATTGGTCTCGGCTTCCCGGATTCGGGTCAGCGCCTGCATCGCCTGCGTTTCGCCCTCGACTTTCTTCAACGCGATCTGGTTGTTGATCTCGATCAGTTTCGTTTGGAGATCCTTGGCCAGTTTGTCGTCGGGATTTTTACTGGCATTGTTCTCGGCCTCTGCGGCCTCGTAACGGTCGCGCAGATCGGAGAGAATTCTTAGTTCGGCGAGTTTCGCCCGGATCGTTTCAAGGTACGATTCTTGAAGGTTCTGTAGTTCGGTTTGCTTCTCTTCCTTGACGGCCAGTTCTCCGGCGATCCGCTTCTGTGCCAAATACGCCTTGTCGAGGCTCAGCTTGCCCTGCTGTTCCTTCTCGTACTCGGCCAGGTCCTTTATTGCCGATTCGCGCTTTTCAACGGTCGGAAGCGTCTGAAGGTTGATGGCCCTGCCAACGGACTTGGCTATCAACTCCGATACTTGGTTTATCTCGTCGGTGTAATCCTTGTAGTCGAAACCCGGAAACTGTTTCTTCCATTTTTGAATCTCGGCCTGCTTGGCGAGCAGGTCCTGCAACCGGGCATACAATTCCTTGAACTCTGCCGTTTCTTTTCCAACGGCCTGTGTTACCTGCTCTTCGGTGATGTCCTTTTTTTGCTCGTGTGCGGCGATCAACTCGTAGTAGGCGCGCCGCGCTTCTTTGGCGGCTGAGACGGCGGCGGCTTCGCGACGGAATTGCTCTTCAGACTGGCGAAGTTCATCAGCCTGGTAAATCAAGTAGCCCGTGATGATCGCAATCGCGGCCGGAAGGCCAACGCCCGATATCATTCCGGTTGCGGCGGCTGCGCCGGTGGCGGCGGTCTTTACGGCCTGCTGCGCTGCGGCATTCTCGACAAACGCGGTGGTGTTCACGCGCAATGCAGCAGTTGCCGCGATGACCCTTTCCGTGATCGAGGCAACAAGGGCTGGAAGACCCAATCCCTGGATTCCGCGGACTGCAAGATACAGCGCTCCAAGGCCGACCACGACACCGGCGATCTCTTTGTGCGCATTGATGAACTCGACGACTGGCAGGCCAATGCCAAGCTTGGCGCGCTGCTGTAGGACCGCCAGGTCGCCGTTGAATTTGCGGACCTCGGCGGCAATTGTCTCGTCAATGACCAGACCGGATTCCTCGGCCTGTTTCATCAGCTCTTTAATGTGGCCGGAGCCTTCTTGGAGCAGCAGGAACATATCTTTGGCGCTGCGCCCGAAGATTTCCTTGAGCGCCTGCAATTTTGCGGTCTGGCTGTCTGTTGAGTTGGCCAACGCGTCCGCCACTTTCATAAACAAGTCCGGCAAACCGCTCACCCCATTGGGGTCAATGCCAAGCTCGCGGAAGCCGGCTGCGGCCTTGCCGGCGTCCTGCTGCGCGGATTGCAGTGCGCTGCTGGCCATGAAGGCGGCCATCCGGAGTGTGTCAAGAGATGCGCCAGTGCGCTGCGCGGCAAACGCCAGCTTGGACGCGTCTTCAACGCTGCTGCCGAGCGTTACGGCCAGATGCTCGGTTTCGCGGACGATCTCGGCAGCCGCGCGCCCAACGCCGAGCAATTGTTCGAGGCCAAACCCGCCGATCAGGGTGTTGGCAATCGCCCCGATGGAACCGTTCAAAGCCAGCAACGATGTGGAGGCGGTCTTCGCTATGCCTGGAATCTTGTCCAGTTCGACGCCGCCGCTGCGAATGTTGGCTGCGGCTTTAACCGAGGCGTCGCCAATGTTGTTGATTGAGGTCGCCGCAATTTGCAAGTCGCCGGTGCCGGTGACCGTCAGCTTCAGCATGAATTGCGCGATGTTATTGCTGCCGTCGCCCATTTATGTTACTCTCTAATCGTGATAGGTCTGTTCATGGCTTTGGCAGCCTCGGCTGGCGCGGACCGGCTGGCGCGGCGCAGCGCGGTGCAGTTGTGCGCCTTCCTTGGACTGTGGATTCTGGCATTCCTGCTGAACTCGATCTGCAATTTTACCAGCACGTTCGGGAGCGCCTTTTGCTTTGCATTTTTCGCGGGCGGACTCATCGAACTGCTTTGCTGCGTCGTAGCGGCTGTCGAGACCGAAACAGCAAAGTAATCCTTACGCGCTTGGAATTCCCGCCTGCCGGTACATCTCGCGCCAGGCATCCTCTTCGGACAACGGCTCGCTGCTGGTCTCGATGGCTTGGTGAATATCATCACAATATTGCTTCCATTTCTTTGCGTCGGTCTCGTGGATGATGCCGTTGTAGAACGCCTGTTCGACCAGGCTGTGCTGGTGGTTCTTCCAGGCAGCGAGAAAGCGTTCTTCAAGCTCATAATCGGTCAGGTCTTCGACCCGGTGTCCGCGGGCGGTGAGAAACTCGATTGCGTCGGCAACAGGAACGACTGGAGAACTGCCATCGCCGGGCCGAGGATTTTTTTTTGAAGTTCGGGAGAATGATTCAGCGCGAGCGATTTCTCCACAACGGCCAGCGCCGAGTCCTGGGTCAGCGAATCAAACCACGACTGGTCGGCGCGCTCCTTCGGATCGGCGCGCTCAATACTGCGAAACACGAGAAACGATTTATTGAACCCGGTGTCAATCCAGCCAATGAGATCGGTGTTGGAAAGACGTTTGGCGGTGATCGCCTCGCGGATGCCATCGTCGTACTCTACGTTCACGGCCTCGCGGATTTTCCGTTTTTTTTCCATGTATTCCTTTGCCGGTGGCCGGGGCGCGGCCCTCCTTGCGACCGCGCCCCGGCTCCGAGGCAACTGGTTGGAGTTACGGTTTAGACCCGCAGATCGCCGGCGATCTGCTGGAAGGCGTACCCGAACTGCGCGCCAGAGATTTCCGGCGACGGCAGGCCGTAAACATCGAGCGTGATCTCGGCCGGTTTGTCGTGCGCCAGGTCAATGTTGCCGCTCGGCTCGATCCGCACCCGCGGGAAGTAGTCGATGAACATCTGCGGTGTCGTGCGCGTGCCGGACGGCAATACCGTCCGGAAGATGCGCAGGCCACCGGTCACGAACGCGGGGACCGACCCGATGGCGATCCGCGGCCGGGCCGCAATCGCGGCGGCTTGGTACAGCACCGACACGGAATCTCCCTCGGTCAGGATGACGCCGCTGGACAGGAACTTGACCAGCCCTGCGGCGGTATCGAGTTGATAGTCGGTCTCTTTCACCAGGTCGGTGAATGTCGTCGGCGTGCCGGCCACTTCCTTGCTGGCGGTGAGTTTGGTCAACGCCAACGCGCCGACGTAGTACCACACGTCCAGCACGACGGAGGCGATGTTGTACTGAGCATCGGCGGCAACGGCGGCCTGCGTGTAGCTCGCCGGGGTTCCTGCAAGAAGCGCGAGGCCGAGCGTGCGCATCGAGGGCGCGTTGATCTTGAGTTGGAGTTTCGGCTGGCGCTGGTGGACCGGCTTGCCGGCGACGTAGCCCATGCCGGTCGGATCGACCTGTATGAACTCGTTGCTTTTGATATCCATGCTCAGTTGCGCGCCGCCGGACGGCGCGACCTGCCCAAGCTCGCGGAGGACGCCTTCCTTGACGAAGGGCGCGGTCTCCACGTCGAAGACGGCGAACGCGCCGCCTTGGAGGATTTTCTCTACCCACGGCAGGAGGAAAATCCCGCCGGGGTTGCTGACTGCTGCTGCGATGGTCTGTGCCATTGTGGTTATCTCCTTTACAGTTGCACTCGGGTTCGCAATTGCAGCTCATAGACGGCTGCGGTCGTGGTTTGGCCGAGTAGTTCCCAACCCACAAAAACAAATGGTTCAGCGTAGCTGACCGGCTTCCAGCCGGTGAGTTGCATCGGGCTTGGCGTCGGAGGATTCGTCATCCCCTTGGGCGCGCCGGTGAGCGCGAGCAATAAATCGTAGATGCCGATGACTCCGGGGCCGCCGTGCGTGAGTTCCTTTGTCGCACGAAGCGACTGGGCGCAGATGAAAAACTCCCAGACGAGCGTGACCCGGTTCTGCGTCGTGCCGGTGGTGATGATCTGGCCAAGCGCGTTGGGCTGCTCAAACTCTTTGGCGGTGTTCAGCGCGCGGTCGAGTCGCAACCAGACGGCGGGCGCGACTTCGCGGACGATAGCGAAGAAGACTTCGTCCTTCTCACCACGGAACACGTCGGCTTTGTTCACGACGGTGCGCGGGACCGGAGCGACATAGTCTTTCGGCAACGGATCGGGCGGCGGCGGTAGAGGGCGTTTCGCGGAAAGAATCTTTGCGATGGCTGCCGCCTCGATGTCGATGAGGTAATTGCCGGTCTCGCTCATGTGGCCAACCCCACCATGTAATTGCCGACCATGTCAGTGGCGAGTTTTGCGGCGTGCGGCGTGAGTTCCCCGCGGTCCCAGTCGAACGGCGACGTGGGACGGCGCGGGATGCGAATGGTGTACTCCTTGCCGCCCTCGAAGGCGACGCTGCGGTACCGCTTGTGCAGCGGCGAGGCGAAGATGGCGAGGTTGGTGCCTTCACGGTGGAGCAATTCGCCGCGGGCGTCGGTCCGGAGCTTCACGGCGCCGGGCTTGACGGTGCGGTGGATCATCGCGCCGAACTCGTGAATGCCGAGCAGGTTCCAGCCGCTCCCGACTGTGAGCGCGCTGCCGACCGTGACTTCATCGGGACCAGTCTGGACGCCGACGATGGACTGTTTCATAAATCCGCGGTCGCGGAGCGTGATGCCGCCGTGCTTCAATACGCGCTTTGATGGTCCCGCTTCCCAGCGCTCGTTTTGCCCGTCATCGATGTTGGATTTCCATTCCTCCTGGAGGGCGAAGCCGAGCGTGTTGAGTAATGGATCGGGATTCTCGACGCCGTGGATGATTTCACGAAGCCGGTTGCCCTGGTCATCAAGACCGTGTTGTTCGAAGGAGTATCCCATTACATGCCTCGCAATCTGTCGCGGGTAAAGGTTCCCTCGTGGTCGCTCGACAACAACGATTCGGACCGGGCCTCGGCGCCTGGAACCGTCTTCGATGTGCCGAGGAAGTCAACGCCATCGCGGATGTTATCGAGCCATTTCATCTGGCGGTCGAAGTTGGACTGGAACGCCTTGAACGCATCGAGGAGGTTCGGTTTGTCCTCCATCGCGTAGTAGCGGAACATCACCATCTCTGCGCCAAGCAACGCGGAATGCACGGTTTCGGCATCCGCGTCGGCCACGACGAGCGGCAGCTCGTAACGGCGCGAGAGCTTGGATTTGATCATGCCGTTGACGCGGGCGATGATCGAGTCGCGCAACGCGGTGTTCAGTACGCCGGTCTGGTTGACCGGGTCGTCGAGCAGTTCGATGAGTTGCTGCGGCGAACGGAACGCCGCAGCAACATCATCGGCTGTCAGGAACGTTGTGATGGTGGTGGACACGTTATTTCTTCGCGGTGGGCGCGGCGGGGCGGACGGCGATATTGCGTTTCACGAGCAACGCGGCAGTCGCGGGCGTGACGGTCAAGGTCTTGCCCTTGGCGACGGCGACGCCGGCGTAGTGGTAGCCGTCCACGTCAACGATTACTGTTTCGAGCGCGGTTTTATTTTTGTCTTCAGGCATGTTTTTTCCTGGTTGAGTTGGTTTGATCGTTGTGGGGGCGAGGTTTGCCTCGCCCCCACGCGGATGGTTTAACTACACATCGTTCGAGACGCAGTCGTTGATGAGCGCGCCGGCGTTCTTGTTGATGCTGGCCACGCCACGGCAGCCGAACATGCAATCCTGCCAGCAGCCACGGATGCCCGCGTTTTCTTCGCCGGGCTTGAGGTAGTTGCTGACGATGGCGAGCGGGACACCGGGGTTGACGACATCGCCCGCGTTTCCGTAGGGCGACCCGGCATCCTTGATCTGGAACTGCATCTTGCCAAACGGCGAGAGGCAGAACACGTCGGTGGTCTGCGCGGTGGTCAACGTCGGCGGGGCCACGTTGATGATCGCGAAGTCACGTTTCCAGACACGCGCATACTTCGGCGCGGCGACCGTTCCGAGATTGACACGTTGCTTGCCAACGATGACCTTTTCCAGTCCGAACGCGGAGGCGAACTGCGCCTCGGTGAGCAGGCCGCTCTCGGTCTGCGCGATACCTGGGATGCCGCGGACGTAGCTGTTGAGGGCTTTGTTCCGCTCCAGGGCGCGCCAGACGGACAGACCCATCACCGCCGTGTTGCCGGGAATGAGCGGCGCATCGCAGAGACGCTGTATGGACTGGATCGGGTTGGCGTCCGGATCGTCGAACGCGACGAACTTCGCGCCGTTGGGCGCGTTCACGGCGTCGATGGGATCACCGACGTTGAACACGAGGCCGGCATCGTAGAACGCCGAGGTATGGACCATGTTGCGGACGGCGACTTCGTGCTCGAACCAGAAGTTCGCTGCGGCATTCTTCAACTTGAACAGCCGTAGATCGCCGAGCGGCGGCACGATGAAGTTGACGCCGTTGAACTGGCCGTTGAACAGCCCTTCTTCAGCGACGCCGGTGCGGACCTGGCGACCGTAGTCGGTGAGTTGGAACTGTGTCCGGTCAATCTCCATGTCGAACACCGGCAGGTTGCCGTAGCGACCCACGGCGGTGGATTCGATTTTCAACGCGGCGGCGGGATTGACGCGGTACAGATTGATGTCAATGCCCGAGACGAAATCGCACGGCGCCCATGGGGCGACTTGCGATCCGATGAACTGCGGGGGACGAACGCCGGCGATGATGGCTGTCCATGCGGCGTTCAGGACTAGTAATTCGGCTTGCATGATTTAGTGTGTGGCTTTCTCTTTGGTTGGTTTCAGTGGCTCAATTCCCAGACTAGGTTTTGAGATAACCGACGAGCGGAATGACATTGGCGATGCCGCCGGATTTCGCGCCGATGACGGCGAGGGCGCAGTAATACTTGCCGCTCGTCGCCGGAATCAGGCTGCCGTCCGTGGTGGGCATCAACAACTGGAGATCGCTGATGTCCGCGCCAGCGGCGGCGGGATAGAGGCGGTCGTCGTCGTTGATGAGCACGTCTTCCATCACGCCCCGGGCGCGACTGGTGCCGACATCCGCGTCGGACTCGGCGTGCACGAGCACGCTGGGCGCATCGCCGCCCGTTGCCGGGCCGATGCTGTTTATGGCAGTGCCGGCCACGGCTGCATAGCCGCGCTTCACCGCCGTCTCGACTGTCTTGCTGAACATATACTGTCTCCTTGTTTGGTTGGGTTCGAGTCGGTGACGCCGACTACATTTTCTGTTTCTTGACCAGCACGGCCTCAACGGCCCTGCCGAGCGCGATGTCCGCGCCTTGTTTTTCTGCAATCGCTTTGAATGCCGGGTCCTTGGCGACGAGTTCCTGCGCCTCCTTGAACGTGTCGTCAGCGGCCGGCGGCGTGGTGCGCTGTTCGGTGATCAGTTTCCCTATCAACACGCTCGGCGTCTTGCCGACGAGTTCCTTCGTCCGGTTGACACGGTCCTTCTTCAGCTTGTCGCGCCAGTCTGCTTCCTCGGCCGGGGCGATAATGCCGGTCGCGGCAGCGAAGTCCGCGATCTCCCTGCCGATTAGCTCGTCCACGTTCGCGGGCCGCTGATTCAGTTCGGTGATCTTGCCGGTCAGTTCCTCCGCCTTGGGTGTCGCGTCCTTCGCGTAACCGAGCGCGGTGATGACAGGCTCGACGAGCGCCACCTTGCCAGTAAGCGCCGCGGTTTCTTGTGTGCTCTGATCAAACGCGGTGATCAATTCAGCCTCGGTGACCTGGTCAACGGGCTTCGCGATCTTCCACGCCGCGCAGAGCTTGGCGATGAGTTCTTTCATCGTTGGTTTCTCCTTCTCAGCGGCGTTGGTGTGTTCGACGATGTCGGGTGCCGCGCTGACCAGCGCAACGTCGTTTGGATCGGCGGCCACCAATTCATGCTGCAGGTGCGCCGCCGCCGAAAGTGAAGTGGAATCGCCAAAGAGCGGCCGGTTCACAAAACCACCGCAGTTCATGTACAGACCGAGCGCCTCGCCCGTGTCGGAATCAATCGGCACGTGCGGGCTGAATGCCTGGAACTCCGGCGGATCACCGGCAGTCAACTCGACCGCGCGCGGCGTGCGCCGCGTCAGGCCGATGACGCCGAGATTGCCGTCGAACGCGAACCGCAGCGGACGCCCGCTCGCTTCCCGGTCGTCATGATTGAAATCGGTGTACGGCTGGTTGCCGCCTTTTTTCGCGAGCAACTGGCGGGCGGCTTCCATCCGCTTCGCCGAGAGTTCGGTCGGGTTCACGCGAAGTTTGCCGCCGTCCTTCTGCTCGACCGTGCGGTCGCCTTTCGGGATGTACACGATCCACAAGTCGGCACTCGCCGCCGGCGCGATCTGCGTGCTGATGCCGGTGAGAGCGACGGCTTTGCCTGTCAGTTGTTGCGCCTGGGTCACGTCGGCCTGGCATTCGGGGCAGGCCACGACGCCCGCGCTTTTCTCCGGAATGCCGGTCGGGTCGAACTCGTGCGAACACTTGGGACATTTGAATTTGATCATGACTTGATCTCCTTGGGGTTTTGGGCTGGCTTGACGCGCTGCGTCATCAGGTGTACTAATTTATTGGCGCTCCCATCGGCGAGGGATACCATGTAACTCGCCGGTGCGTAGGCAGGAGGCAAACAATACTTCCTCTTGTTCATCGCCTCTTTCCTTTCCAGTTCTCATCGGGATGAAAATTGGTCAGCACCCAGTGGCGAGGATCACGCCCCTCCGTCTTCGTCAACACAGCAATCCAGCCGTGATATTTAATGATCTGATTGTTGCCGTGGGCAGCGGCTGGATCGTGCTGGCCGCGCGCGATGGCAAATGGAATCATCCGGACATCCATTTCCGTGTGGTCGCGCAAAATCCCCGCGACACCTTTGCCTTGTGTTCCGTAGGACCATCTCAGGTCGATTTCATCAAAGCCGGGGCGCGACATCGCGTTGGGAACATCGGCGTGCGTAGCCAGAGCTTTATTGATGGCTTCCGTTCCACGCGCAATCTGCTCTTTTTGCTCCGGCGTATCAGGGACGAAGAGGGGATGGCCGTCGTGCGTTATCCAGTGCCCATCCGACAAGTTTTGCGGCTGTTCGCCCGTCAACTCGACGGCTCTTCGTTGCGCGTGCGCGAGAAGCAGGATGCCGCAGCCGCATAATTCAAGCTGCGTGCTCAGGGCTTTGCCGGTGAGGGCCGCGCCGAAACCGGAATCGGGCAACACGTTCACGACTTGCGTTCCGTGTCCCGGCACCGCGACTTCGACAGGCCGCCCGTACCATTCCTCGCCGCGACCGACCGTGAGTCCGTATTCCGCGACTTGGGCTTCGCTGAAAAACCGCCGGGCACACCGGCACCGGTATCCGGCCGGCAACGGCCACGCAGTAAGAAGCATGTCGGTAATCGGGAACACGGTGCGGATCCGACGCCAGTCGAGCGCGTAGTGGTTCGGTCGCACGCGCGAGTCGGCTGCCGTGTCGATGCCGAAGTAGGGATAGGCCGACTGGATCAGCGGATTATTCATCACGCGGCGAAGCGAGCCGTCGTTGAACACGCGCGAAAGCGACGTCTCGAAAATCGTCTGCGCCTGGAATGATGTGAGTGACGTGCCGTACTCGGCCAGCACGGCGTTGGCGCGGTCCATGAACTCCGTCGTCGGAATCTTGCCGGCCACGGTGTCGGCGAGAATGTTCTGCACGGCCTTGGCCATCGAGTCCGTGTACGCATCCGCAAAACTAAAAGCCCGTTGCTTGGCGAGGGCATCGAGCGCGCCAAACTCGGCATCGGTCATCGGGACCATGTCCCGGAGCGCCCTGATCGCCTCGTCAAAAGAGACCTCGCCAAACTTGATGGTGGTCAGGTCAGGCATCGAAAACCTCCCGGGGGGCGGTAAAACGCCCCACAAGGGCAAAAAGAGGCCGGGACGGGTCTTTGCCCGTCCCGGCTGAGAAGCATGCCTGATTGCGGTTTAATCCATGTTTTAGACCGTCACCGGACTTGAAGGCGTCGGTCTTGTCGGGGGTTTGGCGTTCGGATTTGTCCGCCGAACCCTGAATTTGACAATCTCGTGTACTTTCTGGACGTTTTCTTCCGTCCAATCGCACGAGAAGTTGGCCTCCTGATCGCCCAACTGTTCGACCGAAAGCCAGTGATCGGGTATCGCCTCGATAGTCCGAACCAGCGGGCCAATACGTTTGGAACCAACGATAGTTATTCCAAGCTGTCCAACTCCGTGCTCGTAGGCATTCCCACGCTGTCCAACGATAACCCATTCGTCCGTTGGCTTCGACGGCTCGTACTTGCCGTTGGCTGGATTGAACTTCAACTCCATCACCCACTCGAACCGGTAACGCTTGTACATCCACGCCACCATGTCTCGATTCTCTGGATGATGCGCCAGTGTACCGGCATCGCTGGTTTTGCGAAGGCGGATGTATTGACCTCGTTCCAATGCGCTGCCGGGGATTCGTTTGATTTTGCTCATAGTTCGTTCCTTTGCATGGCGAAGCGGGTGTTGACGCGGTTGAAGTGCATCCACAACGGATCAGCGAGGAGACTGACCACGGAGCGGATGGTGGAATCACGCATGGCGTCTTTGCGCCCGGTGATGTTGTTGAAGTACTCGCACAACTCGAAGCCGAGCCGTTGCGAATCCTCGTTGCTACCGGAAGCACGGCGAACGCCGCGCGGTTTGACTGCTGCTGATTGTTGAGCGATTGATGGTCGCATGACAATCCTTTCTGCCCCGTATAGGGCAAGAGCAGCCCGAGAAGGTATACGCCTTGTTGTGCCCCGACATCACTCGGGTTCACTATCCCAGACTGCTCAGACTGTTGAGCTACTCCGCTCCGGTTGATAGCCGGTGGTAGTGCGGGTTCGGTCGTATAACCGAACGGATTAAAGGTAGCTAAAACGGCGATGAATGCAAGTTGAATCATGCCTTGCCTCCATTGCCGTTTCCGACCGCGCCGCGGGCGACGAGATCGGCGAAAATGAACATTTGCTTGGCGACGCCCTGAAGCTCAGTCGGGGCGATCTCGGAGGCGACTTTGTGTAGCGCGGCCATTTTCTCGGCGGGACTGCCTTTGCCAACAATAATGGCCTTGATCGGTTTCTCGATCTGATCGAACGCGCCGGTGTCGCGGCCTTGTTGGATGGCGCTGGCGCGGATCTGATCCAGCGCAGCCTGCGCTTGGTGCTCGGTCAGCGTCGAGTACCCGATAATGCCTTCGTCGGCGCCGGATTTCCCGGTGAGCGCGTTGGCTGTGACATCGTTGGCCGCGCCGTTGCCTTTTGACGAGGCGTGCAAGACCGGTTCGTCGGGTTTGGGCTGCGGAATGTCGAACTGGGTTCCGGCCCAGTGCGCGCCGATTTGCAACCCGCAGTCGGCCAGGGCGGTGATGACGTTGGCGAGCGCGGCGAGATCGCGACGGTTCGCGCCGGGCAACTCAAACATCGGAATGTCGCCGGGTTCGGCAAAGTTAAATTCGCACAGCCAACGGATCGCGGTCTTGCGGACCGTCGAGGCGAGCAACAACGCGCCCCAGTCAACCAGCTCCTCGGTCTCGTCCTGTTGCACGAGACCCAAAGACCGCGCGCCGTGTGTGCCCGCCTGCGTGCCCAGCGAGGAGCCAAGCACCAGAATAATCATTTGCTCGACACAATACTGGACTAGCTCCTTCTGGTGGTTACCGGTGCCGCCGGCTTTTTCGATGTGAATCTCGGTGCCGGCCTTGAACACGCCGCAACGGGCGGCGAGGCGCTTGAGCCACGCCAGAATTTTGAACTGCTCTTCCTTCGTGCCTTCCCTCGAGAACGCCCACGCGACATCGGTGCCGAAACACTCGGAGATCGTCGCCCAATCCTTCAATGCGTAGCTGTACAGGAGGAAATGGAACACGATTGCGCGATGCAGGCCCGAGCGCGACGGATGGCCGGATTTCGTAAGGTGCTGATAAACGATGAACTTGCGCGGCGGCACCGGGATGTGATGGGCGCGGTTGAACAAGTCCGGGAACAACTGAAGTTCCGGCGAGTCGTACCAATAACCCCAGTGTTGGTGCGGCACCCATTTCAGATCGTTGATGACGACGGCGCGTTTCCCCAGCACACTGCCGATCTGCCAATCAATCTCCGCGCCGCTGATTCCTTTGCCGACACCGTCGAGCAGGTTGTAAGCCGCCCGCGGCCAGTCCTCGATGCCCGCCCAAATGACCGAGCATTGCTCGGCCTTTTGTTTGGCGACATCGGGATTGCTGACGAAATCCGGTGGCGAGATCCGCGGGATACGGCGGGCGCATTTGACTTTGTATTTGTGGATTGCCCCGCGAAGTTCCGGACACTTCTCCTCCATCCTCTCGAAAAGCTGGTTCTGGTCCCAGAGCATTCCTTGCGTGGCGGCATTCAGCGCCGTCGTAATCGACTCCGGCGTCTCCTCGCCGAGGATCTGCGCCAGCCACCGCTCGGCAACCTGCGACGGCAACAGCATCCCAACAAAAGGCGACAACTCCTCGCCGTCTTTTTTCGGCGGTACCGGAGCGACCAGGCTGGACGGGCCTGTCGCAAACGGCGCGGATGTCGCCGCCGTCGTTGCAATGACCGGCGCGGGGTTGGAATCCGCGCCGATCAGAGTTTTAAAAGGTCGCCACATGGTTGCGAGCTTCTAGTAACTGCCGGATTCTTCGCGAACGTTAAACGTCGCGGTGAAACCAGTCGCGACGCTGTTGGTGTTGCCGAGGCCACCGAGCGAGTTGGTCACCGTCAGTGTGATCGGCCCTTTGATCAGGAACGGTCGCGCGTTCGTCCATGTGGTTCCCGGTGCCAGGCGAATCCCGTTGGTGGTCGTGAGATAATTGACGTTGGTGGCCGAGCCGATGCCGTACCCGATCCATGTCGTCAGCGTGCCGTCACCGGTGATGATCTGGCGGACCCGCTGCGTGTTCGCGGCGATGGTGATATTGGTGACGACGCTCACCGTGTTGCTCGTCGCGTTCGTGTACGAGAGCGACGGCGACGCGAGCGTGGCCGACGTGATCACATCCGCTCCGACCGGTGCCTGCGCTTGGGCATCGGGCGTTTCTTTAGACGATTTGGCTGGGTTGGACGCGGTGATGCCGAACATGGCGCGCGAAAAGGGGTTTGATTATCGGGCGGACGTTCTGCCTGCGACGCCGTTGCGCGCGTTGAAGACGCGGTATGCCGGTGCCGACTCCGCCGCGCGCGCCGTGATCGAGGCCGATCTGCTCCGTCTGTTCGGCCCTCGTCACGCCAAAGAGGTTTTGTCCTGGCTAAACCAGCCTTAGAACCGCCGTTTAACCCGCCTTCAAACGCTGTTCCATACCTCGCATCCTGGACTCTGCTCAGTCCTGCGGCGCGATCCGAAGTGGAGCCAGATCAGCGCCGTGCTTCATGGCGGCGACAAGATCCGCAGCCTTCAAACCTTGAAACGCTCTGCGGAGAAAGGCTTGGCCGCTGGCAGTGGCTTCGGCGGACACTTCCGTGCCGTCCAG
>CAIKAP010000167.1 GCA_903825435.1 uncultured Verrucomicrobiota bacterium
CAATGTTGGCAAAGTTGCGTTGGTCTTCCAGGGTCAATTGTCCCAGCCAGTAGCGCAACGCATAGGCGCTGGGGTTGTGGGTGCGAGTCTTAAAACAGGAACGGAAACGCCGGTAGAAGCGGTGCAAACTCGCTCCCAACGATCTGACCGCTGCCTTGGGAATGCCCCAGCGGTCCGGGTCAAGAAGACAGGCGTTCCCTCGTTTTTTGTTACACCCTCAAACTTCGTTCACAACTCAATTCTTGGCAAGGGTTTACCCAGGAAACCTAACATTGTCGAACTAGTTACGGCGGCATTGCGAGTGGGGCTGGCGTGGCGCGGGCATCCGCAGCACACAAATGAAAGTCGCCGCTCGATGTCCTTTGCCGCGCTGGAATCGTTGTTCACCGTGACGGGCGCGGCGTTTTACAGCCTGCAAGTGGCGCCCACGGCGGCACTCACGGGTGAAGCCTGCAACCGGAATACGCTCATCGGCCTCGAGATTCTGATCCACGACTATTCGGACACTGCGGCATTGATGGCGCAGTTCGACCTGGTCATCTCGGCGGACACGAGCGTGGCGCACCTCGCCGGCGCGCTCGGCTGCCCGGTGTGGGTGCTGCTGCCGTTCGCGCCCGATTGGCGCTGGCTGCTCGAGCGCGACAACAGCCCGTGGTATCCGACGCTGCGATTGTTTCGGCAGTCGGCACCGGGTGATTGGTCGAGCGTGGCACATTAGTGTTCGCGCCGCTCTGGCCGACGCCTTGCGCCCAGCTTCGGCGTTGACGGAAGCTCCGTTCAACAAAAATAAAACAGCGGTTAAAGTTCCGCCGTTCTCTGCCGATATAAGAGGTGTCGGCAATCGCTGACAAGGACAACGGTGGATGCCTAAAGTTCCGCCAAACGGCATGGATGCCGTTAGCAACAAAAAGCCCCGCAAGGGGTAACTCACGGAAAGAGTATTATGGTAATCAATACAAATACAACGGCGCAAAACAGTTCTGATCTGCTCGCAACCTCGTCCGCCAACCTCGCCAAGTCATTGCAACGCCTCTCGTCCGGCAAGAGAATCATCTCGCCGGAAGACGACTCTGCCGGTCTGGCGGTGTCGATGAAATTCGACGCCCAATCCAAACGCATCGGTGCGGCGGTGGGCAACATCAGCAACGCCATTTCGTTCACCAAAACGCAGGATGGCTATCTGGGACAGGTCACCAAGGCGCTGAACCGGATGAGTGAGCTGGCAGTGTCAGCTCAGGACACCACCAAGACGACCACGGACTTGTCCCTGTATGACAAGGAATTCAAAGAACTCGGGTCGTACGTCACCGACATCGCGAAGAAGGACTTCAACGGCGTGAGTCTGTTCGACAACACCGTTGTCAAGGATGTTACGATCGACAGCGACGGCGGCAAGTTCACGATGACCAATATCAACCTCGGGGATACGGCCTATACGACCGCCACGGCAGGCGCCCTCACCAGCACCACCCTTGCCTTTACAGCACTAGGCAACGTCAAGTCGGCCATCACCAAACTCGCAAGTGACCGTGCCCAAGAAGGTGTCAGCATGACGCGCCTGAACTACGCGAAAGATGCGTTGACCGTGCAGAAGACGAACGTTGACTCCGCCAACAGCATTATCAGCGACGTGGATGTGGCCACCGAAAGCACGAACTTCGCCAGACAAAACATCCTGGTCCAATCCGGCACCGCGATGCTGGCGCAGGCCAATGTTCAAGGGCAGTCCGTGTTGAGGTTGCTCGGTTAAGCTGATTGATCCAAGCGATCCTGTCCAAGGACCTCCCG
>CAIKAP010000168.1 GCA_903825435.1 uncultured Verrucomicrobiota bacterium
AGGTCGAAACGCCAGAACGGAACCGTCGGGCCAGAAACGGAGGACCGACAGGCCGTCGTTTCTCCCCTCCTGATTGCCGGTTGCCTGAAAAATCACACCCAACCCTCCCCTCTCTGTCCAAAGGTTATTCAGAGCTTCATTTACTCCATACACCCAAGGCAGCGGCTACAGAACGACA
Organism: uncultured Verrucomicrobiota bacterium; assembly: GCA_903825435.1. GTDB lineage: Bacteria > Verrucomicrobiota > Verrucomicrobiia > Palsa-1439 > Palsa-1439 > CAIKAP01. The sequence goes on from CAIKAP010000168.1 coordinate 179, forward strand.
CAGTCAACCTTAGGCTCCTCCCTCTTTATTCACCATGTTATGCAATTTCCTGCTGCTAATAAACATATGGCTCGCTCATTTCAAAAGCGTTTTGAATCAGGCGCACGTCGTCAGGTTTGCGCGCCCCTTTCGGAAGGATGACCTCGACGATGTCGAACCGAAAGTTGATTTCAGGATAGCCGAGCAGACGGAGGTAGTCGAGCACGACCTTGCTCATGTGGCGCTGTTTCGCTGCGTCCACCGCCTCGCTCGGCGCGCCGAGATCCTCATTCACGCGCGTCTTCACCTCGACGAACACCAGCCATTCACCGTCCCGGCAGACGATGTCAATCTCCCCTGCCCGGCTGCGAAACCGTCGCACCAGAATCTTGTAGCCGTGCCGGCGGAGGTGGCGAGCGGCGAATTTCTCGCCGCGTTCGCCCAGCTCAAGCTTCCACTTGCGCGGGTCCGGCAGCGGTCGGTTCCAGCGAGAACAAATCCATTTGAACGGGTGCAAGGGCATTGCGAATGGGTGCGAAGGTGCGTCGGTGGATCGGACACGGCCCGAATTCCTCGATGGCAGCGAGATGATCCGGCGTACCGTAACCTTTGTGTACGGCGAAACCGTATTGCGGATACTCCTTGTCCAGTTCCAGCATTATCCGGTCGCGCGTGACCTTCGCGATGACGCTGGCTGCGGCGATGGAAAAGCTCTTGGCGTCGCCCTTGATGATCGAAGTCTGCTTCGTGAGGATCGCCCGGCAGCGATGTCCGTCCACAAGCACGTGGTCGGGCTTGACCGACAGGCCGAGCAACGCGACATACATCGCACGCTCGGTCGCGCGGAGGATGTTATACTGCTCGATAATCTCGACGGAGGAAAGTCCGACAGCCCAAACAATAGACGAGTTTGCCGTCAGCTCCGCGTAAATCTCGTCGCGCTGGAGCGCGGTGAGTTGCTTGGAGTCGTTGAGCGTCTTGTGGCGGAACTCGCGCGGCAAAATGGCGGCGGCAGCCACCACCGGTCCCGCCAACGGCCCGCGCCCCGCCTCGTCAATTCCGGCGACGATGCTCGCCCCGTTATCGTACGCCTTCTTTTCATAGCGGAGCGTTGGCATCAGTTCGATTTAGCCAGCCTTGCCCGGCAGTGTCAAGCCGCCGCTTGCCCATTCCCCGTCTTTCCCCTATTCTCCGCGGGCCGTGAGCGAAACGAACAACACCGTCACCCGCAGCGCACGCACCGTGAGCATCGCCGTTCTCGGATCGCGCGTACTCGGTCTCGTTCGCGAAATGGTGCTGGCGTATTTGTTCGGCGCGAGCAAGTTCTTCGACGCGTTCATCACGGCATTCCGCATCCCGAACCTGCTCCGCGACCTGTTCGCCGAAGGCGCGCTCTCCTCCGCGTTCGTCGCCGGGTTCACGCACAAGCTCACCACCGACGGCGACAAGGCCGCGTGGCGACTCGCCAACCTCGTGCTGAACGCGTTGCTCGTCGTGCTCAGCGTCATCACCATCGTCGGTATCCTCGCCGCGCCGGTCATCGTCAACGCCATCGCCCCCGGCTTCTCCAGCGTCCCCGACAAAGTCGAACTCACCATCACACTCACGCGGATCATGTTCCCGTTCCTGCTGCTGGTGGCGCTCGCGGCGCTGGCGATGGGCATGCTCAACGCCAAGCGCGTCTTCGGCATTCCCGCCAGCGCCTCGATGATGTTCAACATCGGCTCAATCCTTGGCGGCGTCGGGTTCGCCTACTGGCTCGACCCGCATTTCGGCCCGCGCGCCATGATCGGCATGTCCATCGGCACGCTCATCGGTGGCGCCGCGCAGTTCCTCATTCAAGTGCCGAGCCTCCGACGGGTCGGATACCGGTACGCGCCGCTCGTAAATTGGCGCGACGAGGATTTCCGACGCATCGTCACGATGCTCGGCCCGTCTGTCGTCGGCGCGGCTGCCGTGCAAATCAACATCTTCGTCAACAACTGGTTCGCCTCCTCGTGGAACGGCGGCGTCAGCTGGCTCAACTGCGCCTTCCGCCTCATGCAGTTTCCCATCGGCGTCTTCGGCGTCGCCATCGCTACCGCGACGCTCCCAACAATCAGCGCGTTTGCCGCACGTGGCGATCTAGACAAGTTTCGTGAAACCCTCGCCCGCTCCATCCGTCTGGCGGTATTTCTGTCGTTACCATCGGCCTGCGGTCTGGCGGTGTTGGCCAACCCGATCATCGGCGTCATCTACCAACACGGCAAGTTCAACGCCGCCGCGACGGCGCAGACGGCACACTGTCTCCAAGCCTTCGCGATCGGCCTAGCAGGATATGCTGCATTGAAAGTGCTCGCGCCTGCGTTCTATGCCTTCGGCGATTCCCGCACCCCGGCGCGCGTGGCGCTGTTCTCCATAGCCGTCAACGCGGGGCTATGCTGGCTGCTTGCGTGGAAACTCAGACTCGGCGCGGCGGGGCTGGCGTTGTCCACGGCGTTGGTCGCGCTCACCAACTTCGCCCAACTGCTCTGGCACATGCGCAAGCGTCTCCAGCGAATCGAGGCTGCTTCACTGCTGCGTTCCACCGCGAAAGTCGCGCTCGCCAGTTCCGTGATGAGCGCCGCAGCGTGGGGCACGCACGAGTTCCTCCAGATCAACCGCTATCTCAACCTCGCCGTCTCGATCACTGTGGCGGTCGTCACCTTCGGCGCCGTCTGCTGGCTGCTGCGCGTCGCCGAACTCGGTGAACTGCTGGCCGTGCTGCGGTTCGGACGAAAAGTCGCTACCGCCCCCGAATGACCTGCCGGTACGCTGCGCCCGTGGGCGATGGTTTCCGAGCCACGATGTTGGGCACGGCGGCGCGGACGGCGAGTTGTTGGAGTTCGCCCGCGCTTTTGGCGTCGAGTGCCGGTGCGTAGTCCACGTTGCCGTAGAGCAGATTCACCCAGAACAGTGACATGTATTCAACGTCTTCTCCGCGGCTGAACTTGGCGAGCGCGCGAATGAACTCTGCATCCAACGGTTCCCAGAACGCGAAGATGTCGCGAGCATACAACGTGACGTAACCGGTACCACCCTTGCCAAGCTCGCCGTCGCGACTCTTGTAGAGCCAACCTTCGCCGATGATCAGAAACTTGTGGTGTTTCTTCGCCAGCGCGGCTACTTCGAGCGGCCGCTCGGTGAGGTACTCGCGGTTGATCGGGTAGATGTGCATGTCCAGGTAATCCACCGACGGCTCCGGCGCCAGCTTCTGCCAGTAGGTCAACGGCGACCACGTACCCGCGCCCGCGCCGACTTTGGTCGTGCCTCGTGGCAGGTCTTTGGTAAACGCGCGAACGTAGCGGATGAAATTGTCGGGGGAGAAATCCAGACCGGTATTCATCGCCGACGTGTCGGGTTCGTTGGCGACGGTCAGGTAGTCGGGTTGCAACTCCCGCAGTGTGATCTCGATCATCTGCCGTTTCTCCCGCATGAACCGCTCCGCCGTCAGCTCTTTGTAGAACTCGGCGACCGGCAGATGGCCGTGCACAGGATCGTGGAACGCCTCGCCCACCTTGAAATGCACCTTGAACCCGCGCTGCCGCGCCTCGGTCACGCAGAACTTGTAGAAGTCCAGATACTCCTCGGCGTGCGCAAACCCCTTGCAGAACATCGGATACATCGAGGCGATGGTGACGCCACTCACGCCGATTTCCTTGAAGGCATCCAGGTTGACGCGCACACTCCCCCGCGCACGCGGTTCCAGCAGCACCGGGCCGCGGTTGCCATTGGCGGCGGTTAGTTCGACGCCAAACGTCGGCGCGGAGGCGGAGGTGGACAGGCGGTCAAACGCGCGGCTGGTATCCGCCAATTTCGACGCCAGTGTTTCATAAAGGTCGCGGTACTTGTCAGGCACGGCCGGTTGCTGGGCGGTTAACTCGCCGCCACTGACCAACGTCAGGACCAAGACGATAGGTAAAAGAGTTTTCAAGTTCATACAACAAACATAGACGTGCTTTACGGAAAAAGGTTACAGATTGTGAGAGCCTTCAGCTTGATGCACACACAGTCCAACATCAGTACGCTCGCGCCATGATGACGCGTTGCTGACTCGGCTGGCCGGTCAGGATGCAGGTGCCCGTGCCTTTGGCTTCGGCTGGAATCTGATCCGGCAACGGAATGCAGCGAACCGTCGTCTCGAAACGCTTGGCCATCTCGTCTTCCTGCTCATGCGTGCCGGCCCAGTGAACCCAGGCGAAGCCGGCATCCTTGTTCGCAAAATAGCTCTCGAACTCGGCTAGGGTGTTGATGACGGCGCTGCGTTTAGTGCGAAAGGCGCGGGCGCGTTCCAACAGCTCGCGTTGCATTGTGTCGAGGAGCGGCTTGATACCGGCAATGGCTTCGTTGCGAGGAACGAAACTCTTCTTCCGCTTGCGCTGGTCTTGTTCTGTCTCACCAGGAACTTCGAGGACGAACCGGCGTACGACGCAGAGGCTCCCCTTCTCCAAATCTTTTGGGCCAATCTCGATGCGGACCGGGACGCCTTTGGCTTCCCACTCGTAATACTTCGCGCCGGGCATCATGCCTTCGCGATCATCGAGTTTGACGGCGAGACCTTGTGCTTTCAACTCGGCGACAACCTTGCCGGCCTCTTCGAGGACTTTGGCTTTCTCGGCGTCGTTTTTGAAGATAGGGACGATGACGACGTGAATTGGGGCGAGTTTCGGTGGTAGGACGAGACCGTTGTCGTCGGAGTGCGTCATAATGAGCGCGCCGACGAGCCGGGTGGAGACGCCCCAGCTTGTGGCGTACACGTACTCGCGTTGGCCATCTTTGTTGAGGAACATGACGTCGCTGCTCTTGGCGAAATTCTGGCCGAGGTAATGGCTCGTGCCCATTTGGAGCGCTTTGCCATCTTGCATCATGCCTTCGATGCAAAGGGTGTCGAGGGCGCCGGCAAAACGTTCGCCGGAAGTTTTGTGGCCTTTGATGACCGGGACGGCGGCGACGTTCTCCGCGAAATCGGCGTACACGTCGAGGATCCGGTAGGTCTCTTCGAGCGCTTCTTTTTCGGTGGCGTGAGCGGTGTGACCTTCTTGCCAGAGGAATTCAGCGGTGCGCAGGAACAACCGGGTGCGCATTTCCCAGCGGACGACGTTGGCCCACTGGTTGATGAGCAACGGCAAGTCCCGGTAGCTTTGGATCCAGCCTTTGTAGGTGTCCCAGATAATTGTTTCGCTGGTGGGACGGATGACGAGCGGTTCTTCGAGCTTTGATTCCGGATCAACGACGACTTTGCCATCGATGGATTTCAACCGGTGATGAGTGACGACGGCGCATTCCTTGGCGAAGCCGGCAGCGTGTTGTTCTTCCTTGGCGAGCAGAGAGAGCGGAATGAAAAGCGGGAAATAGGCGTTGACGTGGCCGGTGGCCTTGAAACGGTCGTCGAGTTCGCGCTGCATCTTTTCCCAGATGGCGTAGCCGTGGGGTTTGATGACCATGCAGCCGCGCACGGACGAATGCTCGGCGAGGTCGGCGCGTTTGATGACGTCGAGGTACCATTGCGCGTAATCGGTGGCGCGTGGGGTGACACTGGTTTCGGTGGAGGCGGTCTTGGCTGTCGGTTGCTGGCTCATAAACGGGGCTTTGTGTAGCGCACTGGCACGGCGAATTCCAGCGGAAAGACAACATCTCTTGACCGCTGGGGCAATCGGTGTGAAGTATTCGGTACAAAGGAAACTGGAAATGAAGACATTATTGGCAGTAACAAGCTTAGCGGTAGCGGTGGCGTTGAACGTTCGCGCGGAGGACGTTTATAAGATCGACCCAGTCCACACGGCGGTCGGATTTTCCGTCGCCCACTTGGTCATCAATGAAGTCAAGGGTCGCTTCAAGGACCTCGAAGGAACCGTCATGCTTGACGACAAGTCGGCAAACAAATTGACCGGAATCACCGGCAGTATTGAGACGAAGAGCATCGATACCGGCATTGAGAAACGCGATAATCATCTCCGTAGCGCGGATTTCTTCGCCGTAGATAAATTCCCCACCATCGCTTTTGCGAGTAAGCGCATTGAACGGCACGGTTCCAAAAACGTTCTCCTCGGCACCTTTACGATGCACGGCGTCTCACGCGAGATCACCATCCCGGTTACCATCAAAGGTCCCATCCAAGATCCGTGGGGCGCGACCCGGATCGGCCTCAAAGCCAATCTCACGCTCGACCGGAAAGACTACGGCCTCACTTGGAACAAAGCTCTCGAAGCCGGCGGCGTCATGGTGGGCGAAGAAATTGAAATCGAAATTAACGCTGAAGCGGTGAAACAACAGTCCGCGAAGCAATAACCGCTTCCTTTCGCGATTGGACAAACCACGAAAACTTGGTATTCCCTAATGCCATGTCCAACGAGATTCCAGCACCAACACCATCCGATTTCATCCGCGACTTCGTTAAGGCCGACCTCGAGTCCGGCAAATACAAAACACCGGTCACGCGGTTCCCGCCGGAGCCGAACGGCTACCTCCACATCGGCCACGCCAAATCCATTTGCTTGAACTTCGGCATCGCCCGCGAATTCGGCGGCTGTTGCAACCTCCGCTTCGACGACACGAATCCGACCAAGGAAGAAGTCGAGTACGTCGACTCCATCATCGCCGACGTCAACTGGCTCATCGCTGGCTGGGCGGATGACCGTCTCGGCTTGAAACCGAAGGGCAAGACTCCCGCCACTGTCATCGCCGACGGCAAACAAGACTTCTATTTACCGGCCGAGAAGACCGGCGACCTCGAACCCTTTTACGCCTCTGACTATTTCGACCAGCTCTATGAGTACGCCGTGATGCTCATCAAAAAAGGCAAAGCCTACATCTGCGACCACACCCCCGAGGAAGTCGACCGGATGCGCGGCGCGCCCGACAAAGCCGGTGAACCCAGCATCTACCGCGACCGTCCCATCGCCGAGAGCCTCGACCTGTTCACCCGGATGAAGAACGGCGAGTTCCCCGACGGCACCCGGACGCTCCGCGCCAAGATTGACATGACTTCATCCAACATCTGGCTGCGCGACCCGTTGATCTACCGGATCCGCCACGCCGAACACCACCATACCGGCGCCAAGTGGTGCATCTATCCGCTCTACGACTTCGCCCATTGCCTCAGCGACTACATCGAAGGCATCACCCACAGCATCTGCACCCTCGAATTCGAAGTCCACCGCCCGCTCTACGACT
>CAIKAP010000169.1 GCA_903825435.1 uncultured Verrucomicrobiota bacterium
CGAGTGTAGGGAAAAGATGGCGTTGAAGATGGTGGAAGATCGCGGTCAGTTCATGCATAACTCTGAGACGCTTCCCCTTGCATCCCGTTCAAATCCATCGCCGAAAAAGCCCGCAAAAGCGAGTTTTGCAAGAACGTCTCCATGATAAATTTTGGCTGGTAGGGCTGGCGTGAAAGCTAGCTCCACCAGTGGTGACGGTGCCTTCGTTGCTGATTTATTTTGGCGATGTCAGCGGTGTTGTCGTTGCTTTCTTTTTCGTCCCACCGCTCGGCGGGAAAGTGTCCAGCCGGAACTCAGCGCGAACGACGGTGTTCGCACTGTCGCGTACCGGCCATTGGAGGTTCGCGGCGTTCTGGATCGTCAGCAGATGCTCGTAGAGGTCGTTCGCTTGCTGGTTGCGATCCGCCGTGGTGCCTTTCTTGCCGGCTTTGGCAGTTTTCTGTGTGGCGTCGGTCGAGTCCAATGCTTGAATCGCCGCCGCGAATGCCGCCGTATCCGCCGCTACCCAGCCTTTGCCGGCCAGCGCGGTCGCATTGTCGGCTTTCTGGGACGCGGCGAGAACGATGCGCGCCCGTTGCAGGACGCTCGCCATGTCGCTCGGCTTGTTCACGCCAACCTGAAATTCTTCGCGCAGTTTCACATCACTGCCTTTGAACGCCCTCTTCGCGGTGTCGCGGACACCGGTCAACTTGTCCTGCACCACTTGGAGCTTGGCATTCTGTTCCTGCGTCAACGTACCGACTGTGGCCACGCCGCCCTTCTGCGCGGTGTCGCCGGTGGTGACTTTGCCCAACAAGGTTCGCGCCTCGGCAGCGTATCCCGCCGGTAATCGTGCACCCAAATCAGCGGCGTATTTGTCTGCCGCGTCACAAATGGCTTCTCCGTCCCGCAACAGGACGGCTAATGGGAAATGAACGTTGGATGTTTCAGACATGGGCGTATTCCTTTCTTGGGTTGGGTTGACTTCTCTGGTTTGTCATTCTGAACGAAGTGAAGAATCTCTCCTTGTAAACCGGAGGGACGAGCTTCCGCTCGTCCGTATGTGCGGCATTCGGGCACGCGGAAGCGTGCCCCTCCGTAAAAATAACGCAACCATCGTTACGGGAACACCTTCCGTGCCATGCAATGCCGTTTCGGATTGCGCGGGAGCCTCTCCAGATTTCGCGGGAGAAGGTTCGGACAGCGCGGGAATGAGTGCGGAGTTGCAGGAACCGGTGCGGTGCTGTGCAGAGCTTCCGCCACAGCGCGGGAGACGGTCAGGAGAACGCGGGAACCGGTCCAGACTCGGCGGGAAGTCATCCCGACCTTGCAGGAACGAATGCGGTAAACGCGGGAACTGACGCGGTGTGTTGGGAAGTCGTTCCGGATTTTGCCGGAGTTGGCGCGGTGCGCGCCGGAAAAAATTTGGCTTAGAGGGTGGGGATGTCTGTCTGTCTGTCTGTCTGTCTGTCTGTCTGTCTGTCTGTCTGTCGCAAACGCCGTGCCAACTCGCCTGCGGCGGACAAGTTACATTCGATTGTTGCTCAATCCACATTTCACATTTCCAATCCACAACTGCTCGAACAACGCCGCGCATCCTGTCGTTTTCGATGGTTCATGTCAACGCCAATCCAAGGTAGAGACCCGAGACGAGATCATTTCAGCAACTCGCGACGCAACATGTCGAGCTCGGTCTGCTGACAAAACAACATCTCTTGCGCGAAACCGAATTGTAACGCCGACCAGTTTCTCGTCTTTACCGCCACCGCCCAGCAATTGCCGCGGCGCATTTCGGACAACAACCTGTTGCTGTCAGCTGGTTCCCCAGCACATTGAATCCGCGCCGCTTGATCAACGTCTCCCGGCAGGACGGGCACCGCGTGTTCTCCCACTCCCTCGTCATACCCGGCAAGTTCCCCGAATAGACGTACCGCAACCCCGCCTCGACGCCAATTTCACAGGCACGCAATAACTGCTGGGCACTCGTCGCGTCACGGTCCTCCATCCGGTAATCGGGATGAAACGCCGTCACGTGCCACGGAATGTCACGTGAAACGCCCGCCAGAAACTTGGCGATGTTGCGAAGCTCCTCGTCGCTGTCGTTGAACCCGGGCACGACAAGCGTCACCACCTCCACCCAGATTTTACGGCTCACCAATCCTTCAATCGTCCGTAACACCGACTCCAATTTCCCTCCAAGCTGCCGGTAGCTGTGGTCGTCGAAGCTCTTCAAGTCCACCTTGTAAAAATCCACCCACGGCTTCAGGTAATCGAGCACCTCATCGGTCGCGTTCCCATTCGAAACGTACGACGTCCGCAATCCGTGTTGCCGGGCCAGCTTGAAAATCTCCACCGCCCATTCGCTCGTTATGAGCGGTTCATTGTACGTGCTCGTCACCGACGCTGCGCCGCTCTCGACCGCCAACGCCACGAATCGTTCCGCCGTCACCCGCGTAACCGGCGCGATGCTCTCCGGGTCGCGCAGCGTTTGCGACGTGAGCCAGTTCTGGCAATAGGCGCAATGGAAATCACACCCAAGCATTCCGAAACTCATCGCAGTGCTGCCGGGAAGCACATGGAAAAACGGCTTCTTCTCAATCGGATCGGCGTGCGCACCGGAAACGTATCCGTTCGGCACAAACAACGTCCCGCCGCGGTTGAACCGCACCTTGCACACGCCGTCGCGTCCGTCAGGAATCAAACACCGGTGCCCGCAGGCAAAGCACCTCACCTTCCCCTCGCCGAGCTTTTCGTACAACTCCCCCGGCGCCGTCAACTTCGCCAGCGTCTCCGCTACGGTTTCCATTACGAGGATTTCTCGCCGACCTTATCGCCGATCCGCACCAGCGCGTACAGGATGGACATTGGAATCCCTGCGAGCAACACCAGCACGATGAAGATGCCGCGTCCCGGCACACCGCGTTTCTGCGCGTCGCCGTATACCCAAACTGCAAGTAAGACGTGCAAGATCGCCAACCCCACCAGCAACGCGTGCCCGACGCACCGCATACATCGCGCCGCCCCCTGCGACGGCATTGGACAAACGGTCGGCGGCACCATCGGCATATCCCGACTGGGTTCCATCGGACGGCCCATCCGTTCCATGTTTCGCTCCTGCATCGCAGTCAACCGTTGCACGTGCAGCTCCAACCGTTCCAGCCGTTCCGCCAACCGTCGCTCCGGTTCCTGTGCCCGAACCACCGGCACACTGCTGAACAGCGCGACCACAACCACCAGACTCAACCACCAAGCAATCTTTCTCATATCAGTCCTCCATTTTACAATTAAAGCATACGCCTCCGTCCGCCGACGGTCTAGTCCGATGTTCCGTTTGCCCCGGTTTTGACAACTCGCGCAACAACTCTACACTCACCGCGATACCACGATGAAAATTCGCCAAATCCATCTTCTCATTCGGCGAATGCCAGTTGTCATACGGCAACCCCAACCCCATCAGCATAATTTCGCCGCCCAACCACCGCTTGAAATCGTCTAGAATTGGCAGCGAGCCATCTTCGCGCACAAACACCGGATCGCATCCGTGCACCCGCGCTAGTGCCCGCGCTGCTGCTTGTGTTCCGGTTATGTTGCAGGTAAAAAGCTGCGCTGCCGAATGATGTCCCTCTGTGATCGTCAGCCGCACACTCTTGGGACAAATCCGCCTCAAATGACGCTCAATGAGCCGGTATATTCTCCGCGGCTGCTGGTTTGTCACGAGCCGGCAACTGATTTTCGCCACCGCAAACGACGGCACGATGGTCTTGCTCCCCTCCCCCTGGTAACCACTCGACATGCCATTGATCTCAAACGTCGGACGCGCCCAGCACCGCGCAAGCGTCGAGTGACCCTTCTCTCCCGCCAACGACGGAACGCCGAGCAACTTTGCGTATGCCTTCTCGTCGAACGGCAGTTGTGCCAACTCCCGTCGCTCCATTGCTGTCAGTGCGATCACATCATCGTAAAATCCCGGCACCGTGACACGCCCGTCCGCATCAACACAGGCAGCGAGCAACTGCGTCAGCACCATCGCGGGATTTGCGATGCTGCCGCCGAACACGCCGGAGTGAAGGTCGCGTGACGGGCCATCCACGCGGATCTCCAGCGCCGCAATGCCGCGCGTGCCGAGCGTGATGCTCGGATGATCCTTCGAGAACATGCCGGTATCGGAGACGACGATGTAGTCGGGCCGCAACGCGCGCCCACGCCGCTTCACAAACTCCGCCAACGCGAAGCTGCCAGTCTCCTCCTCACCTTCTATGAGGAAGACAACGTTAACCGGTAACGGCGTACTCGTCCGCACATACGTCTCCACCGCCTTCACGTGTGCAAAGAACTGCCCTTTGTTGTCCGAGGCGCCGCGCCCGAACAATTTCCCGCTGCGCACCGTCGGCTCAAACGGCGGCGTCCGCCACAATTCCAACGGCTCCGGCGGCTGGACGTCGTAGTGTCCGTAGATCAAGACCATCGGCACGCCTGCGCGTCGTTGCGTCGCTGCGGTGATGATGGGATGACCTTTTGTGCGGTGCAACTTCACATGGAGGCCCATCGCATGAAAATGTTCCGCCAACCACGCCGCGCACGGAGCACAGTCGCCGGTGTGTTGCGGTTGGGCCGAGACACTGGCGAAGTGAACTAGTGTTGTGTAACAGTTAACTCTTTACAATGTGGCTGGTGATGCTACACTGAGCCGCATGTGGGATTCGGCACAGCCTCTGGCAATGACCTCCGAACAAGAAGCGCAACTGGAATCTTGGATCCGAGCCCCTGCGACA
>CAIKAP010000170.1 GCA_903825435.1 uncultured Verrucomicrobiota bacterium
GAAAGGATTCTATCTGCGTTACATCGGGGAGCGGCGCAACGCGGCGGCAATCGGGTTGATCAACCTGATCTACAACATGGCCCGCTATGAACAAATCGTCCGGTTGCAGTTATTGCCGCTGCGTGCCGCCTGAAAACTAAAGGGTACCTCCGGTAACTCCACTTCCGATTGCCGAGGTTGTAAACCGCTTCTACGAAGCGGCGAATTCCTTCGAGAAATTGCCGACTTACAGAGTAGGCCCACAACGACGGTGTGTGAGTTACCGTGGGTGCCCTTGATGTTGCGCGCTTGCGCGGGACGGGGTGGGCGAGCATAATGTATGGACATGAATGTCAGCGTTTCTGAATCGTACCAGCTTTGCGGCGAGTTGGCGCGCAAGGCGCGGACGAATTTCTATGTCTCGTTCTTGGCGATGCCGAAGGCCAAGCGCGAGGCGATGTGTGTTGTGTACGCCTTCATGCGCCGCAGCGACGACATTGCGGACGATGCGCCGAATCCGGCAGCGGCGTCGGCGGGGTTGCGGGCGTGGCGGGAGACGTTGACGGTGGCGTTGGATGGGAGGGAAACTAGCGAGGCGATTTTACCGGCGTTGGCGGATGTGGTGAAACGGTACGGGATCGAGTCGCGGTATTTGTTCGAACTGCTTGACGGGACGGAGATGGACCAGACGAAGACTCGGTTCGAGTCGTTCGAGGAACTCTACCAGTATTGTTACCGCGTGGCGTCGTGCGTCGGGTTGGTGGTGATGCCGATCTTCGGTTACTCCGACAAGGTCGCGCTTGTGCCGGCAGAGGCGTGCGGGATCGCATTTCAATTAACAAACATCCTCCGCGACGTGAAGGAAGATGCGGGGAAGGGGCGGATTTATCTGCCTGCTGAAGATATGCGGCGGTTCGGCGTCCAAGAGGATGACATCATGAACAGCCGGTACACACCGCAATTTGTGGAGTTGATGCGTTTTGAGGCGCAGCGGGCGCGGGACTACTACGCGAAAGCGAAGCCGTTGTTGGGGATGATCAGCCCGGACAGCCGGGGGACGTTGGCGGTGATGATGGAGGTGTACGGCGGGCTGTTGGACCGGATCGAGGCGCGGGAGTTCCGTGTGTTCGATGGCCGGGTGCGGTTGTCTGGCTCTGAGAAACTTTGGATTGTGTTGAAGAACTGGAGGAGAAGGTAGTCATGCAAATAGTGATACTGCTGGCGTTCTTGTTCCTGAAGACGGGTGAGAAGTTTGCGACGCAGGAAAGCGCGGGCGCGACTGTCGGTGAGTTTACGGCGTGTGTCGCGAAGGCGACCGGCGATGTGGATTTCGAGCCGCGCGTGCTCAACGATCCGGTGAAGGCAGTGGAGTTCTGCACGACGAAGAAACCGCCGGTTGGGATCGTGACGCCGGGGTTTTATCTCGCGTATCAGAAGGCGTTGGACATGGAGCCGTTGTTGGAGGTGCGTCGGCAGAAAATCGCGACGGAACGTTATGTGGTCGTGGTGAAGAAAGGCGCGAGCGACGGGCTGGATGCGGTGAAGGGGAAGGTGCTGGCGACGACATTGGCGGCGGAGGAACGGTATGTGATTGGTGTGATTTTGCAGGATAAACTCAGCGAAGTGCGCTTGAAACCGGTGACGGACATTGAAGGCGCGGTGTTCGACATCGTCGAGGGGGCGAAGGACTCGGCAGGCGCGGTGTTGATGGAGGAGGCAGCGTGGCAGGTGATGGAGAAGGACGAGGAACTTGGCCCGAAACTGAAGGCCGCGTATCGGTCGGAGGAATTGCCGGGCGCTTTGGTGGTGGCGTTCCGCGCCAATGTCGGCAAACTCGACCTGTGCAAGCTGAAGACGGCGCTGACATCCCTGGGCAAGACCGACGACGGTCGCAAGACGCTCGGCAGTATCCGCGTCGAGGCGTTTGAGGATCCGAACCAGCCGCGCCTGAAAAAGGCGCAGGAGTCGTTCCTCGGGAAACTCCAATGAGGATTGCACTCTGTCTGTTCGTCCTGGCGCTGTGTGGCTGCAAGAGCATCTCAAGCATTCGTGCTCCCGAAGCCCATACCGGTAATCGCGGCTATGTCGTTGGCGGGCTGCGCGTCGTTGCGCCGGTGGCGTCCCTGTTGACGAACGACTTTGATGCTTTGGTCTCGGCGGCGCAGTTGGCGGCGTCTGTCGCTGAGAACGATTCGCAGGTGGACAAGCGGCGCGATGCCGCCAAGCGCGGAATCGTGGCGGCGCGCCAAGCGCGTGAGTTGAAACCTGACCGCGTCGAAGGGCATTACTGGTATGCCATCAACGTCGGGTTCCTTGCGGACGTGGACCGCTCCTATGGTTTGAACGCCGTGGCGGAGATGGAGCCGGCGTTGAAGCGGGCAGGGGAGATTGATGAGCGGTACGATTACGCGGGGCCGTTGCGGGTGCTGGGCGTGCTGTTGTTGCGGACGCCGCAGCCGCCGGTCAGCATCGGCAGCCCGCGTAAGGGATTACGGCTGTTACAGCGCGCGGTGGAACGGTTCCCGTATTATCCGGAGAACTATCTTTATCTCGGCGAGGCGCTACGCGAAGCCGGCCACGCCGACGAGGCGAAGGCGGCCTGGCAGAAAGTGTTGGCGTTGCCCGCGCCCGTCGACCGACAGTTTGAGGCTGTGCAATGGGAAAAACAGGTAAGAAACTCACTCGGCAACAGCGCCACTGGCGAATCGCCGCGTTGATCAGTGTGCCGGTTATGGTGCTGCTCGTGGTGGCATTGGTGCCAGCGTGGCGCCGACATCAGGCCAAGCGCGACGTGGACATCCTCGCGTTAGCGTTGCGCGGGTTTGTGGCTGAGAATGGCCATTACCCCACAGGCACACGAGCGCAGATTGCGGCACTATTGCAAGGCGAGACCGTCGGTGGCCAAAATCCGAAACGTCTTGACTACGTTGTGGCGAGCATGGGTGAGATGAATGCCGCTGGTGAGTTTGTTGACCCCTGGGGGACGCCATACCGCCTCGGTGACGGTACTGACGCGCGCGCCTACTCCTGCGGCCAGAACCGCAAGGACGAAGCCGGCGACGGTGATGACATTGCCAGTTGGAAGTAGGCTTGCCACGGCGGGAGTGTCGTGCGATAGAATCCGTCCCATGAGTGATTTCGATATCAAACAATTGGTGGCCCAGCGGCTCGGTGAGAACTACGAGCTGCACGAGAAATACATCAACTCGACCTTGGTGAAGGTTTTCCGCACCATCAAGTTCGACCGCGTCTACGCAAAGGCGAAGGGCGCCTACCTCTGGGACAAGGATGGCAACCGTTACCTCGACATGCTGAGCGGGTTCGGCGTGTTCGGTGCGGGCCGCAACCACCCCTTGACCGCCCAAGTGATCCGCGACGTCCTCGACCTCGACCTGCCCAACATGGTCCAGATGGATTGCGCCTTCCTTGCCGGGCTGTTTGCCGAGGCGCTCATTAAGAAATGCCCGCCGCACCTCGACGCCGTCTTCTTCTGCAACTCCGGTACCGAATCGGTCGAAGCCGCGCTCAAGTTCGCCCGGGCCGCCACCGGTCGCAGCAAGATCGCGTACCTTGACCACGGTTGGCACGGCCTAACCCTCGGCTCGCTCACCATCATGGGCAACGACGAGTTTCGCGAGGGCTTCGGTGACATGCTCCCCGGCCACCGTGTCCCGTACGGTGACCTCGAAGCCCTTGAGAAAACACTTTCCAAGAACGATATCGCCTGCCTCGCCATCGAATGCGTCCAAGGCAAAGGCGTCCGCATCCCGCCCGACGGCTATCTCGAAGCCACCCAGCAAATCTGCCGCAAGCACGGCACTCTCCTGTTCTGCGACGAAGTCCAGACCGGCCTCGGCCGTACCGGCAAGATGTTCTCCTTCCAGCACTGGAACCTCGAACCAGACATCATCACCGTTAGCAAAGCCTTCAGCGGCGGCTACGTTCCCGTCGGCGCCATGATCACCCGGCGCGCCATCTACCAGAAGGTTTTCAACCGCATGGATCGCTGCTGGGTCCACTCCACCACCTTTGGACGCAACAACCTCGCCATGGCCTGCGGCCTCGCCGCGCTCCACATCCTCGACACAGAGAACCTCATCGAGCGTTCCGCCGTCCAGGGCCAGAAACTCATGGACGCCGTCAACGCGCTGAAGTCCAAACACGAAGTCATCCTGGAAGCCCGCGGTAAAGGCTGCATGATCGGCATTGAGTTCCACCAGCCGAAGAGCCTCGGCCTCAAGCTCGCATGGAAAGCCGTTCACGCTGCCCACGACGGACTCTTTGCCCAGATGGTCGTCATGCCGCTCCTCGACAAACATCACATCCTCACCCAAGTCAGCGGTAACCACGGCGACATCATCCGCATCCTCCCGCCGTTCATCATCAGCGACGAGGACATCGCCTACTTCGTCAAATCGCTCGACACTGTTCTCGAAGACAGCCATCAAGTCACCGGCCCGATGTGGGAACTCGGCAAGAACCTCGTCAAAGCCGCCCTCGCCAACAAAGCCGGCAAACAACAATGAGCCGTCCGCTCCTCGGCGTCATCTTCGACATGGACGGCGTCCTCTGCGACAGCGAGGCGCTCACCGCTGAAGCCGGCTGCCGCATGTTCGCCGAAACCTATAACATCCGCGTCGACCCGCGCGAATTCGAACCGTTCGTCGGCACCGGCGAAGACCGCTACATCAGCGGCGTCGCCGATAAACACGGCATCAAGTTAACCATGCCCCGCGACAAAGAGCGCATGTACGCCATCTACAGCGAAATCGCCTGCGGCAAACTCAGCCCGCTTTGCGGCGTCCACGACTTCATTGCCGAGTGTCGTCATCGTCACCTTAAGCTCGCCGTCGCCAGCAGTGCTGACCGTGTGAAAGTTGACATCAACCTCCGCGAAATCAGCCTACCCGCTGAGACATTCAACGCCGTCCTCAGCGGCAGCAACGCCACGCACAAAAAACCGCACCCCGAAGTCTTCCTGAAAGCCTCCAAGTGTCTTGGGCTCGACCCAGCCTATTGTCTCGTCGTCGAAGACGCGCCGAGTGGAGTGAAAGCTGCTAAGTCCGCTTGCGCCCGCTGCCTCGGCCTCACCACCAGCTTCTCCGAAGCCGTTCTGCGTGAATCTGGTGCCGATCACATCGCTCCAGACCTCGCCCATCTCCCGCAAGATTTCCACTGGTAATGTTCCAGTTTTGTTCCGCTGTGTCGGCGCGGTGGCGCCAAAGACAAAGCAGAGTGCCAAGATAATCGGACCCGCAGAAGCCCAGCGTTTCTTGCCTCAACACGCTACGCGAGCGGGAGTCAAGAGGTGCTTGCAGGTTGGGTGGCGCCATGTCATAAGTGGTGGTGTGACAAAAGACACGCTACGCGTGGGGTTGGTGCTGGTCTGCCTCTTAGCCGGCGGATGTGCCGCCAGTGTTCCTCTTGCGCCGTTGATGATGTTTGCGGAGAGATCGTCGTCTGTATGCGCCGAGACGCTGGCTCAAGTAGCTCCAGTTGTGTTGACCAATGCCGTTCCTGCGGTGGCCCTGACCAGCGCGAAATGACCAGATTAGGTTGTTTTCTGCTGCGATTTGAGGAGTAAACGCTTTTTGAGGTGATATGCTTGCGTGTACATGCACGACTTGGAGTGCTGACGCGACGAACGGTGCGATGATTACCAAGCCGATGCGCCATCCCGGATGTTGGTCTGCGTGTAGATGGCTGGGCCGGTTTCGGTGGTTGCAAGCTGGCGGGGGGTCGCTTATCCTGCACGCCAATGATGACATTGCTCACAAGGCTGTGGCAAACGGTGTTCGACCTACTTTCGCAGTTTGGCGGGGTGCTCCTGCTGTTCCTGGATATTGTGCGCACGATGTTCACGCGGCGGCCCCGCTGGAAAGAGACTATCGAGCAAGTCTACAAGATCGGTTGGCAATCGCAGGCCGTGGTGGTGATCACGGGTGCATTTACCGGGATGGTGTTTGCCGTTCAGACGGGACTGCAGTTTCATAAGGTGAAGATGGACACAGCCGTCGGGCCGGTGGTGGCGATTGCGATGTTGCGCGAGCTGGCGCCGGTGTTGACAGGGTTGATGGTAGCGGGGCGTGTGGGCGCGTCCATCGCGGCGGAACTTGGCACGATGAAGGTGACGGAGCAAATCGACGCGCTACGCTCGATGGGCACGTCGCCAACAGATTATCTGGCTGCACCCCGGTTCAGCGCATT
This sequence comes from uncultured Verrucomicrobiota bacterium, assembly GCA_903825435.1. Classification (GTDB taxonomy): domain Bacteria; phylum Verrucomicrobiota; class Verrucomicrobiia; order Palsa-1439; family Palsa-1439; genus CAIKAP01. The sequence goes on from CAIKAP010000170.1 coordinate 6,187, forward strand.
GCTTGTTGGGTTGCCGATGTTGACGGCGGAAGCGATGGCCTGCAGCATCTTCGCCGGGTTTTACGTCGCGGTGAACATGCTGAATATTGACCCGGCCTACTACTGGCACAACATGTTAAAGTTTACCGCCGCCAAGGACGTGGCGGCGGGCCTGATCAAGTCGGTGTTCTTTGCTGCGTTCATAGCGCTGATCGCTTGTCACAAGGGGTTCAACGCCGACGAGGGCGCCGAGGGCGTCGGGCGCGCGACGACACAGGCTGTGGTCGTCTCCAGCCTCACGATCCTTATCGCCAACTTCTTCATCGCCGTTGTCTTTAATAGCATCGTGCCGATATGATCCGGATCCAATCACTTAGCAAGAGTTTCCTCGGTTCTCCCGTTTTGCGCGGCGTAGACTTCGAGATCCATGACGGTGAGACGGTTGTGATCATTGGCCAGTCGGGCGGCGGCAAGAGTGTCCTCTTAAAACACCTTTGCGGCCTGCTGAAGCCGGACGACGGGCACGTGTGGGTGGACGACGATGACATCGTGCCACTAAGCGAGCGGCGTCTGGCGCCGATCCGGAGCAAATTCGGATTTCTCTTCCAAGGCGCGGCGTTGTTCGACTCGTTGACGCTATTCGACAACGTCGCCTTCCCGCTGCGCGAGAAGCGAAAGTTCACCGAGGCGGAGATTGCTCAACGGGTCGCGGAAGCGTTGGAGATTGTCGGTTTGGCCGCTGCTGGCCACAAGAAACCGGCCGAGCTATCCGGCGGCATGCGTAAACGTGCCGGGCTGGCCCGCGCGGTTGTCGGTATGCCGAAATATCTGCTCTACGATGAGCCAACCACGGGCTTGGATCCAATTCGCGCGGACACCATCAATAATTTGATCCTGCGGTTGCGCAACCGGTTTCAGGTCACAGGAGTCGCCGTCACGCACGACATGGCGAGTGCCTACAAGATTGCCGACCGCATTGCAATGTTGCACGAAGGACAGATTCATGCGGTTGGCACGCCGTCGGAAATTCAGGCAACAACGGATCCGATCGTACAACAATTCATCCGCGGAGTGGCGGACATTTCCCAGGAGGTACACAGTGGCAACACAGCGAACTATTGAAATCCGAGTTGGAATCTTCGTGCTGATCTGCCTAGCCGTCGGCGCCGGGTTGATCTGGAAGTTCGGAAAGCTCTCCCCTACCGGCGGCAACCGCTACCCGTTGATTGTCACCTTCGACAATGTCGGCGGCCTTATCGTGGACGCCAACGTCATGTACGCTGGCGTTTCCGTCGGCAAGGTTCGTGACATCAGACTCGACGAGACGGGCAAGCTTTGCGCCCGAGTTACCCTCAGCATCGACGAAGGAGTTAATATCCGCCGCGACGCCAAGTTCGTCATCAACCAGTCCGGCCTACTCGGCGACCGTTATGTGGATGTCCTTCCCGGATCGCCAACGGCGGAGGTATTGAAATCGGGTGATACGGTTCCCGGAGCGACCAGCGTAGATCTGACCGAGGCCATTCGCAACGTTGTAGACGTCCTCCACCAAGCCGGCGGAACCATTGAGCGCGTTAATGGGATGCTCCAGCGCATCGACGGCGCCATCAAACGCGTGGACGAAATGACCCTCAGCACGCAGAATCTCCAGCACGTCAGTAGCACGCTCGCGCAGATTGACGCCACCACCAGCAACGCCGTCGCGTTGACGACGGACTTGCGCAGTCTGGTAAACGAAGGGAGAGGCAGTGTAACTAACACGCTGGCTGCGTTTGCCGCTGCGGCCGAGAACGTCCGCGGAACCACCCGTCGTGTGGATGAGTTCGTACGCGACGCGCAGGTGGACGTGAAGCAGGTTACCAAGAATCTCAGCGTGAGCACTCAGCGCGTCAACGACATCCTCGCTCGTTTGGAGAAAGGTGAGGGGACAGCTGGCAAGCTTCTGACCGACACGACATTGCACGACGAGCTGGTCAAGGTCATCCACAACCTTGAACAGTACGGCTTCTTCTATAAAACTTGGTTCGGTCCGAAAGTGCGTCTTGCGAGCACGAACACGGTAGCCGAAACACCGCGCCGTGCCAGCACGCTCGAACCGCCCCCCGGCGGGGTCGTGCCCGTATCGGCGCATCCGTCGGTCAAGCCAACGGAGGGTAGGCGATGACACTGTGGGTGTTGCGAATTGTGTTTCTGGGATTGTGCACGTTGGGCAGTTGGTCCATCTCGCAACTCGACCCGGCTTGGGACCATCATCCGTGGATCGCCATCGGCATCGGCCTTGGCAGCGGCGGCGTGCTCGTTGCGATTGACCGCGCCACCAAGAGCTTCTCGCTGCGCGGTCTCACTGCGGCGACCTTTGGCTTGTTCATCGGTACGCTCGTCAGCTACTTCATCGGCAACTCCATGATGTTCGAGCCGATTGATCCGAAGTCGAGACTGATCGCGCAGATCTCCATGTTCCTATTCTCCACCTACATCTCCATGGTCATTGCCCTGCGCGGCAAGGACGAGTTTAACATCGTCATCCCCTACGTCAAGTTCCGCCGCGAGGAAGTCCCTGAACGCCTTCTGCTCCTCGACAGCAACATCATCATTGACGGTCGCATCCTCGACGTCGCCAACACTGGTTTCCTTAATGTCATCTTCGTCGTCCCGCGTTTCATCCTGCGCGAACTCCAGTTGCTCGCCGATTCCAACGACGACATCAAACGCGCCCGTGGTCGCCGCGGCCTCGACATCCTGAAGCAGTTGGAGAAGAACCCGCGCAGCGAGATCAAAATCCACGAAAACGACATTACGGAGATCAAGGAGATTGACGGTAAACTCGTCGAACTCGCCCGACGCATCAACGCCGAGATCCTTACCAACGATTACAACCTGAACCGAGTCGCCGAATTGCAGAAGGTGCGCGTCCTCAACCTCCACGAGCTCAGTAAGGCGCTTCGTCCCGTTATCATCCCCGGCGAACGGCTTACGCTGAAGCTCGTCAAGGAAGGTCGCGAACCTGAACAAGCTGTCGGCTACCTCGAAGACGGCACCATGGTCGTTGTTCAGCGCGCTCGTCGCTACCTCGGTCAGGAAGTCGAACTCGTTATCGAAAGTGTTCTCCAGACCGCCGCCGGCCGTATGGCTTTCGCCCATCTACAACAGGGGCAAGGCGAGTTGCCACGCAAGAACGCCTAGACTGCCATGGTCACCGCCATCGTCCTCGCCGCCGGCCGGTCCACCCGCATGGGTGGTGGTCCCAACAAGCAGTTTATCGAACTGCTCGGCAGATCGATCCTCTCGTACTCGCTCACCGCGTTCGAGCGATGCACCGCCGTGGACGCCATCGTCATCGTCCGCCGGCCCGACTACGCCAAGCAAGCCGCGGAACTCGCGCACGGTTTCAAGAAAGTCGTCGCCCTCACCGATGGCGGTGTCGAGCGGCAGAACTCCGTCTGGAACGGCTTGGACAAATGCCCGTCGGACACCGAGATCGTCGCCGTCCATGATGGCGCGCGGCCACTGGTGACGTCCGTGTTGATCGAGGCCACGATCCAAAGCGCCTGCGCCCACGGTACCGGCATCGCTGCCACGAAGGTCGTGGACACCATTAAAGAGGCCGACGAGTGCTGCACGATTCTTCGCACCGTTGATCGCACGAAACTTTGGGCCGTCCAGACACCGCAGACCGTCCGGTTCCAACTTCTGCGTCGCGCCTACGCCAAGGTGCTGGAGCAGGGGGTTATCGTTACGGACGAAGCTGCCGCTGTCGAGCGGCTCGGCGAGTCGGTGAAACTGGTGGACACACCGTTCCTGAACCTCAAGATCACCACACCCGCAGACCTCGCGACGGCCGAAGCCTTGCTGCAGGTTCGTTGCTAAATTCTTGTTGCAATTTACGCAAGATTGCGTATTTTAGCCTCGCTCGCAAACGGAAGCAGCCGCAGTGAGATTGGTAGATTGTCAGGTGGCCATAGTGCTCAGTGACAGTCCGAAACCCGAATGAGTCGGGAACAGTCACTGAGACCTCCAGAACGCAGCAGAAAGAAAAAACATAAACATGGCTACCAAGCTATTCGTCGGTAACCTCTCGTTTAACACCACCGAAGGCGATATACTCGACCTGTTCAAGCAGGCCGGTAAAGTTGCCTCGTGCGAACTCATCATAGACAAGTTCACCAGCAAGTCTCGTGGGTTCGCCTTTGTCCAGATGGAGACGCAGGAAGACGCCAACAAGGCCGTTGCTGATTTAAACGGCAAGGAACTTGATGGTCGCGCACTCACCGTCAACGAAGCCCGTCCCCGCGAAGAGCGCCCCCGTGGCGACTTTGGCGGCGGTCGCGGTGGCGGCGGCGGGCGTGGTGGCGAACGTCGCGGTGGTGGTGGCGGCGGCGGTCGCGGCCGTTACTAAACCGACTCGACGTTATACGTCGTAACGAAAAGGCGTCCCGGAATTTCCGGGACGCCTTTCTCGTTTCTACCGGTTGCGCGCCAACCGGAACCAAGTCAACTCATGCCGGTTATGGTGCAGATGCACCAATTGCGACCCCGGTATCGCCGCCAACTCACGCATCACCGCGTGGTCCGTCCCGCCCTGAAACTTCACCGTGCAAACCATGTTCAGGCACACCGGCAACCATCGCTGCACCAATTCCAGCAGCCGTGACGGATAACAAATCACATCGCTGAACAACCAGTCCACCGGCTCCGGTTTCAATCCGAACGCGCTTTCCTTCCGAAACTCCACACTCGGCAACGTTGCTACTCGCGGTGCCAATGGAGCCTTGTCCACCGCGAGCACCCGTGCACCGAGTCCTTGCAAGACCCACGTCCAACCGCCCGGACACGCGCCGAGATCAATGCAGCGATCGCCTATCTGCGGCCACACTTGGAGACGCGAGAACAGTTCCCATAATTTCAAATATGCACGGCTCGGCGTCGCATCATGGTTCTCGATAAACTCAATCTCGCCGTTCGGCCACGGGCACGAACAACGCGCCGACGCCAGCAGTGTGTGTTCATCCATCAACGTCCAAGACCCAATTGTCCGCGCTGGTGGCGATGCAGGAAACATTGATGGCTTTACCGCGACCGACGGCAACTGCGCCGCGATCAGCTGCGCCCGGCGGTGAAGGTGGAATGAGTAGAGAGCCCAATCCCCTTGAATCGCCCTTAATTTGCGCACCGCGTCCGCAATAGATGTGATCGGCAGCCGCACCGGCTCCAGCCACACATTCGCTGCCCAAGTCGATGGTCGTAGCGGTCCCTCCGCGAGCACGAGCCTCTCGTGAATCGAGGTGACTTCGCCAAGTTCAGTCGCCAAATCATTTACAAAACCTTCTGGCGCAAGATAGGCGATCATTTGATTCATGCGGCGCGTATGGTAAGCTGCGCTGCATTTATGAGCAAGACTGCTGTGTATCTTCGGGAGAACCGACAACGCTATGTTGAGGAGTTGAAGACGCTAGTGTGGTGTAACAGTTGCAGCTTTACAATGTCCGACCTTTTCTAGGATCTGCTCCACACGTTTCGTCCAGACAAATGGCTTCGGATTTTCATTATTGTGGTGGATGAATTCTTCGATGGCGGCGATGAGCTCCTGAAC
>CAIKAP010000171.1 GCA_903825435.1 uncultured Verrucomicrobiota bacterium
CGGGCGGGACACCGGCAGCGGCGCAATTACACGTAGCACGGACAATTTGCCGGCGCGCGGAACGGTTATGCGTGCGGTTGGCTCAGCAAGAGAAAATCGGGGAATGGGTTGTGTCGTATTTGAACCGGCTGAGCGATGCGCTGTTTGTGCTGGCGCGCTGGGCGAATTTCAAAGCCGGCAAGCCGGAAACATCCTGGCGCAAGCCGGTAGCTAAGCGCCAACGAGCGTCTCGCCAAACCGCGCGCCCAGCGCGGTAAACACAATCTCGGCAAGCTGCGCGAGGTTGAACCGCGAGTTGTCAATCGTGACGTCGTGACAACACTGATGCGGTGCGTCGGAGTTGAAAAACGTTTTTACGTACCGCTCGCGGTCGCGCTCTCCCTCAGTGACCACCTTTTCGGCTTCTCGGCTGGTGAGGTTACGTTCGTCGGCAATCCGAGCGACGCGCCAGTCGCGAGGCGCAACAAGACGGATGTGCAACCCGTTCTTGAGATCCTGCGTAATAAGGTGACTGCCACGACCGACGATGATCGCATGTCCATGGATCGCAAGTGACCGAATAACTTCTGCAAGTTTTCGCACCACCAGCGCCTCATCAATGTGCCGGTTAAGAATCGCGTCAAAAAACTCACTCATCTCATTGCGGCGTTTTTCGTCAATTGCATCAATCACACCGCGCGCCAACCGGAGTTCGCTGGCAACTTGATTGAGTAGCTCTTTGTCGTATGCCACCCACGTAAAAAATGGGCGGCACCGTTCGTTGAGAATATCCTGGAGGCGGAGCGCCAAAGGAACGCCTTCGCACCCATATTCACGCGAAATCGTCACGAACGGAAAAACCTCAGGCGCCAGCGGTTGACCGTAACACTTGGCTTTTTCCCACGCGTGAACGTGCGCTGTAATCCGTGCTTCCAGATTTGCCACTGCCCAGCCGTGGAAAAGTCGGTTCATATTACAGACTGACCATAACTCGCAACCTTTAGCCGCGCAAGGGCCCGCTGCAATGCCGCCGTGGCGCGGGCCACATCAATCGCGCCGTCTTTATTGGCCAGCCGCGTTTCAGCGCGTTCTTTGGCCCGTTCGGCTCGCGCCTTGTCAATTTCTTCCGGGCGCTCGGCACTCCGGGCCAGCACGGTCGTCTGCGTCGGTTGCACAATGAGAAATCCGCCGCCGACAGCGATATACCGGTCTTGGTTATCCGTCAGGTGCAGGCGCACGACACCGGGCTTGAGCGCAAACACAAACGGCGCATGTCCCGGCAAGATTTCAAAAACGCCTTCCTGACCGGGCGCGATGACAAATCGAACCGTCTCGCGCAGGCAGGATTTCTGGAGCGTGAGAATTTCGACAGGAAATGTCTTTTCGCCAGCCATCAGGACTTCATCTTCTCCGCTTTGGCGCGAGCTTCTTCAATCGCGCCAACCATGTAGAATGCCTGCTCCGGCAAGTCATCGCACTTGCCGTCGAGGATTTCCTTAAAACTGCGGATCGTGTCGGCGACGCGGACATACTTACCGGGCGTACCGGTAAATTGTTCGGCAACGAAAAACGGCTGGCTGAGGAACCGCTGAATCTTACGTGCCCGCGCGACGGTCAACTTGTCTTCCTCGCTCAATTCTTCCATACCGAGAATCGCGATGATGTCTTGCAAGTCCTTGTACCGCTGCAACACCTGCTGCGTGGCGCGCGCAATCTTGTAGTGTTCGTCGCCGACAATCAACGGATCGAGAATCCGTGACGTCGAACCCAGCGGGTCAACGGCCGGGTAGATACCCAATTCGGCAATCTGACGGGACAGCACAATCGAACCATCCAAGTGCGTAAATGTTGTGGCTGGCGCCGGGTCGGTAATGTCGTCCGCCGGCACATACACCGCTTGCACCGACGTGATCGAGCCATGTTTCGTCGAGGTAATCCGTTCCTGCAAGTCGCCCATTTCAGTCGAGAGCGTCGGTTGATAACCGACGGCGCTCGGCATGCGGCCCAGCAGTGCGGACACTTCGGAGCCGGCTTGCGTGAAGCGAAAAATATTGTCAATGAACAGGAGCACGTCCTTGTTCTCCTGGTCGCGGAAGTACTCGGCTTGCGTCAACGCCGAAAGCGCCACACGCAACCGCGCGCCGGGCGGCTCATTCATCTGTCCGAACACCATCACGGTATTCGCAATAACTCCCGACTCCGTCATTTCGAGATAAAGATCGTTCCCTTCGCGGGTTCGTTCACCGACGCCGCCAAACACAGAGAAACCGCTATGTTCCTTGGCGATGTTGCGGATGAGTTCTTGAATGAGCACTGTCTTGCCAACGCCTGCGCCACCAAACAGACCGATCTTGCCGCCCTTGGCAAATGGTGCGAGCAGGTCAATGGCTTTCAGGCCGGTTTCAAACAATTTGTTGGCTGCGACCTGGTCTTCGAAAGCCGGGCTAGGCCGGTGAATCGGCAGGCGCATCTTGGCATCAACCGGACCTTTATTATCAATCGGCCGGCCGAGAAGATCGAAAATCCGGCCCAGTGACGAATGCCCGACCGGGATCGTGATCGCGGCGCCGGTATCAATCGCCTCCATACCGCGCACGAGACCTTGCGTGGCACTCATCGAGACGGTGCGGACGAGACCGTCGCCCAAATGGCCGGCAACTTCCACGGTGATGTCGATCCCCTTGTCTTTGTCGGTAATCGTGATGGCGTTATTGATCGCCGGCATTTCCTCGGTAAAGAATTCAATGTCAACGACAGGCCCGATGACCTGTGCGACTTTACCTTTGCGTTGTGCGGTGGTGCTCATTTTTTCTCCAATGCGTCTGCGCCTGAGACGACTTCCAAAAGTTGACTGGTGATGC
>CAIKAP010000172.1 GCA_903825435.1 uncultured Verrucomicrobiota bacterium
GCGGCGTCTCGGTGATGACGGCGGACTTGCTCGGCGTAGCCGACGGACTCCGGCCATTTCGAGAGGAAGCTGGCGATGGCCTCCTTTGCAGTTTCCTCGTTGGTGGAGTAGTCGCCGCCAAGGGCGTGTTTGACCGCGCTTTTGGCAGCGTCACCGTCCACCAAATCGGCTCGCGTTGTGAAGCCGCCAAGATGGAGCAGCAGCCAGAATTCAAAGCAGGGTGTTGAATGCGCGAGCGTCACCTTCCTGGACTTGGCGAGCTGCTGGACGTCGTTCCAGAAGCCCATTCTTACCGCGACGTCGGTGTCCACTACAGCCCAGACATGGTCGAATTTGGCCGGTTCATTGATGCCCAGCACGCCCTTCTTGGCTTTGCGCACCTGCTCTTTCGCCTCGCGCTCCGCGGTTCTGATGACATGCCGAGGATCGGAAGCGTCCCCGGGCTGAACCTTGACGCGGACGACAGACAACTGAAGGTCGCGCAGGAGGAGGTCGAAATAGATCGGTTCGGTGACTGTGCCTTCGGTGACAATCAGAAACGCGTCGCCCGGCTTGGCCAGTGCCATTGCGGCCACTGCGAGGCGTTTGCGATCGATGCTCGCCGCCTTGGCTTCGAGCCACCAGTTGGGATTCCACGCGCAATCTTCACTCATGCGATTCCTTTTCCGTTTGGCCGAGCGTTTCGTGGGCTTGGAACGTGCCCAGCAGCCCCGCCGGCACAAACGGCACTGCGCCGTAGCGGCCCGACATGTAGCCCCGCACCAGCGATTCGCCCCGACGCGGACTGTAATCCGACAAAGGATAAAGATACGCTTCACCGTCGGCGTCTTTGTCGGTGAACCACACCTGATCCCGGCGGAGCAACGTCGCATCGAGCAGCAACGGGTTGTGCGTTGTGAAGAGGATTTGTGCGCCGTTCGGATTCTCCTTTTCGCTAAAGAACAGCCGCAACAACTCACGCACCATCAACGGATGCATGCTGGTTTCCAACTCATCCAGGCACACGGTGTAGCCGTTGCTCAAAATATCCAGCCATGGGCCGGCCAGGCCAAAGAGCCGGTGCGTTCCCGCCGACTCCGAATCCCACGGTAACGGGAGTTCCGTCACGCCACTGCCGCGATGCGCCAGTTCAGGCTTGAGCCAGCGGTCCTTGAGAATCCTTTCCCGGAGATCCGGCGGAGTGCTCTTAAGCATTTTTTCAACCTCCTCCTCGGGTGGCCGCTCCTCAATGACCCGTGCGCCCGTCACGCCCAAATCGGCATGGCGCAACAGTTCGACAATCCGGTCATGCTGGGGTGACTGTTCCTGAATCTTGTTCAAGGTGAATCCCATCCCGAATCTGCTTCGCGCGCTCAAATCAAGAAACCTCAGGCGCTCCTTGAACCATCGGAACACCGGCTCAAGCTCGGGACGATTGCTCGCCACGGCCTTCGAGAGAAACAACATATTGCTCAAGGTGTAGCCTTCGAGCTGCGAGTCGCGCTGAAAGCCGGTTGGGCGATCCGGCGACCAGGTGTAGGTGGTGGACTCCGTGTTCCAGTCGCGGCTGAACCAGAGCTGTTCCACCTTTTTCGGGAAAGCGCGCAACGACTCGTGCCAGACTCGCTCGCGCGTCGCGGCGACGCGGTACTCGTAACGCACGCCTTCGGCCACGAACGCCACGGCAAATGCCGTTGGTGACTCCGGCTGACTCGGGCACAGTGCGAATGGCTCGATCTGCGGAATCGGGTCTTTCGGGTCGGTCATCCGTGCCGAGTTTTTCACCATTTCGGCGAGGGATTCCAACGCCTCCAGAATTGTCGTCTTGCCGCTAGCGTTTGCGCCGTATAGCGCCAGGCCTTTGAGCCAGCGCTTGCCCGCCAAGCCCGGCAAATCTGTGACGATGCAATTATCCGGGAGGGCCTTGTCCTGACTGCTTGCCGCCAGATTCAACGTCTGTTGCTTGCGAAAGCACCGATAGTTAGAAACGGAGAATTGTAGAATCATGGCCTCATACTAACACAAGCAAGCAATTGCGCTAGTCATTTTGCAAAAACACTGCGGCTTTACTCAAAGAGGTCCTTTTGCGGCGACGGCAACAAGTCGCCCTGCGCTGGGGCGGCAGAGGTTGTAGTGGCGCGCGGCTTCTTCGGCTTCTTCTTGCCGGCGGCGGCGCCGCTGGTGAGCGCTGCCCTTTCGCCGGCAAGTGTTTCCTCCTGTGCTCGTTCAGCGTTTAGTTTCAGAAGGCGGGCGAGGACTTCGTCGCGGACGAGGTCGGGCCAACGGTAGCGCCAGGGCTTCTTGCGGCGGCGGCCGGTTTCCTCGGCGCCGTCGTCTTCGTCTTCGTAGTCGAGCAGGAACTCGCACTGGCACTGCGGGATGAGGTCGGGCCAGCCGTAGGCTTCCAGGACGGCGCGGTCCATGGCGGCGTGGAGTTCGCGCAGGCGCAAAATGTCGGGCGAAGCTTCTTCGGGATCGTGGAAGCGATTGTAGGTTTTGGTCAGGCCCTCGTTGTTTTGGACCATCAGGCGGGCGCGTAACTCGTAGTACTCCCGTCCCGCCGTCTCCAAGTTGGCGTTTGTCTCGCATCCGGCGGGAAAAGGGAACGTCTCGAAGCAGTCGGTTGGCGTGTAACGGAGGCGGTCTTCGAGTGAAGAGCCAAAGAAACGGACCCAAACCTCGTGAACTCTCGACTGGAGAGCGCAGAACGCGGCGCTCGAATCGAGCGCAAAGGAATTGTGGGGTCCAGCGACGACAGTCTTCCGCGGTATGAATGCGAATGCCAAAAAACTTGAGGTGAAGGCATGCATCAGAACTCGATCTAAGTTCTGCGTCGCTTCCTGAAGAGCCGGTGTGTAGCGACCCCACTGCCACCAAAATTCTTTCCGACGCCTTCCATCTGGGTTGTCTTTTTGGCGCATTCTCTCAGGCTTCACCTTCTCTTCAACAACTCGATAAAGGTCAACGAATCGCTTTGCCTCAGCTTCTTCCACTTCTCCGAAATCGATTACAAAGCGTGAATGGCGCTGAAGTGGGTCCTCCAGCAGGTCCTCGCGGCCGATGTAAGGAAATATTCGCTCCGCGTTGCGCGGGTCCTTAGCGATGAGTTCACGCATTAGGGACTGCGGGTTCGCTATCCCAGTTTTGTCGGTGTCGTCAAAGGTGAACCCCATGCCGAGGACGATACTCCCTTGGAAGCTCTTGCCTGCGTTCGCTCGGAGGGCGGCGGGATTGTCGCTTCCACCCGCGTGAAAAAGGTAGGCGGTGATTAACGGGACGCTTCGTCCGTCGAGGTCGAACGGGCCGGGTTGGTTGCATTTTGTCGCCCAGATCACGCTGACCACGACAGCGGCTTGGCCTGGCCACTTGGTGCGTTTGCGCGCGGCATAGACGGTGCCGCCATGGGTGCAAATCCATCGTAGGCCGGAAGCGCGGGTGTCGCCTTGCCCGATCGTGTTTGTTGCAATGAGACCGAAGCAACCGCCCAAACGAAGGGCGTCAAAGGCGCGGCGGAAGAAGTGCGCTACCAGGTCCGCGTTTCCGTGCGACTCCTCGTGCAAGGTCCTAAGCCATTCCAGGTAGCCAACGCGGGAGCCAGATGACAGAGTGTTGGTTGCCCCGTTTTGGCCAACTTACCACGACCTTTGGTCAACCCCAGGCACTGCCAGTTGGCCGCCTGGTAGCAAGCACCCTCAAAGCGATCTTTCTCGACCAAGCTTTCCAACCACAGCGGACGATACCCCTAGCGCTCTTGCCATTGGTGGGGCAATGGTCGGCTGACTTGGGCTAACGCACCGGAAGCTAAGTTGGGAGAACCTGCCCCGGGCGAGAGCCAGCAGCGGCTAGGGTTGACTCGGAGCGGTGGCACTGGCCCGCAGCCAGCCACTGGCGCCGCTGTTCCAATTCGGCCAATCTAAACTGCCCGCTGCACCAGCGCCGCGAGTGCGCGGGGCCAACGCTCACGGCGCACGGGCTGTGGGCGCGGGCGCCACGGGGGTGGCCGCTTTGAAGTTCCAGGGCAGCCAGGAGGTTAAATCCTTGGGCGCTTGGCTCTGGTTTTGCGCGCACGCCTCCAGATACGCCCGCAAATACTCCCGGTCGTCCAC
>CAIKAP010000173.1 GCA_903825435.1 uncultured Verrucomicrobiota bacterium
CGGCGTAGTGCAGCTCGACAAGGACCGCGAGCTGTTTCCATGGCACCATCACACTCATCTCCTTCAGAAATCGCTCGCTCTTGAGCACTTTCTTCTTCCACCCAATCGCCAAAAAATTGTTGTAACTAGGTTTTTGGGAGCCGGTCACCGGTTGGATGAGTTTTTGACCTGACGGAAAATTTCAGCGCAGGAGGTCCTGTAATTCCTGCCAGTCGAGCCCTTGCACGAACGCCTCGTCGCTCGTAATCGTCTGGCCGATCAACTCGCGTTTGCGTTCCTGCAGCCGGACAATCTTCTCCTCCACCGAGCCGCGAACGATAAGTTTGTACGAAGTCACCACCTGCCGCTGTCCAATACGGTGCGCACGCGCCGTCGCCTGTTCCTCAACCGCCGGGTTCCACCACGGATCGAGATGAATGACGGTATCCGCGCCGGTCAGGTTCAACCCGGTGCCGCCAGCTTTCAAGCTGATGAGGAATACCGGCACATCCGATTCCTGAAACCGCCGAATCTCACCGGCGCGATCCACCGTGCTGCCGTCGAGATAACAATACGGCGTCGGCAGCGCCGCTTCGACCAGCTTCAGCAACTTCACAAACTGGCTGAACACCAGCACGCGATGATTCCCGCTGATCGCTTCCTCGATCAACTCCAGGCACGTCGCCAATTTCGCCGACGGCTCTTTCCACTCCGCGGCGGCAGGCAGGAGTTGCAGGTGACAGCACGCCTGCCGCAGCCGCAACAACGTCGTCAGCACCGCCATCCGCTGTTTCGCTTCGCCGCCCTTCCCAGCGTGCTCGAACACCTCGCGCCGTCCTTGCGTGAGAATCGTCTGGTAAACCGACTTCTGTTCGTCAGTCATCTCGCACCACGTAACCTGTTCGATCTTTTCTGGCAACTCGCGCGCGACCTCCAACTTCAACCGCCGCAGGACAAACGGCCGCAGCCGCTGCCGCAACCGCTGCAACGTCGCCGCATCCGGTTGCTTCTCGTAGCGGTCGCGGAACTCCGTCGCCGGGCCGAGATAGCCGGGCATGAGGAAATCGAAGATGGACCACAAATCGCCGAGCGAGTTTTCCATCGGCGTGCCGGTCAACACGAGCCGGCGCGCGGCGCGCAGCGATTTCACCGCCTGCGCGTTCTGGCTGAACCGGTTCTTGATCTGCTGCGCCTCGTCAAGCACCACCGCGCCCCACTCCACCTTCCGGTGCTCGGCCACATCGCGCCGCAGCAACGCGTACGACGTGATGACGATATCGTGCGCCGCCATCTCCGCGAACCGCGATTGACGGTCGCCGCCGTGCAACACCAACGTCTTCAACTCCGGCGTGAACCGCTCAATCTCCGCCTGCCAGTTGGCCAGCAAACTCGTCGGACAAACCACCAACGCCGGTTTGCATTTTGTCGCCGCGAGCCAGACCAGCGCCTGGATCGTTTTCCCTAAACCCATTTCGTCCGCCAGAATACCGGCCATGCCGTTCATGGCGAGATGGTGGAGCCAGTTCACGCCGTCGCGCTGGTACGACCGCAATAAACCGGGCAACTCCAGCGGCGGAACCGAACGAATCTCGGACGGAAATTTCCACTGCGCCCGCAACGGCCCGTCGCGCAACGCCTCCGCGATGTACGGCGCGAACTTTCGGTCAACCTGCAACCCCGCCTTCGTCTGCGTCGCCTGGCAATCGTAAATGACATTTTGAAACTGCTCGACCGCCGCCGTCGGCACCAACGCGACGCGACCGCTCGGCAATCGCCGGTGCGACGCGCCTTTCTGGAGCAACTGTTGCACCTCGACCTCGCTGAGCGTCAACGCGCCCGCGTCGTTCTTGTACGCCACGTCGAGCGCAAGCCAGTTCTCGCCCGTGCGGGTGATCGCGACCTCCGGTTGAATCCGGTCGCACGAGCGGAGGAAATGCGCGAACTGCGGACCGTACTCCACCTTCCATTGCCGCTCCCAAACCGGCAACACGTTCGCAAGGAAATGTCCGACGCGATTCTCCGACGCCAACCGGTAGCCCGTTCCCCGCGGCTCGAATCCCGCCGCCGTGATCTCGGCGCGGTTCACCGTCTGATAACGCCAGTACCGGAACGGATTCTCCGGATCCGGCGTCCAGCCCGACTCCGGCGGCGATTGCAGGTCGAGATTCAACCCGTTCAAACCGCCGTCGAGCGTCACGCAAACCGGCGACGGCAACTCGACGAACTCCAGCCGGTCAAAACCAGGGCCGAAACTCACCGTGAGATGCTCCTGCAAACCCGGTAGCTCGTGCTGGTAAAACCGGACAAACTCCGCCCGCAACAACCGCCGTTCCCCCGGTTGATACGCCGACGGTAACGGATTCATTCGCGTCAACGCCTGGCCATCGAAACTCCAGTTGCCGAGTTCTGGCACGCCGGTCGCTGTCAATTGAAGGCGCAACTCACCGTTCGGTTCCAGTTCGAGCGCGAGTTGTGGACGCGACGACGCGTTACGGATTTGGATTTGCATTTTCTTGCCGAGCCAGACGCGCGGATGATTCGTCAACGCCGCGAAAAACGCATCGAACTCCCCGGCACGCAACATCCACACTCCCGCGCACTGGCCCGCCGCGAGCAATCGTTCGTCGGCCTCGCTCACCGCATACGTCGGCTCCTTCGCCACAACATCGAACGGCGTGAACGCCCCGCCAGCAACGCTGCCTTCCATGATGATCCGCATCTCGCCGCTCCGCCACGCGCGCGGCAAATCCAAGGGCAACAGGACCATCAATTCGAGCGTCGGGTTAGTTTCGCCGGCTTCTTCCAGCGCGACACGCTTCAACAGCGACTCCGACACAACCGGTGCTGGCGGTTTGGGACTCGGTGGCGCGGTTTGTATCGTGGCGAACACCAACGCCATGACGTGCGAGCAGATCGTCCCCTCGACGCGCGCTTGCCGGCAGGAACAGAGGTTCTCGACTTCCGTGGCGCGCGCGCCGAGCTTGATGCGCGCGTTGACGGTCGAGCCGCCTGATGTGCGGACGGTGCCGTGCAGAAACGGCGCTTCGTACTCCCAATGCGTCACCGCACCGGCGGCAGCGAGCGCGCGGCCTTCCTTTTCCGTGCGCCAGTCGCCAAGTTCGCAGAGCAACTCCTTGGTGATGACGGGACGATTGGGTTCGGTGGCCATGTCGGACGCATCATCGCCGCTCCGCGCCAAGGTTTCAAGGGTTGTCGCCAGAGTGCGTTTAGGATGCGGATGAAGTTGTTTGACCGTACAAATGAACATCTCTTTGACGGGCTGCTCATTTTCTCAGTTACCCTTGGTCAGCTGCGGCGGGACGGGTGCGTTGACTTTGATCTGCTGGCGGTTCATGCAGTATCAGTCGGATTGCTTCTGGAGGCTCTGGAGGCGAATCTGAGTTGGCGTCGGAGAAAGTCTGACGTCGACCGCAGCGGACTTACACGGTGCTGACGGGTTTGCTGTCGCCCTGTTTTTATATTGACCGTGAACGGCCCCGTAATGATGCACTTTTCAACGAAAAGTGATGCTGCGAAAAAAAGGAAGCCAAACTCTAATTCATCGTTCCACTTCTCGGTTGTCGGATTAGTCTTCTTCGGTCGGCTGGATCGCGTCGTACTGCTTTTCTAGCGTGTCATGCTGCTTCATCAGATTATCAAACTCCACCGTGCTGCCTATGTTCTTCATCTGGGTGGCGATTTTCATCATCTCGTTCAGCAACTGCCTGCGCTGTGCCAGCGCCTCGTAGGTGTACGACAACTCGCGTTTCACCATGCGCGTCTTTTCCGGCCAGTACTGCCACGTCAACGCGCCCGCGATGGCCAGCGCCATCAAGATGCCCGCGGTGACCTTGCCACCCTCGCCGTGTTTCGCCTCCGTCTCGGACGACGCGAGATCTTCATCAATTATCTTCGCCAGCTCCGGATCGAGCGACACATCGGCTTTGCGCAGGGCTTGGAAAAGCCGCTCGAAGTCGGGTAGATGGGTCATCCAGAGTTTCAGCTTGCGCCCGTCCTTGAAACGAATGGCGATACCATAGGCTTCCTCCGACGACCCGATCAACACCGCGCCAAAAAGCCGCCAGTTCAGCAGCCCGATGAGGATGACGATGATCCGTAGCCACCACAACGAGGTACCGCGTTGGCCGCGGCGATTTCGAGGGCGCCTTACGGCCGGCGATTGAAGTCGTCGAGGAGAAGGATGCGTTTCGCGTGAACGCGGAACTCCCGGGCCTGACCAAGGATGATGTGAGCGTTTCCCTGCAGGACAATTACCTCACGATCCGGGGCGAGAAGAAGTACAAGGCCGAGAAGAAGGAAGCCAACATCTATCGCCGCGAACGGGCCTACGGCTCGTTTAGCCGCACCATCGTTTTGCCGACGAGCATGGACGCCAAGATGATTGACGCCCATTTCAAAGACGGCGTGCTCTCGGTGCGCCTGCCGAAAACCGAAGTGGCCAAGCCAAAACAAATCGAAGTGAAGGTCAACTGACCTTTGTCACTTCGCAGGCGTGGGCGGGGTCGAGCCTGTCACAGGCGCGGCTCCGCCTTCTTTCGGGGCGAGCAAGTCGGCGACCTGTTGCTGGATGTCCACAAGCTGATCGAGCCGCAGTTTCGGGTCGGGAATCGTAAATGACTCGCCTGTCTGCGCGTGCTCGTAAATCAGCAACTCCTTGCCGTCGGCTTCGTGCGTCGTGTCGCGGTGTTTCAAAATCCGTTTCCGCTCCAACATCACCGCGAGAATATACCGCGCCGCTGCGTGATTCGGGTCGGTTGATTCCACCAACTTCCGCAACAGTGATTCCGCGTCGTTCTTCTCAATCGGCTCCGGTGGTGGCGGTGGCGGCATTTTGTATTCTCCCTGCCAATACGAGAGCACGCCCTCGCGCGCCGCATTGATGTAACACTCCGTGCAAAGATCGCGCCGCTGATAACCAGCGGAGGTCATGCTCAACAGCGTGTGGTACGACTGCTTGTCGGCAAAGGGATCCTGGCATGTCGTGCAGGCGCTGGCTCGTGATTGAATGTCCCAGTCGGTTGTCATTTTAGTTGCGAAACTTGGCGCGGCTTATATCATGCATCCGCAACGTTGTCACGCATCACATGATTCCAACAAGGAGAAAACTTCTCGTCGCCGCCCTTGCCGTTTCCGTCTGGGGATGCAGTCGTTCACCGGAACAGAACTTCCAGCAAGGCGTCGCCTACTATCAACAAGGCAAGTTCGCCAAGGCCGCCGACTGCCTTGAACTCGCCATCGCCAAGGCGCCCCCCACGCCGCAGGCGCTCACACTTCTCGGCGTCTGCCGTCTCAAGGACGGCAAGACCGACGGCGCCACCCGCAGCTTTGGCGAAGCACTCAAGCTCGACCCGAACTACATACCCGCACGCTATAACCTCGCGCTTCTCCAACTCGAACACGGCCAGTTTGAATCAGCGGCCAACTTGTTGAAGCAAGTCCTCCAAAAACCGGGTGTGTCTGCCGACGCTGGCGTCTATCTCGCCGTCGCCTGCAACAACCTCGCTGTCACCGCTGCCCGGCAACGTGACTACAAACGTGCTGAACAATATCTCCAGACGGCGCTCGCCGCCGACCCGAAATCCGCCGAGACAGCCCGCAACATCGCCGCCGTCAAAGCCCGCACCGAACCGCCCAAACCCGCACCCGTCACTCTCACAGTCGTCGCCACAATAAATGTCTCACCGAAACCAGTTACCGTGGCCACACCGACGCCGACACAAATCGTTCAAGTGGTCAAAGCCACGCCACCTCCAACGCCGAAGCTCCCCACTCCCCTGCCCCAACCCGGTATCAAACGCCGCGCCGCACTCGCCCCCCACACTCTCGCTGTCGGCAACCGTAACAAGGCGCTGATCCATTTCAACGAAGCTGTTATCCTCCAGCAGCAAGGACGCCTGACGAACGTGGTGGAATTGTACCAGAAAGCGATTACCACCGACCCATCCTTTGCGCCAGCGTACTACAATCTCGCCAATGCCTACCGCGACCTGCGCCATCCCGACCGCGCGTTGGATAACTACGAACTGGCATTGATGGCTGACCCAAAATTTGGCGATGCGCGGCTCAATTACGCCATCCTGCTTCAGCAACAGAACTGCGTCGCTGACGCGCTCGACCAGTATGAACGGGTACTCCAAGACAATCCAGCCAACGCTGCCGTGCACGTCACCATCGCCGGGCTGTACGCGATTGACCGCAACACGCTCGACAAGGCCCGCGGACATTACGAGGCGTATCTGAAGCTGGTCCCGAACGCCCCACGCGCCACCGACATCCGCCGCTGGATCGACCAGAACCGCTGACCGGCATCAAACCGATAGTCAACCATTAGCATTGTAAATCGCGACCCCGTTCGCTACGTTTATATTGAAATGTTAACGAGCGGAACAACTTTTGCTGGCTACACTGTCTTGGAGAAACTTGCCCAGGGTGGAATGGCCGACATATATGTCGTACGTGATTCGAAGGGATACCTGTATGTGTTGCGCGTACTGTTGCCCGGACTACGTTTCTGTTGGCGCTCAATCCGCCGGTTCCGCTGGGGTTGTGACGTGCTGGCAAAGTTGAACCACCTGAACGTCATCCACCTCTTCGAGCAGGGCAAACTCAAAGGTCGCCGTTACGCCCTGATGGAGTACGTCACCGGCGGCAACCTCAAAGATCGCATCATCCACAACGACTATCTCCTCGTTGCCGAACGCCGCAAACTGCTCATTGGCATGGCGTCAGGCCTCGCCCACATCCATGAACACGGCTTCCTCCACCTCGATTTCAAGCCGGAAAACGTCCTACTGACTGCTGACATGGAACCAAAGATCACCGATTTCGATCTCTCGATCCCGCGCCCGTCGCGTCCTCAGAAGGCCAGGCAACTCTCCGGCACGTTCATGTACCTCGCACCCGAACAGATCCTCGGCCAGCCTGTGGACGAGCGCGCCGACATCTTCGCTTTCGGCATTACCGCTTACGAGATGTTGTCCAACCACAAACCAATTGACGGCGAGATCCGCGCTGAGTTGGTCCAGAAATACGCGCAGTTCGACGCCCACCTCAAACCACTCCGTTCCTACGTACCCGATATCCCTACCAACATCGAACGCATCGTGTTGAAGTGCCTTGAAAAAGACGTTAACCGCCGCTATCCCTCGATGGGGCTGGTCGTACGCGACCTGCAAATATGAAATCATTTACCCTGTTCACCCTGCTATGTTTGTGCCTCGTGGGCTGCAACCGCGCCCCAGCGCCCTCACCCTCGGACAAAACGCCCGAACTTCTGCCTGCTCCCATTGCCACCAAAACGCCAGCCACAACGGACCCGTCCGACTCATTGCTACAACAGGCGCTTGCGTTGAAGAGCGCAGGCAAACTCGCCGAAGCGCGCGACCTGCTCCAGCCGCTCACGGCAGAGAAGGCGGTGGCGTTGCTCGGAGAACTGAACGCGCAGATCATCTTCACCGGTGCCGCCGCGCCGGAGAAAGTGGATTACACCATCGCGGCGGGCGATACGCTCGGCAAACTCGCCAAGAAGTTCGGCGTCACCATCGAGCTGATCAAGAAAGCCAACGGCCTAGCCTCCGACATGATCCGCCTCGGCGACCGCCTCCGCATCTACCAGGGCAAGTTTGCCGTCGAGGTCAACAAGTCCGCCAACGCCCTCACCGTGACCGACAACAGAAGAATTTTCAAACGCTATCGGGTTGGAACGGGTCAATTTAATCGGACCCCCACAGGGGAGTTCAAGATCATGAACCGACTGGAAAAGCCACCCTGGTACCGGCCTGACGGACGGACCATCCCATTTGGCGACCCCGAGAACATCCTCGGCACGCACTGGCTTGGCCTCGACGTGCCGCGCTATGGCATCCACGGCACTTGGGAAACCAACTCCATCGGCAAACAATCCAGCGCCGGCTGCATACGCCTCCTCAACGACGACGTGGCGGAACTCTACCTCTTGCTGCCCGCCGGCACGCCTGTCACCATTCACGACTAACATCACATGAGAATCTTCACACTGGATTTTGAAAAACCGGTCGTCGAGTTGGAGCAGACCCTTGAGTCGCTCCGCCAACAGGCACAGGAACAGAAGATAGACCTGTCCACGCAGATCAAGGCCATCGAGGACAAACTCGAAGCGACCAGAAAACAGATCTTCACCTCGCTGACCCCGTGGCAACGCGTCCAACTCGCCCGCCATCCGCGCCGGCCATACATGCTCGACTACCTTCAGCGCATCGCGACCAATTTCATCGAAATGCACGGCGACCGCCGCTTTGCTGACGACAACGCCATGATCGGCGGCTTGGCTACCATCGGCGAACAGCGCGTCATGGTCATCGGCCAGCAGAAAGGCCGTGACACGAAAGAGAACCTCATGCGCAACTTTGGTTGCGCTCATCCCGAGGGCTACCGCAAGGCGCTGCGCTTGATGCAGCTCGCCGAGAAGTTTGAACTCCCCGTCGTTTGTTTCATCGACACCCCCGGCGCCTATCCCGGCATCGGCGCCGAAGAGCGCCACATCGCCGAGGCCATCGCTGTCAACCTCCGCGAGATGATGTTGTTGAAGGTCCCGCTTGTGGCCATCGTCATCGGCGAAGGCGGCAGCGGTGGTGCGCTCGGCATCGGCGTGTGCAACCGCGTCCTGATTTTGGAGAACGCCTACTACTCCGTCATTTCCCCCGAAGGCTGCGCCGCCATCCTCTGGAAAGACCGGGCCGCCGCCGCCCAAGCTGCTGCGGCACTCAAGATCACCGCCCCCGACCTCCTCAGTCTCGGCATTGTGGACGAGATCATCACGGAACCGCTCGGTGGCGCGCAAACAAACTATGACGCGACTGCTACCGCCGTGAAAGCTGCCATCCTCAAGGAACTACAGACCCTCCAGGCGCTCAAAGTCCCCGACCTGCTCCAAGCCCGCTACCAACGATTCCGTAAGCTCGGCGTCGTCTCCCACCTCGACCCGCAGAAGCGCAACCGCCGTTCCAAGTCCGAAGCCGCGGCACCCCCTGCGTTTTGAGCCATCGAGTTTACGCTTCACAAATACCGGACCACTGTGTTAAGCATACCATGTAATGGTGAGCAAAATCCACACACAGCGAGAGGAAGCATAGCATGAAGAACATTCTCCTTGTTTCAACGTTGACCATGACGATGGGATGTGCCACCGCCATCATGCGCCCCTACGTCGGCCAACAACAAGCTTGGCCCACCAGCGAAGGCAGCATCGTCAACGTCAAGTATCAGATTCCCATTTTCAACTCGTTGCCGCCGACTCCCTACGATGTGCTTGGCGAACTTCGCGTCCAAAGCCCGTTCTACGCGCAGCCCGAAGAACACCACATGAGCACCATCATAGCTAAAGCCAAGTCATATGGTGCAGATGCCTTAGTGTTGGTTGACGGCCAACTCTTCTTCGGCCCTAGCTACGGTCCGCGTGGCGGCACGGTCGCGGTCGATCCGATGATGGCCCGCACACTCACCCAAGTGAATCGGTTTCTGCCGGAATCCTTCCGTCCCGGTGTCAGCGTGATCGCCATCCGGTGGGTGCAACCTCCGCCAAACGGATTACCCGGGAAGAATGGCATTGCTACTACGCCCTCTACTTTACCGTTCACGCCAGTAGAGCCAAAATCGAAATCAACGACGAGTCCGAACGAATTGCCACAGCCGAAGAAGACAAAGCCTACTATTAACCAATCTCAAAAGGCCATCTCACCACAAGAAGCCTCATCTCCGTCGAAAGTTACGCCTAAGAAGCCCGTCACAAACTTTAAACCGGCAAATGATGAAGCTAGATAAAGTCCTGCGACTCAGCAACGCCGGAGTTCATTTAACCATTCATGTTGTCGTCGAAATAATGACGCTCGCTTGATTGAGCGGCAAGGCAGTTGTAGGTGGATTCAACAAACAGTTGATCACTCTGAAAGCTTCAGCGAATGAACCGGTAGAATTACTTTTTGCGGCTTTCTGCTTTCCCGGCGAAACTATTCTCACGCCAAAGCCCCTCTTCGACACTTCCATCCACATATGTCATGGCTCCCCGCCCTTCACGCTTACCATTCTTAAACTCCCCCACATATTTACTACCATCTGGCCAAGTATAAGCGCCTTGTCCCGTGCGCACCCCATTCTGCCATCGCCCGGCATATTTGCTTCCACTAGGCCAAGTCAATGTTCCGGAACCGTGCGGCATCCCTCCCATTGTTTCACCAACATATTTCCCGCCGTCTTCGTAATCAATTGATGCAGATGAAGAATTCTCCTGTGCCGGTTCATCCGAGAGATACTTGATCACTGCCAACCGAGAATATGTTTGCGTATCGGCATGCGTGTAGGAAGTCGACAGCGCTGACGCACTCCCTGAATACATTCCCTTTGAGTACACACCTGACGCATGGCCTGTCGCATATCCAATCGAGGAATAGCCTGTAACAGCGGAACCACTACCGAGAGCGATAATGGCATCACCCCCTTGTTTCTTCGCAAGAGCAATGATTTCCGAATTCTTTGTCAACCCTGCAATAAGCGACATTATGCTAGCATTATTGTAATGTGATTGATCGATAACCCCGAGGACTTTAAACCGGACATTAGGTTCGCCAGATGTCCAGACTTCTATCCCTTCGATCTTCTTCACAGTCCCCCCACGACCACGGAACTCGGAGGGACCTCGAAACTCTGCAAATTCGGTCTGAGTATAGAGCGCACAGCCAGACAGCATAGTGCTTGTTGTGATCGCGACTATTCCGACTCGTATTAACCTCATATCTCCTCCTTACTGCTGGTAGTAACCTTCTTCTCTTGCAACGAATCTGTGCAGTGAACCCGTGCCAAAGGTGAATGGGGTTCTAATACAAAATCCACATCCTCTTGGGAAGCAAAAAACCCATCGAGAACCGTCTGACTTAGATCCCGACATTCAAGCTCCGGTTTTGTTCCGGATGATTACGTTTCGACGTCGAGCTTGACGTGTAGATCGCGCAATTGCTTCGGCTCGACTTCAGCGGGTGAGTTCGTCATCAGGTCCATCGCCTTGGCCGTCTTCGGGAAGGCGATGACGTCGCGGATGTTGGCTGAGCCACACAGGATCGCACAGAGCCGGTCGAAGCCGAGCGCGATGCCGCCGTGCGGCGGCGCGCCGTATCGGAACGCGGTGAGCATGTAGCCGAACCTTGTCTCGGCGATTTCTTTCGGAATTTTGAGAACGTCCTCGAACACTTTCTTCTGCACGTCGGGCTGGTGGATGCGGATGGAGCCGCCGCCGAGTTCGACGCCGTTGAGGACGATGTCGTAGTGTTGGCCGCGAACCTTATGTGGGTCGGTGTCGAGCAACGGCACATCCTCGGCCACCGCCGCGGTGAACGGATGATGCGTCGAGAGGTAGCGGTTGGTCTCGTGGTCGAACGTCATTAACGGGAAATCCACAACCCAGAGGAAGTTCCAGCCTTCCCGCTTGACGTTCAGCATCTCAGCCACGATGAGACGAATCCGTCCGAGGACTTCCCAGACGACTTCGCGTTTGTCCGCGCCGAACAGGATGAGGTCGCCTTCCTCGATCTTCAGCTTCGCGGTCATCGCGGCTTTCTCGGCGTCGTTGAAGAACTTCACGATGGGCGATTTCCACTGGCCGCCCTCGACCTTGATGAACGCGAGGCCTTTGGCGCCGAAACTCTTGGCGGTCTCGGTCAGGTTGTCGATCTGGCCTTGTGTCACGCAGGCCAGTCCTTTCGCGTTGAGCGCCTTCACGACTCCGCCGGCATCAACAGCGCCGCGGAACACCTTGAATTTGCTCTGCTTGAAATCATCGGACACGTCCACCAGTTCCATGCCAAACCGTGTGTCGGGTTTGTCGCTGCCGAAGCGTTCCATCGCCTCGATGTACGGCATCCGCGGGAACGGCGTCGGAATCTTCTCGCCGCGCGCGACCTGCCAGACCTGCGCGAGCAATCCCTCGATGAGCGCGTACATGTCTTCGCGGTCGATGAAGCTCATCTCGACATCAATCTGCGTGAACTCCGGCTGCCGGTCGGCGCGGAGATCTTCGTCGCGGAAACATTTCGCCAGTTGGAAATAGCGCTCGACGCCCGCGACCATGAGCATCTGTTTGAACTGCTGTGGCGATTGCGGCAGCGCGTAGAACTTGCCGGGATTGACGCGCGACGGGACGAGATACTCGCGCGCGCCTTCGGGCGTGCTCTTGAACAGGATCGGCGTCTCGACTTCGAGGAAACCGTGCTGGTCGAAATAATCTCGCGTCGTCTTGGCGACTTTGTGGCGGAGGATCAGGTTCTTCGCCATGCTCGGACGCCGCAGGTCGAGATAACGATACTGCAAGCGAAGATCCTCACCTGCCAACGTTCCACCGCTGTCCTCGATCTGGAACGGCGGCGTCTCGGACGGGTTGAGCACGGTGAGATTGTGCGCGAGCACTTCGATGGCGCCCGTCGGCAGCTTCGGGTTCTCCGTGCCGGCGGGCCGGGCGCGGACGGTGCCTTCGACGGCGATGACAAACTCGCTGCGCAAACCGTGCGACAATTCCGCCGCTTTCGGGTTGTGTTCGGGGTCGAACACAACCTGCGTCAGACCTTCGCGGTCGCGCAGGTCAATGAATATGATGCCGCCGTGGTCGCGGCGGACGTGGACCCAGCCGGCCAGCGAGACCGTCTGGACGATGTGCGGGGCGCGGAGTTCGTTGCAGTGATGTGTGCGTTTCATGAAATCCTCTTGGCGACTTCGTCGCGTTTGACGCGCGTCTGCTCGCCGGTGGCGAGGTTCTTTAGCGTGACTTCTCCGGCGGCCCATTCCTCGGGACCGACAACGACGGCGAACTTCGCGCCGGAAGCGGAGGCGTTTTGAAATTGTTTGCCGACCTTGGCGGGCGTCAGCGAGTAGTCAACCGACACACCGGCGTCGCGGAGGTCGTGGATCAGCTTTAACGCGGCGGAGCGGAGCGATTCGTCGGCGATGACAACGCTGGCGTCGAGTCCCCAGTCCAGTTTCGGGAGCAGGCCGCGGTCCTTGAGCAGTTCGCCGAGCACGACATCGCCCATGCCGAAACCGAGCGCGGGCAGGTCAACACCGCCGACGAGTTTCAACAGGTTGTCATACCGTCCGCCGCCGGCGATGGCGCGGAGTTCGCCTTTGCGGTCGTGGATCTCCCAGACGATACCGGTGTAGTAGGCGAGGCCGCGGACGATCTTGAAGTCCACTTCGCAGAATGCGGCGAGGTCGCCGAGCTTGGCGAACAGTTCCCCAAGATCTTCCTTGGGAAACGCCAGCACCTCGTCCACATTCGGCGTGACGGCGGCGATCTTCTCGCGGGTCTTCTCGGCCGGTTCGCGCTCCATCTTGTCAATCGCCTGGAATACCGCGCCCTGTTTGTCGTCGGGGATGCCGAGCGAGGTCAGGTGGCGCTGCCAGGCGCAGCGGTCGGAGACGCGGACGACAAAATCGTCTTTCGTCAGGCCGAACGCGCGGAGCGAATCAATCGCCAGCGCAATCAACTCGGCGTCGGCGGCCACGTCGGTCTCACCGATGATGTCGGCGTTGAATTGGAAGTGTTCGCGCAGCCGGCCGCGCTGTTGTTTCTCGTAGCGGAAGAGCTGCGGGATGGCGAACCACTTGAGCGGTTTCTTGTAATCGCGATGCCGGGCACCCGCCATGCGGGCAAGCGTCGGCGTCATTTCGGGACGGAGCGACACGGCGCGTTCACCTTTATCCACGAAGTTGAAGAGCTGATGGACGATCTCGTCACCGGATTTCAGCGTGAACAGTTCCAGCGGCTCCAGCGGCGGGCCGTCGTACTCGCGGAAGCCGTAGCGGCGCGCTATCTCGCGCCACTTGGCGAAGATGTGGCGTCGGACGGCGAGCGTTTCCGGGTAGAAATCGCGGAAGCCGGGGAGCGGTTGCATCAGGCTTTCGGCTGGTCCAGCTTCTCGGTCAGGCGGAGCACCTGCTCGCGCATTTCCTTGCCCGGTTTGAATTTCACGACGGCGCGGGAGGGGATGGCGACATCCTTGGCCGGGTCGTTCGGGTTGCGCCCGATGCGGGGGCGGCGGAGTTTGACTTCGAAGACACCGAAGTTGCGCAGCTCGACGTTCTGTCCGTTGACCAGAGCCTCGGTAATGTAGTCGAGGGTTTTCTGGACAACGGCCATGACGTCCTGTTGGATCAGGCCGGTGTCGTTGCTGATGCGGATGACTAAGTCACGTTTTGTTATATTCATTTTTGTGTTTGCTCCAGGAAGTGTTGTAATCGTGGCACCCATTCGTCCACGAACCGGTAGATGCCATAACCGGCGGCGATGGCGAACATCACCACAATCACCGGGTTGCCGAACACCCGTAGCATCCCCATGCGTAACGAACTGATTCCCGCCAGCGTCGCTTGGCGGCCCTTTAGACGGCCTAGCAATGCCTGCATGGCGATGAAGACCGCGTGCCAATCGCCGACGACCTTCTTGCCCATACCTTCTTCCAGCTCTCGTAACGATTGCAGGCTCGGCGCGACGTTCAATAGTCGCAACACCTTCTCGTCGCGTTCCGAGATCGTCCCCAAGGTCGTCATCAACAACTCGTACTCCCGCGCGATGCCGCTCTTCAACTCCAAGAACTCCGCCTCATCACGCGCTTCGATCGGCTCTGGACGGAAGCCGCGATCCAAGAACTGGCTCAACTGTTTCCACTGCTCGATGAGCGAATCCAAACGACCAATATTCTTTTCTAGTTTGCGATCTCTCATGATTGCCTTCGCCTAATGGTGCGGCACACTCTAGTGCTGACTCTCAGAAGCGTCAAGCCAAATGCCCTTGCGAGCCAACGACTTCACAAAATGACCCATCGCCATAATCAAACAGGGCCAGCGCTTTGAGTGCGCCAGCCCTGTTGTGTGTTCAGAATGATTGTCGAGTGACGTTCTTGCAAAACTCGCTTTTGCGGGCTTTTTCGGCGATGGATTTGAACGGGATGCAAGGGGAAGCGTCTCAGAGTTATGCATGAACTGACCGCGATCTTCCACCATCTTCAACGCCATCTTTCCCTACACTCGAAG
>CAIKAP010000174.1 GCA_903825435.1 uncultured Verrucomicrobiota bacterium
AACACGGCGCAGTTATGGAGCTTGTTTGGATTGGCCAACTTATACATGGCGCGCAAGAAACTCTTGGCGCTGGCCTAAACGCAGGCCGTCACAATGAAGAGAACACCTACTCAAAGGTCGAAACGCCAGAACGGAACCGTCTGGCCAGAAACGGAGGACCGACAGGCCGTCGTTTCTCCCCTCCTGATTGCCGGTTGCCTGAAAAATCACACCCAAACCTCCCCTCTCTGTCCAAAGGTTAATTTATTCAGAGCTTCCTTGAGATTCGCTCAGGCTGTGGCCGCAGAGCTGACCCACATGTGCCGCCACTGTGCCCGCCGTTTGCATGCAGATACACCCGTGCGAGGATTAGTCCGCAGTCCGAGATCTTGACATCAGATCGCTGCTTGCGCATTGCGTGACGGCGCAGTTGCGCCGATCTGGAAGGAATCGGCCTGATGTTTGGAAAGAGATGCTCTTTGCATCCCCATGTTGAATCAGATTTCAAGGCATTACGGAAGTCTTTTATTTTCAGCGTATTACACATGGGCGCGCCACAGCTTCGCTCTGTTATCCGCAAAGGTGTTGAGGCTAGGAGTTCTTCAATAAAACTCCTGTTTAGTTGTGTTACCCAGTTCTCTGAACCCAAAAATCTCGCCATCTGGCTGTTAGGCCAGCAGCCGAACAGCGCATTGGAGGAACGTCCATACGCCGTAACAAAACCGCACTATGATGACGGCGGCGTTAGGAGGCGAGGATGCGGCGGGATTCGTCAAGGAAGATGCCGCGGAGGTTCATGCGTAGCGCATCTGGGTTAGTGGCCCTGAGCAAGGCGTTCTCCTCGGTGATTTTCTTAGCCTTGACGAGTTTGTAGAGGGACTGGTTGAAGGTCTGCATGTCGTCGTCGGCACCGGTTTCGACGGCTGCGAAGAGTTTGTCCACCTTGTTTTCCTCGATCATTGTACGAACGGTCGGAGTGTTGATCATGATCTCGACGGCGGGGACAGCGCCGCCAGCGATGGCGGGGACGAGGCGCTGACAGATAACAGCGCGCATGTTGGCGGCCATCTGGCTGCGGATCTGGTCGCGTTCGTCGGCGGGGAAAAAGTCTAGGATGCGCCCGATGGAGGAGTAGGCGGTTGTGGTGTGAAGGGTGGTGATGACGAGGTGGCCGGTGTCGGCGGCGGCGAGGGCGGCCATGAAGGATTGGCTGTCGCGCATTTCACCAACCATGATGACGTCGGGATCCTGACGCATGACGTGGGTCAAGGCGCGTTCAAAGCTGAGGGTGTCGAGGCCAACTTCGCGCTGTTCGATGACGGATTGTTTGTCTTCAAAGACGTATTCAATGGGGTCTTCGAGGGTTATGATGTGGCATTTCTCGGTTAGATTGATGTGTTCCAACATGGCCGCCATGGTGCTGGATTTACCGCAGCCGGTGGCGCCGGTGACGAGGATAATGCCGTTTTCGGCGTTGGCGATCGTGCCGAGTTGTTCGGGAAGGCTCAACTCAGTAAAGGAGGGGATCTTGGCCTTGACATAGCGCATAGCGATACACAACTCGCCGCGTTGATAAAAGACGTTGACGCGATAGCGGCCGAGGTTGGGTACGAAATAGGAGAAGTCCACTTCCTTATCGCGTTCCAAGCGGGCTTCCAAGTGATGGGGAAGCATGTGGCGAATAATCTCGTCAACTTGATCGCCGGTGGGTGTGTCGACTTGGACTTGGAATAATTCACTAGAGACGCGGATGATGGGATAATGAGATGGCTTAATGTGAACGTCGGAAGCGTTGTGGTCGAGAGCAAACTTCAGGAGGCTGTGGAGATATTCCATGCCTTAGTGAAAAATTGAGATGCTGGAGGGGCTGGCGCCGGTGAGGGGGATGTTGAGCTGGGCCTGGGCGCGCTTAGGCAGGTCAAGAAAAAGAAGGGTGATTTTGAAACCTTGTTCAATGGCGCAACGGGTGCATTCGACAACGACAGCGCGGCAGGTGATCTTTTGCGGTACGCGCAGTTCGACACCAACTTCAGTCCATTCGAGGATGGCGCGGTCAGATATGAATGTGATGCCTTTGTGGTTGAGGTAAAAGGCGGTGTCCAAGGTGGTGGATTTACGCGCGCGTTTACCTCGAAGTTCTGCATCGAATACACCTGACAAATCGTGTTTAGTCGCCCCCATTGTTTTTTAACAACTTCGCATGACAGTAGCATTCACCCGGTCATCTGTCAACTTCACCACCGGATAACGCAGGAGGCCCATGTCAGGCCGCTGCCAAACACCACCAGCAGAATCAGGTCGCCCCGCTGGAACCGTCCTTCGCGGGCGGCCTCATCCAGCGCGATGGCCACGGAGGCGGCGCTGACGTTGCCGTAACGGTGGAGGTTGATGTAAACTTTTTCCTTCGGCGCGCCGAGCCGGGCGGCGATGGCGTCAATGATTCGCAAGTTAGCCTGATGTGGAATGATGCACTTGATATCATTGATGGTGAGGTTGCACTTCTTCAGTGCCTCCTCGGCGGCGGTCTGCATCGCGATGACGGCGCTCTTGAAAACTTCTTTGCCTTCCATCTTGATGACGTGCATGCGGGCGCTGACGGATTCCTTGGAGGCCGGGAACTTTGCGCCGCCGGCGGGCATGAAGAGGATGTCGCCTTTGGAGCCGTCGGCGCCCATGCAGGTGGTGAGGATGCCGCGTTCGGGGCCGCGGCTGCGCAACACGACCGCGCCGGCGCCGTCGCCGAAGAGGACGCAAGTGCCGCGGTCCTGCCAGTCAACGATGGTGGAAAGTTTTTCCGCGCCGATGACGAGGACGGTGTTGTAGGTGCCGGAGGTGATGAATTGCTGGCCGATCTCCATGCCGTAGAGGAAACCGGAGCAGGCGGCTTCAATGTCGAAGGCGGCGGCGCGTTTGGCGCCGAGCTTGTGTTGGATGAGGCAGGCGGTGTTGGGCAGCGGCATGTCGGGCGTGATGGTGGCGCAGATGATGAGGTCAATCTCGTCTTCGCGCACGCCGGCTTGTTCCATCGCGCGGCGGGCGGCCTCGGTGCCCATGTCGGAGGTGCACATCCAGTCGGGGGCGATCCGGCGTTCCTTGATGCCGGAGCGGGAGGTGATCCACTCGTCGGTGGTGTCCACCATTTTTTCCAGATCGGCGTTGGTCAAGATTCGGTCAGGAAGGTAGGAGCCGGTGCCAACGATGTGGACGGGTCTACCCGACCGCGGTGATCTTGGGCTGCGAAGATTCGGTTTGTTGGAGTTTGTCATGAAGTTTCTTCATCTCCTCGACGATGTGTTCGTTGAATTGTCCTCCGACGCACTGGGCGGCGACGCGGAGGGCGTTTTTGATTGCCTTGGGTGAGCTGGCGCCGTGGGCCTTGATGCAGATGCCGTTGACGCCGAGCAGGACGGCGCCGCCGTATTCGTCAGGGTCGGCTTTGCGTTTGAGGGCTTTGAATGCGCCGGCGGCCAATAGCGCGCCAAACATGCGGAGCGGGTTTTTCTTGAGTTCGTCCTTGAGCCAGTGGCCGATGAGGCGCGCGGTGCTTTCGCAGGCTTTGAGGACGGCGTTGCCGACAAAGGCGTCGGCGATGATCACATCGGCGACGTTGGCGAAGAGGTCGTGGCCGTCAATGTTGCCGATGAAATTCAGGTCGGATTGTTTGAGGATGCGATGGGCCTCCAGCGTCAATTCGTTGCCTTTCATTTCCTCGGTGCCGAGGGAAAAGACGGCGACGCGGGGGCGTTTGTAGCCGACGATCTGCTGCGAATAGAGGCTGCCCATCACGGCGTACTGGACAAGGTTGATGGGATGCGGTTCGAGGTTGGCGCCGGCGTCCATGAGGACGAAGACGTTGCCGCGTGCAGGTATCAAGCAGGCAAGACCGGGGCGGTCCACCCCCTGGAGCGTGCGCAGTTTCAAGTGCGCCGCTGTCAGAAGCGCTCCGGTATTGCCCGCAGAGAGAATCGCGTCGGCGTCGCCGTGTTTAACGATGTCGATGGCGCGGCACATCGAGCTGTCCTTCTTGCGACGGACAGCCTGCACGGGCGGGTCGTCCATGGCGATGATCTCGCTGGCATGGACGATCTCGATGCGCGGGTCACGCTGGCCAAGCTTGGCCAGCTCGGCCTCGATGCGGGCGGAGTCGCCCACCAGAAACAGGCGGGTGATACAATCCTGCTCACGCAGGGCGTCCACCGCACCCGCCACGATGTTGCAGGGCGCAAAATCCCCCCCCATCGCATCAACGGCGATCTTCATCGGGAACGGTTTTTAGGCGGCGTTTACGGAAATAACCTGGCGGCCCTTGTAATAGCCGCAGGAAGGGCAAACGCGATGCGGACGCACTTGGGCGCCGCACTGCGCGCACTTCGACAAGCCCGGCGCGACAGGCCGGTGCGACGCCTTGCGTGTGCGCAGGCGCATCTTGGACATTCGGCGTTTTGGGACACCCATGTGAGATTCTCCTACTTAAGTTTCAACCGGTTCAACGCCTGCCACCGCAAGTCTTCTTTTTTCACCTTGCAGCCGCAGGCGCCTTCATTCAAATCCTTCCCACAAACAGCGCACAACCCTTTACAGTCTGGTTGACAAAGCGCCCGTTGAGGAAGTTCGAGGATGATATCTTCACGCATCTGCGGCGTCAAGTCCACGAAATCCTCCCCCTGCAACTCCTGCAGCACCACAAACTGCCCCACCACCAGCGCCTGTCGGAACACCTCCAGACAACGGCTGCACCGCAACGTCACCTCCGTCCGCAGCCGGCCCGTCACCAGCAGCGAATGCCCCTGCAACTGCGCGTGCAAATCGAACGTCACCGGCCGCTCGAACAACACGTCCGTATCGCTCAACTCCAAAATCTCCGGCGGCTCACTTCCTGTTAAATCCTCGCCGTCGACAGGAATCCGTTTGACGTTGATCTTCACCGTGCCAGCTTCCTCCGCAACGCCGCCTTCACCTCGCGCGGCACGAACCGGCCGATGTCGCCGCCGAGCCGCGCGACTTCCTTGACCAGCCGCGAACTGACAAACGTGTACTCGTCCTTCGGCGCTAGGAAAATCGTCTCCACTTGGGGCGCCAGCTTGCGGTTCATCAGCGCGAACTGCAATTCGTACTCGAAATCCGACACCGCCCGCAGCCCGCGCACGAGGGCAATCGCCTTTTTGCGGCGGGCGTAATCCACCAACAGACTGTCGAACTGGTCCACCGACACCCGTTTGATGCCCCGGATCGCGGTCCGCACCAGCGCGACCCGCTCGTCGGAGGTAAACAGCGGATGTTTCTCTGCGTTTTCGGCCACGGCGATGATGACGTGATCAAACAAAGCGGCGGCCCGACACACCACGTCCAGATGTCCGTTGGTGATCGGGTCAAAACTGCCAGGATAGATCGCGGTTCTCAAGGCATCCTCCAAAGTTACCGCGCCACGATAGGATTGCCCGTCGACCTTTGCAACTTTTCTTTTCACGCCGGGCGGCCGGAACAAAACCGGAACATCAATACGGCGTCTTGTCCGTCTTCTGCTCCCAGGCGACGAATGTGGGGAGCGACTCCGCGCGGAGAGTTTGACGCATCGGCACGGTCATCTCGCGGTAGAAACGCGCATCGTCGAACCCGGCGCGGGCGGCGTCGTGGCGCGTGGCGGCGTAGTGGACCCGGCGCAGGCGCGCCCATTGGATCGCGGCCAGACACATCGGGCACGGCTCGCAACTGGTGTACAGCTCGCAGTCATCGAGACAAAACCGGCGCAGCCGTTTGCAGGCGGCGCGGATGGCGTTGACCTCGGCGTGTGCCGTCGGGTCGTTGTCGGCCAACACCCGGTTCTGGCCGCGCCCGATAATTTTTCCTCGAAGCACCACGACGGCGCCGAACGGGCCGCCGGTGCCGGTGCGGACGGCGCGCTCGGCTAGGCGGATGGCTTCGCGCATGAACTTGCGAGTCACCGCTTGTCTCCGCGCCAGCAGGTTGTGCCCCACAGACCGACGGCGGCAACGAGCATCAGCGCCACGGCAATGATGTGGGCGATGGTGAAGACGCCGAGATAGTGGACTTCGTAGTCGCCACGGAAAAACTCGATGGTGAACCGCAGTGCGCCGTAGGCGAGCACGTACCACCACCAGATCTGTCCGTCGAACCGCTTGCGCCGGTAGAGTGCGCTCAGCACCGCGAACAGCGTAAGGTTGCCGAGTACCTCGTAGAGCTGGGTCGGATGCACCGTCGTGCTGTGCATGAGGTGGTTGTCGGGGAATTTCACGGCCCACGGCAGGTGGCAGGGCTTGCCGTAGCAGCAACCGTTGAAGAAACAGCCGAGCCGCCCGAACGCGTGTCCCAACGCCACCAGCGGGGCGCAGACGTCGGCGATTTTCCAGAGCGGCAGCCGTCGTTTGTAAGCGAAGAAGATAGTGGCGCCGATGGCGCCGAGGAAGCCGCCGTAGAAAACAAAGCCCTCACGCAAGGAGCGTAGCCCCCCGCAGCGCCAAGCGCTGATGAATTCGTTCCAAAAGAAAACAATATGGAAGACCTTGGCGCCTCCCATGCCGGCCACAATGAGCCAGATGCCGAGGTCGCTGACGTGGCGCGGGGCAAGCCCTTCCTTCTGCGCGCGCCGTCCGGCGATGGTCAGGCCAAGCAGGAACCCGGCAGCGACCAGCACGCCGTAGGTGTGGATGTCGAGCGGGCCGAGGCGGAAGAGAATCGGATGCATTAGGTCAGAACTTCTCGTCTAGCACGATGTTGTTCTTCTGAAGGATGGTGCCTTCCGACAACGCTAGGGCAACGAGAGATTCGCTGTAGTCCGCACGGGCGCGTTGTTCGGCGGAAAGCGCGGTGGCGAGCTGGGATTGCGCTTGAAGGACGAGGAAGCTAGTGGAGGTGCCGGCGCGAAGTTTGGTTTCCTCAGCGGCGAGGGATTCGCGCGCCAGACGGCTGGCAACACGCGTGGCTTCGACGCGCTTGAGGTTGGTGCGGACAAGGCGGACGGCGTTATCAACCTCGACGACGATGTTCTGTTCGAGTTGCTTGAGGCTGATGAGCGCTTGTTCGCGGTCGAGCCGGGCGATGTTGTAGTTGGCGCGGGCCTTTCGGTTGCCGAGCGGGAAACTGATGGAGAGGCCGACGCCCCAGGCGGGATTGTCCTGGCCAAGCTGGCGGGAGGTGAGCGTGTGAAATCCGCTGTAGGCAAGGCCGTTCATCCCGTAGCTGCCCTGCAGATCGAGTTCAGGCCAGAGCTGGTTGCGGTTGTACTCAACAAGAATGTGTTGTTGTTCTATGAACTTGACGGCGGCCCGGTACTCGGGGCGTTGTTCAAGCGCGGTGCGCGTGCTGCGGGCGACATCGGTGTCGATGATTTCGAGCAGCGGAAAATCAGTCGGCTGAAGCGAGACGCCCTGAAAGCTACGGACATCGGACGCAATGAGCCGCTTGAGGATGTTTTCGTTGTCGGTAATGGTGCGCTCGGCAATAATGACAGCTTCCTCGCGTTCCGCCGCGCCGGCCTCGGCCTGCGTCACGTCCAACGGCGACAGCACGCCGACCTGGACACGTTTGCGATTCTCGTCGAGGAGTCGGCGGGCAAGGGTGAGGCTTTCCAGTTGGGCTTTGTAATCTTCAATAGCGAAGACGAGTTCGCAGTAAGCTTTACTGACGGCGCTGATTTTGCTCATGACAAGCTGCGCGAAATTTTGAATTGCGATGTCGCGTTTCGTGTGGGCGACGCGGATCTGGGCAAGGTTTGGATCAAGCCCGAAGTTTTTCAACAACGGTTGGGTCAGCGTGAGCGTGGCGGCGCCGGTGTAGGTGTAATCACTGATGCCGGTGCCATTGATGCTGCTGCCGCCGGTGCGGGAGTCGGCGACGGAGAGGCCGTAGCCGGTACCCGTTGGTAACACGCCGGTCAGGCCAAGGCTGGGGCTAAACTGACGTTCGTTGCTGGTGCCGCCCGAGAGCAGCGGCATGGAGGAATCGTTGTAGTTCGCCGCGGCAACGAATGCCGGGTCGAACACACCTTGCTGCTGGACGACGCCCCAGGAAGCGATGCCGGGATTGATCCGCTCGAAGCGGATTTCGAGATTGTCGGCCAATGCGTGTTCGATGCACGACCGCAAACTCATCGAGCGGATCACATGGTTGGATTCGGCGGCCTGTGACAGTGTCGCCGCCAGACACAGGCTTATGATGAAAATACGCGTCTTCATGTCAATCGCGCACATGATGCCCAAAGACCGCACAAAGTCAATGCGCCGGTCAATAAACGAATGACTCGATGTCGTACCGCGCCACATAGGGCTTCGAAAAAAACTTCAGCCCGGTGCGCAACGCTTGCTCTTGGTTCCATATTTGTTCCGGTGACAACAACGGCGCTTCGTAGGCACTTCCCGGTTTCACGACGAGCGGCGAAAAGTAAATATAGTCGCCTCTACCGAGCGGCAACGCGTTAAGCACGCGCACCGTCTCCCGCACGTGTGACGCCGCAAACCTCTCCCCGCCCGCACCGAGCAACACAATTACGCCAACCGATGTCCCCGCCGCTTTGGCCGCGGTGACTGTCGCCGTGACGCTCTCCGCCGTTGCCGGTTTGCGGAGCCAGCGCAACAGATCGTCGTCACCGGTTTCCATGCCGACGTACACGCGACTCAGGCCGAGCGCAGCGAAATCCGGTTGCTTCGTGAAAGCGTCAACGAAGGAACTGATGGGAAGATCAAACCGCGCCCGCAGAATCCGCAACATCTCCATCAGCGTCTCGTGCGGCAACGTCAGCGCGTTGGCTTCGCCGAGGAAAATTGAGTTGCGATGAGTTTTACCGTGGAAGGCGACGACGGCGTCAACATGCGCCGCGAATTCCTCCGGCGTTTTCGCGCGGAACGGACGGTCCCGGTAGAAATCACAGAACAGACAGCCCCGGTACGCGCAGCCTTCCGTCGCTTGGAACACAATCGCGTTGTACTGGTCCGGCGGCAGGATGGCGACGTCGCGGTACAACGTCCGGAAACGGGCCGCGTCGGCGCGCGAGGCGGCGATGTCGAAGTGCGCGGCGAGATCGAGGAGCGGCCGGAACAAATCCGGAGCATTTCCCGGTCGTGCGAATTCGACGGCGGCGGTGTCGAAGGCCCGTTGGACGGCGAGGACGCACTTGTTTGCCAGCTCGACAACGTCGTCGCTAACGATACTCCGGTGGATGCCATCGGCTTTGACGGTGTGGAGGATTTTCCCGGAGAGCGAGCGACGGTGGTAATCGGCGAGCGTGACGAGCTTGGTGAACCGTCTTTGTAGGTCGTAGTGGAGCGCGGTGTCGTCGCTGAAAGTCAGTGTGAACTCGGTGGCGCCGAGCGCGAGATAGACTTTTGTGTTGTCGGGGAGACGAAGTTGGAGGCCGACACTGAATACGGGCGCGTCCGCGAGGGATCGGTCGCGTTGGTAGCGCAGGATGTCAGGTTGGTTGTCCACGCGCGCAATCTAGCGCGAGGCGCGCGTTCCGGCTAGCGTAAGCTACGGACAGGTAATGTGGATGTGGTAGAAACGGGCGGCCCCCACGCCGCCGTCGACCTCATCGAGAATGTAAAGGCGGATGAGGTTTTGGAAAGAGATGGATAACCGAGACCGAATCCGCTACGTTAGCGAGTAGTGGGCGAGTAAACGCCCGTTACGCTGAATCGTTACGGAGTAGGAAAACTGGTATCCGTTTTGGTGTCCGTTCTGGACCGCTCGTCTCCAAGCTCTTTGCTGCACAAGCAGTTAGAGTTGGAGGCGGGTGTCGGATTCGAACCGACGCATAGGAGTTTTGCAGACTCCCGCCTTACCACTTGGCTAACCCGCCTACTCTTAACCATACATACTGACACTAGCACGCACCCCAGGAGTATGCCACTGAAAAAACAGTTCTTCACGGATCATAATTGGCAGAAGTCGAGCTTTTCACAGAAGAAAAGGATGCGAATTCAGTAGTTCCGAAAGCTGCGAAGGGCCAGCGTAGAGGCGCCAATCGCGGGTTTTGTTGGCGTCGGTCGGGGGGGCGGGACACCTCGCCGCGCAGTCCCAGATGGTAGAGTTGCTGGCGGGGCGAACGCAGGCAGGCTTTGATGTCGTTCAAACTTTCAGATAGGTCAGTTGGGCCAAGGCAAATTTGACGGAGTGCATGACCGCAGAATAGTGGTGGGCATACCGGACAAAGGCACGACGGATTCAAATCGTTCACACTACCAGACCGGCATTTGACCTGCAAAGATCAACATATCTACAAAATCACACCAACTAACGGCCAGACAGTACTGACGTTTACTCTCCTCTTAGTTTTGTGCGCTCTAACAGCGCCCACGGTCAAATCAAACCACGAAGGTAACATTTCCGTTTTGTCTCCGAAAACCGCTCGATAGCGTAGCGTAACATCGTGCGCGGCATCTGCCGGTAGTGAGTCCGCAGAAACCGCTCCGCTGTTGGTTGGTCATGCTTGCTGACCTCGCGCAACATCCAGCCGCACGCCTTGTGAATCAAATCCTCACGGGCGCACAATAATTGCCGGGCAATCGTCAACGTCGGCATAAACTCGCCGCACTTAATGAAGTGAAATGTCGCGATGATTGCGATCCGACGTTCCCAAAGACTAGCCGACCGCGCCAGTGCCCGCAACGGCGCCCTGCTTCGCTCCGACAGAAACGCGCCGACGATCTGCGCCGCCGAACAATCCACCAAATCCCAGTTGTTGATGTAACGGGTGCTCCGTAAGTATGTCTCATAAATGCGCCGCTGCCTAGCCGCGCCAGCCGTTGCGAACGCATCCACAAAAATCAGCAACGCCAACAACCGCTCTTCGTGGATCGGCGACCACAATAACAGTTTCGTTTCTTTTAGCGACAACTGACGGTATTGCTTTACCAGTTTACGAACCTGCGGCACGGGCAGGCCGATGAACTGGCCCCCCTCGCCGTACTCGCCCGGGCCTGTCTTGAAAAAATCTTGACTGATCCGTGCGCGTTCGGGATTGATCATTTGCCGCAGTTCCCATCGGATACTCGTGACTGTCGACGTTCTTGCAAAACTCGCTTTTGCGGGCTTTTTCGGCGATGGATTTGAACGGGATGCAAGGGGAAGCGTCTCAGAGTTATGCATGAACTGACCGCGATCTTCCACCATCTTCAACGCCATCTTTTCCCTACACTCGA
>CAIKAP010000175.1 GCA_903825435.1 uncultured Verrucomicrobiota bacterium
CCCAGTGCCGTCAGGGAGACCACTTCGCAGAACTGCTGATCCAAAGCCGTCAGCGGCCCGAGTTCGTCTTCGAGTGGAGGGAAAAGATGGCGTTGAAGATGGTGGAAGATCGCGGTCAGTTCATGCATAACTCTGAGACGCTTCCCATTGCATCCCGTTCAAATCCATCGCCGAAAAAGCCCGCAAAAGCGAGTTTTGCAAGAACGTCAAATGTAATGAGAAAACAAACCGCCCGTGGTCGCCCTTGCCGTACCTTTGCGATAACCCACAGTTTGATCCGGCCATCTGAGAACTGCCAATCGCCTTCGTCATAGCACAACTCTGTAGCAACCAAACGTCTTACCCATAGGTTTGTAGTGCGCGCAGATGCTGAAATCAAGGCTGAACTTGCATTATGTTCCTGAAACAAAATCGGGACATCGCGAATCGGCCTGCAACTGTACTTGGCCGCTGGGCGGTGATTGCGGTAAGATGCCGCCACGATGAACGCGCGTTGGCGATTTGGAATCTGTCTGGCGATGGTGGCCGCGCTGTGCGTTTTTCACGTGGCACTGAAGACAAGGAAGATTTTCTCCAACCCGACTTGGGATGCGAGCGACGAGGTGGGACAATTCTGGAGCGAGTTCGCGTTCCAGTACGGTTTCGCCAAGTTTTTCGCCGAGCATCCGGTGTCGGACTGGGGACAACTCGCGCACGACCGCAGCGTCCAGCATCCCGACGAGATCAACGACTGGGCAGAGTTCACTGTTGCGATGGAGGTACCGGTGGGCGTGTTGTACCGGTGGTTGAGGCCGGGTATACCGTTTCACGTGTGGGTCGTATGGTACGACTGCATCGTCGGTAGCTTGACGTTGTTCGGGCTGTTCCTGCTGGCACGGGCGTTATGGCGAAGTGATTTTACCGGGCTGATGGCGGCGGTGTTGTACGCGGCGCTGTATCCGAGTTACGGACGGACGGTGAAGAATCTTTTTCTCCGCGAGGATTTCGCGCTGCCGCTGATCGTGCTAGCGTTGTGGGCAACGGTGCGGATGTGGCAGGAGGAGAAACGCGCGCGGTGGGAGGTCGGCGCGGCGTTGTGGTGGCTGGCGGCGCTGGCGAGTTGGCACCTGACGCAGTTCGTACTGGCGGTCGGTGTCGGCGCAACGGTGTTGGTGTACCTCGGCCGAGGTGAGACGCCGCGGCGGCCTTGGTTTGTGCTTACGTTGCTGATCGGCACGGTCGCGGTGCCGGTGTTGCGGGCAAAACAATTTTATTTGTCGCCGACGATGTGCGCGTTGCTGGCGTTGTCGCTAGCGGTGTGGATCAACGGCGGACGGAGGAAGGCGTTGCTGGTATTCGCCGGGTCGCTGGCGGTATTGCTGGCTGCGGGCGCGCTGTTGCAG
The DNA here is from genome assembly GCA_903825435.1 of uncultured Verrucomicrobiota bacterium. Taxonomy (GTDB): domain Bacteria; phylum Verrucomicrobiota; class Verrucomicrobiia; order Palsa-1439; family Palsa-1439; genus CAIKAP01. The sequence goes on from CAIKAP010000175.1 coordinate 1,383, forward strand.
ACGTCGTACGGCGAGTACGCACACGTGTACCAAATGTTTTTCTACAAGCTCCGGTTTCTTGGTGTGAAGCCAGCGGAGCCGTCGCTATTGCCGTGGGAGGCGCGGTGTTTGTGGGAAGGTGCGTTCAATACGGCGGCGCCGGCGGATTTCTGGCGGTACTTGATGTGGTGCGGCCCGCTGGCGGTGGCGGCGGTGTGGCTGGGTTGTCGGAAGGAAGCGTGGAAGCTGGTGTTTGTGGTTTTCGTGGTGTTGCTCGTGCCGCTGGCGTGGATGGTGGTGCGGTATTTTACGTTTCTCGCGCCGGCGGCGGCGGTGTTGGCGGCGGGTGTGGCGGCGCAACAGCGTGGATGGAAGTTGGTCGCGGTCGCGGCGGCGGCGTGGCAGTTGGCGGTGTTGGATTGGCAGCCGCTTGATCGAAGGCCGGTGCGGCCGGAAGTGTATCGGCCGGTGGTGGGGTGGCTGCGGGAACACACGGCGACGAACGCGGTGTTGTTGTCGAGCGTGTCGGAGTCGCCGGTGTGGTGGGCGGAGACTGGACGGGCGACGGTGTTGCACTCGAAGTTCGAGAACCGGCCGATCCGGGAACGGTACCGGGAGTTTTTGGCGGCGCTGTACGGGAGCGAGAAGCAACTGGCGGCATTCGCGCGGAAGTACGGGGCGGAGTATTTCGTGTACGACGCTGGTTGTCTGGTGACTGGCATGGACACATGGCGGTACAAGGCGGATCGGCTGGGTGAGTTGCCGCCGGAGTGTGTGGCGCGTCGGATGGCGGAGCGGCCGGAAGGTCTGCGGCGTTTTTATCTGAAGTTGGATGCAGGTCGGTTCGCGGTGTTTTCTGCGTTGCATTCAGAGAAGTGTTCGATTAGTGGGGAACAGTGAAGAGCGAGACTTTCATAACTGCGAGTTCAAGATTTCACCTCTGGTGGCTTGGAGTGGTAGCAGTGGCCGTATTCGTGCGGGTTGTGTATGCGTGGAGCTTGGGTAATCAAGCGCCAACATGGGCGGATGAACATGTGCACGATGAGATTGCATGGAAGTTGGTGCAGACGGGGTGTTATGAGTCGTCGGCGTATCGGGCGACGCCGTTTGTACCGGGGTGTATGGCGGCGGTTTATGCGGTGTTTGGGCATGATTACCGGGCGGCGAGGATTTGCCAGGGGATTACTGGTGGGGTTCTGTTGGTTTTGTCGATCGTTGGGATCGGATCGATTTTATTCAATCGCACAACTGGACTTTTAGCTGGCATTGGAGTGGCGTTGTATCCTCAGCTGATCTACCTTTCGGGACTGTTCTATGCGGAACACATGTTTGCGGTCTTGCTGAGCATGATGGTTTTTTGTCTCGTGCGGTGGCAGCAGGTGCAGCAGAATGCGTGGTTAGTGGTGGGTGGTGTATTATTAGGGTTGTCAGCATTGTGTCGTCCAGTGGCACTGGGGGTGGCTCCATTTGTGTTGGCTTATGTGGGTTGGAAAGCAACCGGTGCACGAAGACGGCTGAAAGTGTTGTTTTTTTTGTTGGCTGCGGGAGCAGTGGTGTTGCCATGGACAGTGCGAAACGCGATGGTATTTCGTCATTTTGTGTTAATATCGACAGGAAGCGGCCTTCATCTCTGGCGCGGCAACAATGAGGTGTCGCAAGGAGACGCGGATGATCGACACTTGATACCGTTTGGGGATTTGTGGAAGGAACGCGTTGCTTGTCTGGGGACTGTGGAGCGGGAGAAGGTAATCAAGTGCGTGGAGAAATTACAGGCAGAAGTGGGGCAGCTTGATGAAGTCGAAGGAGATCATCGTTTTGCTGCGGAGGGACGCCGTTGGTTGATTGCGCATCCGCAGGAGTTCCTGAAACAGAGTTATAGGCGTTTGATTACCTTGTACTCAGCTTTCTCGAGGACGTTGTCCAAAAATGAGACCACAAACGCACGGAATAGGTTGATTGCTGCCGCCAGTTTTTACCCGGTACTTGGCTTTGGTTTGATTGGTGTGGTGTTGGCTTGGCGTCGAACCCGGGCGAGTTGGGTGGTTCATGGCGTGATTGTGGGACTGACGTTGGTTTATCTTCCGATGACCGCATGCACCCGTTTCCGTATGCCTTTGGACAGCTTGTGGATTCTGTTGGCAAGCGCCTCAGTGGTTGAGATGTTACGTTGGGTCGGCGGTGTATTTGACTTAGGCAAGCCGAGTCATTAGACTACAACGTTATTAGTACTTTGTATCGCATGAGCAAGATTCTGTCGATGTCATCTGTAAAGAACACGCCAACTTCCTTTGATTGGGTAAAGTACGCATTGTGGGTGGTGCTTATGGGATTGGTGTATTACGCGTATTGGGGGCAGCGAGTTGGTCTTGATATGACAACCTATCAATGGTTGGTCGGACATTGGAGAAATATTTCCCACTATTCGCATGGTCCGTTGATCCCGCTGATCGCGGCTGGTCTGGTTTGGTGGAAACGTCAGGAACTAATGACACAAACGATCCGTCCGCAGTGGCGCGGAATGGAGTTGGTTGTTTTGGCAATGATGCTTTATTACGCGGGGATCAAAGGTGTTGAACCCCGTACGGTGGTGATCTCATTTGTAGTTTTGCTGTACGGGTTTGTGTTGGTATTGGCGGGCCGTCGGGTGTTTCGGGTGCTGTTCTTCCCTATTTCATTCTTATTTTTGATGATTCCTTTGAACTTTCTCGAGGAGCGAGTGGGGCTACCCCTACAGCACCTGATGGCATGGAGTTCGTCGTTGGTGTTGAACGTGCTAGGCATTGCCACTCAACGTGTCGGTACAGGCATCTACTCTGCCGTGTTCCGCTTCGACGTGGCGGCACCTTGCAGTGGTATCCGTTCGCTGATGGCGTTGACGACGGTCACGGCGGCGTATGCCTACGTGACACAACATGTGCAATGGAAACGCTGGCTCTTGTTCCTGAGCGCCATTCCGTTGGCTGTGCTAGGCAACATGGCTCGGGTGATTTCGATTGCATTGGTGGCGCAGGCGTACGGACAAGAGGTATCGCTACGGGCCTATCATGATTACTCCGGTTACATCGTGTTTGGGGTGGCCTTGTCGCTGATGGTGTTTATCGGCTGGCTGTTAGATCTGCCGTACAGCCGCATTTGGAGTCACTGGACCAAACCCGTTTCACCACAGGGTGCCACTACATGAACTACCCCCATGAATGAAGCCCCGCCTCCACAACCCACCTCGGCGCCGGCAGTAACACGCGGACTGAGTGTCAAACAACTAGCCTTAATCGTGGTCATTCTAGGTGTGACTGTCGTGCTGACTACCCTGACCTCCGACGTGACGAAAGCGTCGGAGCCGGGCATCCGCATGGTCAACGGTCAACCCTGTCTGCCCGACACGATCGGCCAATGGACCGGCGGCACCATTGAGGGGTTGAGTGAAGCGGAGAAGCAAGTGTTGCCGCCCGACACCGCAGGCCTTCGCCGCCGTTACACCCATACGGAAGGTAGTGACATAACCTGTTCAGTGATTGTGGCAGGGCGCGATGTGACCAGCATTCACCGTCCCGAACTCTGCTTGCCCGGCCAAGGTTGGAACATCCAGCAGGAAAAAGTCGAAACGATCCGCAGCCCCACCATGGAAGGCGGAAAACTAAAAGTCATGCGGATGGACGCCGTACACAACGTGATGATGACCGTCTCGAACCGTTCGGCCCGCGCAATCTTCGTCTACTGGTTTGTCGGCAAAGACCGTGTTACACCCTACCACTGGCAGCGCATCCTCTGGACAACTAAAGACCGCATCCTGCAGAACCGCAACCATCGCTGGGCGTACATCCTCATTGCCGCTTCCGTGCGCCCCGAGCAGACCAGCGAGGCGCTGGCACGCGCCCAAGCTGACACGATGCGGCAATTGAGCGGTTTCGTGGAGCAGTTGTATCCGCAGCTACGCCCGCAACCCAACAACTAAACCACCGCTCATGCCCAATCAGCAACGCGACATCTACATTGAGCTGCACCAGTTTCTGGACGCGCTGGTGATTACGGTTGTCTTTTGGATTGCCCACACCCTGCGCGTACAACTGGCGGTTCATTTTCCGGACAGCTTCGTCACCGTCGCCTCATTCAACCAGTACAAGTGGCTCTACCTGATCATCCTGCCGCTGTACCCATTCCTGCTCGATGTGAACGGGTTCTATTCGCGTCTGTTCCACACCAGCACGCAACAGACATTATGGATCCTACTGAAGAGTGCATCGATCTGCGCCTTGATCGTCATCGTGGCGATGTATTTCCTGGGTCTGACCATGCTTAGCCGCGGTTTCATCGTCCTGTTTGCCCTCTTCAGCGTGTTCGCGCTCGCCGCCAAGGACGCCCTGTTCCGCGCCTATCTCCAATCCAACTCGCGTCGGGATGCCTCTACGCGCGCCGTGTTGCTGGTGGGCTCGGTGGAGCGAAACACGGAATTCGAGAAGCTGCTCACTGAACATCCCGAATGGGACATGACCGTTATCGACAAACTGGAAGCCACCCCGGATTCACTGCGCAAACTGCCCGCCTTGCTCCATCGCCAGCCCATCGCCTGCGTTATTCTCAACGTCGCCCGCACCTACTTCGACGACGTCGAAACCGCCATCCTCGCCTGCGAGATCGAAGGCGTCGAAACATGGCTCGTTGCTGACTTCGTCCACACCGCCATCGCCCACGCCTCCATCGCCGATTTCCACGGTAAACCCATCCTCGTCTTCCGCACCACGCCCGCCATCTCCTGGCAACTCGTCACTAAACGCCTACTCGACATCGTCGGCTCCGCGTTGGGCCTGCTCATCATCGGTCCGCTGGTCATGCTGCCCACCGTTCTCGTCATTCGTTTGACTTCGCCGGGTCCGGTTTTGTTCCGGCAACGCCGCAGCGGCCTACACGGGCGACTCTTCACCATGTACAAGTTCCGCTCCATGGTGGACAACGCCGAGATGCTCCGCGTCGAACTGGAAGCCTTCAACGAAATGTCCGCCCCCGTCTTCAAGATGAGCAAAGACCCACGCATCACCCCCGTCGGCCGGTTCCTTCGCAAGACCAGCATTGACGAGTTTCCCCAGCTCTGGAACGTCTTCAAGGGCGAGATGAGCCTCGTCGGTCCCCGTCCACCGATCCCCACCGAGGTCGAGAAATACGACACCTGGCAACGCCGCCGCCTCTCCATGCGACCCGGCCTCACCTGCCTCTGGCAGGTCAACGGCCGCAACAAACTCAGCTTCGACCAGTGGATGAAACTCGATCTCCAGTACATTGACACATGGTCGTTCTGGCTCGACCTCAAAATCCTCGCGCGTACCATCCCCGTCGTCCTCAGCGGCTTTGGCGCGCACTGACCTTTATGGCAACCAAGAACAAAACACCCGTCTCCGTCGTCACCGGCGGCGCCGGATTCCTCGGCTCGCACCTCTGCGACCGTCTCCTCGCCGAAGGCCACCGCGTCATCGCGCTCGACAACCTCCTCACCGGCAACACCGACAACATCGCCCACCTCGCCGGCAACCGGCGCTTCACCTTCATCAAGCACAACGTCACCCAGTACATTTACCTGCCCGGCTGCGTGGACTACATCTTCCACTTCGCCTCACCGGCCAGCCCGATTGATTATCTCGAACTGCCGATCCAGACACTCAAAGTCGGTTCGCTCGGCACGATGAACTGCCTCGGCCTCGCCAAGGCTAAGGGCGCCACCTTCCTCCTCGCCTCCACTTCCGAATGCTACGGCGATCCGCTCCAGCATCCGCAAAAGGAAACCTACTGGGGCAACGTCAACCCCATCGGCCCGCGCGGCGTGTACGACGAAGCAAAACGGTTTGCCGAAGCGATGACGATGGCCTACCACCGCTACCACGGCGTGGACACCAAGATCGTCCGCATCTTTAACACCTACGGCCCGCGGATGCGCCTGCGCGACGGCCGCGTCGTCCCCGCCTTCATCGGCCAGGCGTTAAAAGGAAAACCGCTCACCGTCTTCGGCGACGGCTCGCAGACGCGCAGCTTCACCTACGTCACCGACGAGATTGATGGCATCTGGCGGCTCTCGCAAGCGAAGTACCACGAGCCGGTCAACATTGGCAACCCGACCGAATTCACCATCCTCGAATTCGCCGGGCTGGTCCGCAAACTTCTCGGAAGCAAATCCCGCGTCATCCGCAAACCGCTTCCCGTGGACGACCCAAAACAACGCCGGCCCGACATCACGCTCGCGAGGAAACTCCTCGGATGGGAGCCGAAGGTGGGCCTCGAAGACGGCCTGCGCCGGACCATCGAGTATTTCCGCGGACGAATCGGTTGAGTTACTGCCGGTTGTGCCGGCCCGCGTAGTTGCCGGCGAACACCGCCGCCAGCGCCAGCAACACCACGCCCGTCCACCGATAGAACGGCGACGGCGGCTCCGTCTTCAGCCAGACCGGCCAGATCGCCCACAACACGGCCAGCGCCGCCAAGAACACCACCGCCGCCCAGCCGAGGAACTCGAACGTCTGCCGCTCCTCGCGCAACGCGCCGCGCAGTTCGGCGATGCGTTCCTTGTCCAGACGCGGCCTCTCGGGGGAGGCCGTCTCGATGTTTTCGGAAGACAAGAACTCGTTGACCAGTTCCCGCGCCCGCGCAGCGTCGTGTTCCAGCACGTAGATGCCGGAGACCTGATCGCTGGTGCCGAGCAACTCGCCCGCAACCAGCGGCATCGCCGGCAGCCCTTGAAACGCCGCCTCCACGCCGTTGTCATGCAGGTAGCCGATCAACAGATGGCCCTGCCACGGATCGTTCGCCTTATGGATCTCGACCAACTTCTCCATATTGACCCGGCTCAGCTCGCCCATGGCAAACCTCCTTTGTGTTGGTTAGGGGGACGCAATCGTGTCCCGGATCTCACGCACCAATTGATTCAGATAAAACGGTTTCTGGATGTACCCGCGCAGCCCTTCCTGAAACAGTTTCTTGGCCACCACATCGTCGCACGCCGTCAACAACAACACGCGCGCGTTCGGATTGACCTGCTTCACCCGCTCGAACACTTTTCCGCCATCCATCTCCGGCATGATGTAGTCCAGCAACACCAGATCCACGTCCCGCCAACGTTGCTCGTACCATGCCACTCCCTGCTGCGGGTCGGTTTGGGCTTGCACCGTGAATCCTTCGGCTTCCAGGTAGGTCTTGATGATGTCGAGGATGTTCGCGTCATCATCAATCGCGAGCACCGACGGCGTTCGGTTGGCACTGGTCGCATTCATGTTTGTCTCTCGCCCTGATTACCTATATTCTCTTTTCCGCCAGAATGAAAGCGCAAAAATTCACCGGCAAAATCGTCATCGTCACCGGCGCCTCCACCGGCATCGGGCGCGAGACCGCCCTCGCCTTCGCCGCCGCCGGCGCGCAGGTCGTCGCCGCCGCCCGCAACGCCGCCCAACTCCGCGAACTCGCCGGGCCCCGCATCCTCGCCGTCCCCACCGACATCACCCGCGACGATGATGTCCGCCGGCTCGTCGAGACCACGCTCGCAAAGTTCGACCGCGTGGACATCCTCGTCAACAACGCCGGGTTCGGCATCCGCGCCAGCGTCGAGGACACACAGTTCGCCGACGCGCACCGGCTGATGGAAGTGAACTTCTTCGGCCTCCTCCGCTGCACGCAGGCGGTTCTGCCGCAGATGAAGAAGCAAGGCAGCGGACAGATCGTCAACGTCGGCAGCGTCCTCAGCGTGCTCGCCACGCCCCGCAACTCCATCTACTCCGCCAGCAAGTTCGCCGTCCGCGCCCTCAGCGACTCGCTCCGCATCGAGCTGCGCGGCACCGGCATTGACGTCATCCTCGTCATGCCCGGCTACACCGACACGCCGTTCTTCGAGAACCAGGTCCGTTACGGTGGCCCTGTCCGCATCGGCCCCATCAAAGGATGGCATCCCTCGAAAGTCGCCCGCGCCATCCTTCGCGCCTGCGTCCGACGCAAACGCGAAGTCGTCCTCACCGCACCCGGCAAACTCGGCGCCTTTCTTAAACGCTGGTGCCCGCGATTCCTCGACTGGACGCTCGCACGCGCCTCGTGATATAGTCGCGTCACCATGAACAAGCTCCTCTGCCTTCTCGCTGCCGTCATGCTCGCCGGTTGCGCGACCAACACGCCCGACCGCGACAACAAGGCCAAGGTCTCCTACGCTGAGTTCGTCCGCACCATGCGCGCCGAGGGTTTCGCCAAGACCGACAAGAACCACGACGGCTTCATCACATGGGACGAGTGGCAGCAACTCGACACTTCGCCCGACGCCCGCCGGCATTTCGATTCGCTCGACACCGACAACGACGGCAAGATCAGCGCCGACGAATGGAAAGCCGGCCTGGAAAAAACCGGCGTCAGCATGAGCCTGTTCAAACAGCTCGACACCGACCAGAGCGGCTACCTCGGCCCCACCGAACTGAAACAGCGCCCCGTCAGCGGCCTGTTCCAGCTCAACTTTTAAAACGCCCCTCCCAAGGCATTTTAAACGGAACAAGTTGATGTTGACACTTCCGCATCGTTTAGATAAGATCCGTAAAATTATAAACACAGGGCGGATATATGAAATTTAGGCGAAGTCTTGCAGCGTGGCTAATGATGGGTGCCGTCACCGGACTTCATGCCCAAACCAACTTTTTCTGGACCAACACCGTTGGCGGCGCGTGGGGTACCACCGGTAACTGGACCAACAACACCGGCGGCGGCGGCCCTACTTCCGGCGGCAACAGTAACTACTGGATCAACTTCAACGTCGCTAACACTTTCACCGCCACCAACAATTCAGGGAACCCAATCTTCAAGTTGAACCGTCTCAACTTCAATGCCGCCTCCGGCGCTCTCACACTTTACCTCGGTACAGGCACCAACTTCGTCTTCTTGACCGGCGCCGCTGGCGCGCCGCAGTTTAACCAGAACGGGTTGCAAACCATCACCATCACCAAAGGTGGTATGATCCTCTCCAACGACACTACTTTTGCAGGTGCAGGCACTGGCGCCGTCTCACTAAACGGTGTCAATATTAGTGGCCCCGGTAGACTGACTCTGAACGGTAGCTATCTCCTCACCCTTAGCGGCACCAACACGTACGGTGGTGGTACCACACTGACCGGCGGCACACTCTCCATCTCCGTCTACACCAACCTTCCTAGCACCACCGGACTCACCTTTAATGGCGGCAACCTCCAAGTCACCGGCACTACCATCACCAACCTTAACGGCTACACAGTCAACTGGAGCAGCTTCAACGGCGGCTTGGACATCAATAACTCCGGTAACACCCTTACCGTCACCAATGCCATCGGCGGCACCGGCTCCCTTACCAAGAACGGCGCCGGTACCCTCCTGCTCAGCAGCCCCAACACCTACAACGGCCCCACTCTCATCAATGCGGGCACCCTCACAATCACCGACCCCAAAGCCCTCGGTTCCGGCGTCAGCATCATCACCAACAGCGCTACCCTCAAGTTCGACACCGCCGCGCTGACCGTTACCAACGCCATGGTCATGAACAACGGCACGCTCTACTCGGCCACTGCTGCAGACGGCAGCATTTGGAATGGAACGATCAAACTAATGACCGCCACCACCAATACGCTGGACATCGCCAGCGGTTCCCAGCCCGCCTTCACCGTCAACGGCCTGATCAGCGGCGGAGGTGCCCTTGCCAAGAACAGCAGCGGTACTCTTTTGTTGACCAACGCGAACGCCTACACCGGCGGCACCATTATCAATGCTGGCACCGTCTCCATCCAGAACAACAACGCTCTCGGCTCCGGCACTATTTCCAATGCCGGCTACCTTAGCTTCAACACCGGCAGTCTCAATGTCACCAACACGATGGTCTTAAACGGCGGCACCCTCCAAGGCGTTAGTTCCCTCGGCAACGGCATCTACTCTGGCCCCATCACATTGGTGAACACCGGCAACTTTGCCGGCACGAGTGCCAATAACATGCTAATCAGTGGTGCCATTGGCGGCGGCGGCGCCCTCACCAAGAGCGGCACCAGCACCTTTACCATGACAAACAACAACAGTTACGGCGGCGGCACCACCATCAGCGGCGGCACTCTGGTGGCGAGCAATAACAACGCCTTGGGCACTGGTGCGGTGACGATGAATGGTGGCACGCTGGCCAACGGCGCTGGTGGCAACTTCACCATCGGCAATGCCTTTACCGTTAACCACACCAGTCCGGGCTTTATCAGTGCCAGTGCTGGTAATACCTTCACGTTGACCGGCGCCGTCAGCAGCGATAACGGCGCCGCCTACCTCACCAACAGTGGCCCTGGCACATTGGTGCTTTCCGGCGTGGGCGATAATGTGAATTTGGAGCTATATGTGCAAACCGGCGCCGTCGTGTTGGCCAAGAGCCCCAGCGCGAGCGGCGTGCATGCAGTCGCGGGGATTTCGGGCGTCAACGCCGGTGCGACCTTGCAACTCGCCGGCTCGGGCGGTGACCAGATTTACAACGGCTCTTACTTTGGCGTCTACAACATGAACGGTACGTTCGATTTCAATGGCCGAAGCGAAGAAATCGACATACTCACCGGCACCGGAGTCATCACGAACACGTCCTCCACTGCCAGCACCATGACGGTCGGCATCGGTAACGGCAGCAGCACTTTCAGCGGACAGATTCGTAACGGCGTTGGCACGATGGCTCTTATCAAAGCCGGCGTAGGCATCTTCGCTCCCACTGGGACCAACACCTACAGCGGCGGCACGACCATTGCGACCGGTGGCGGCATCCTCCAAATAGCCACTACCAACAACATCGGCTCCGGTGCCGTCCTCATCAACTCCGGCGGCGCGCTCGCCGTCCTCAACGAAACCGAAAACATCAACACCGTCCTTACCCAGTACGTCAGCTTTGCCAGCAGCGGCTCCTACGCCATCAACTCCAATCAGGCCGTCAACGTCAACTTTAACTTCAGCAGTGGCGGCGGGATGACCTATACGAGCCTTTACATCGGCGCTGTCGGCGGCCAGACCGCTGCCCTCACCAACGGCCAATACACCCCCTACGGCACCACGTACCGCTTCGGCGGTGGTGGTGGCACGCTCCTCTACGGCGGATCCATTGGTGGCAACAGCAACGTCGTCATCAACGGTCTCAACGGCATCGTCGTCTTCAGCGGCACCAACACCTACAGCGGTGGCACCGTCATCAACGCGGGCACACTCTCCATCGGCGTCTACACCAATCTCCCTGCCGTCGGCGCGTTCACGCTCAACGGTGGTGTCCTTCAAATCACCGGCACCATCATCACCAACCTCAACTGCTACGCAGGCAACTGGGGCACGCTCAACGGCGGGTTCGATGTCGCCGATCCCGGCAACACCGTCACCATCACCAACGTCAGCGGCACCAGCACTCTCGTCAAATACGGCGCTGGCACGCTGCTGTTGCCCAACGCCAACGCCTACAGCGGCGGCACCGTCGTCAACGCGGGCACCCTCCTCGTGAAGAGCACCACCGGCAACGGGACCGGCACCGGCGACATCACCGTGGATGGCACTGGCGTCCTCACCGTCAACGGCGGCAAAATAGTGTCCACCACCTCCAGTACGACTGTGGGGCTGAGCAGTGGCTCACAAGCAACGATGAACATCACCAACGGCGCTCTGTTCGCCTACACGGGAGCTGTAAATAACTTCTATGTTGGCAACAACCCTGGCGCGACCGGAGTGGTCAACATCGTCAACAGCGCGTTTACCAATTCCAACGCCGGTGCCAATACCTATATTGGCTTCAACGGTGGCGTTGGCACCATGACCTTCAATAATAGTACCGGTTACCTAAATGGGGCCTCTGGTACTCTCTTTATCGGAGACGGCAATGGCAGTAGTGGCACACTTAATGTGACCAATGGCGCGCAGGTGACTTTTTATAACAACGGTGCCCAATACAGTTGGCTCCTCGGCCAAAACGGAGGCAGTGGCACAATCAATGTGTATTCCAATAGCTACCTGTATTTAGGAAACGGTGGAAATAATAGCATCGGGTATAGTGGTGGCACCGGAACGATTAACGTGGTGGGCGGCAGGGTCGTGTTAGCCCCCTACACCGGTGCGGATAACCGCTTGTCTCTTGGTGGGGCTTCGCATAATGCGAATGTGGCGGGAGGCGTGGGCTACCTGAACATCTCTGGCGGTGTGTTCTCCAATCAATTAGGCGATCTTTATCTCGGCGGCGTTGTGGTCACTGGCTCTTGCGTTGGTGTGATGACGGTCAGCGGTGGCCAGTATGTCCAAAGTGCAGCGGTTGCCGACGCAACTAATGTCGTTATCGGAGGTGTTGCTAATGGTGGTAAAGGCACTTTGATTGTAACCAATACCGGTGTGTTTTCGGCTCCCGGTGCCGAGGTAACCGTGGGCAATGCCGGCGGAAATTCTGGTTACATGTATCTCTACGGCGGCACCACCACCGTCGCTGGGATTACCTTGACCACTGTGAACAACAGCACCGGTAAGGTGTATGTTGCCGGTGGTGTGCTCAACATCGGTTCCGGCGGCATCGTTTTGAATACCGGCACCGGCCGCGACAACACCATTCAACTCTCCGGCGGCACCATCGGCGCGCAAACCGCCTGGTCCAGTTCCGCCCCGATGATCCTGACCAACTCCCCCGGTCCCGGTACCGCCACCTTCGACACCACCGGTGGCAACATCACCCTCAGCGGCATCCTTTCCGGCAATGGCGCTCTGAGTGCTCAAGGCACCGGCACACTGACGTTGAGTGGCCCCAACACCTACACCGGCGGCACCACCATCAGCAACGGCATCCTTCAAGTCCAGAATAACAGCGCCCTCGGTACTGGCAGTGCCAACGTCCTCAGCGGCGCCACCCTCAACGTCACTGGCAGCCTCAGCATTACCAATTCTCTCACGATCAACGGCGATGGTAGTGCCAATGGTGCGATCGATGCCCTAAGCGGTAACAACATCATCGGCGGCCTCATCACGCTTAGTGGCACTGCACCGGCTCGTATCACCTCTCAAGGTACCAGCCTCACCATCACGGGCGGTGTTACCGGTATCGCCAACAACGTGCCCAGCTTTACAATCAGCCTCAATGGTGGTGCCGGCCATTCCCTCACCATTACCAATAAGCCTATTCTCCTTGGCAGCAGCGCGACGTTTGAATTGACTGGTGGCGCCTCTGGAAACACCGGAGTTGTTGCCGTGGCCGGTAACAGCATGGGCACTGTCCTTGTCGATTACACCGCCGTTCTCAAACTTGGCGTCGACAATCCATTCACCAATGTCGCTGCTCTCGTTATGGGTGTGGCAGCTTCGGGCGCAGCCACTGTGGATCTTAACGGGCATCCCCTCAGCATGGCCAGTATTGCTGATGGCGGCACCGCCTACTCCAGCGAGATCATCACCAACAGTTCCACGCTTGCCACACTTACCATCAGCAACGGTTCCGGCAACACCACCTACGACGGCATCATCGGCGGCGCCATCAGCCTCACGAAAAATGGCGCCAGCGAGCAAGTTCTCTCCGGCACCAACACCTATACCGGTGCCACCACAGTCAACAGCGGTACACTTGCCGTCAATGGCTTGATTGCCAACAGCGCCGTCACAATCAACAGCGGTGGCGCACTCGCAGGCACCGGCACCGTCAGTCAGAGCGTCACCGTGAATGGTGGCACACTCAGCCCCGGTAACTCCATCGGCACGCTCACCGTCGGCAATCTCACCCTCACAAACAACCCCCACCTTGTCTTCCAGTTGTTTGCGCCGGGTGCTAGCGATCTTGTCATCGTCACCAACCAGTTTAGTTGGACTGGTTTTATGGACACGAACTGGTTTATCCTCAGCGCTCCCAATGGGCTGAGCACCGGCACCTACACTCTTGTCAGCGCTGCGACGAGCATTTCCGGCTTTTTAGGTAGCGGCACCAACTTCACCTCCATTGGCGGCATCATCGGCTTTAACGGCTTCCTATCGCTGGAGAACAACAACCTTGATCTTATCGTCGTGCCTGAGCCTAGCACCGGGACGCTTGTGGTTGCAGGGCTGTTGACGATGCTGCTGTTGCGCCGCCGGCGGCGCGCCTGACGGCCGTCAGAAAACAAAACGTCAGCGAGAAATCACAGCCATTTCGACAATCGCTCACGGTTCTTCGCGTACAGGAACGCCAGCACCAACAGAATCGCGCCGAGCCCGAGGAACGACAGAATCCGATAGAGCGTCTCGACTTTCGCAAGGTCGTAGAAAATCACGCGTACGAAACTGAAGCCAAGCGCGATCAGGCCCGCGATACGGTAAGGTCGTTCTCGCACCGCAAACCCCAGCGCCAGCAACACGAACCCGGCGATCGCCCATGCGACCGTCCGATACTCCGGCACCGCGAGCTTGTGCAGCCCGAACAACGCCATCAGCGTCACCAGCGTCACGATCACGATGCGCAACAGTTTCTGCGACGACTCCGACAACGCGAGCGTTCCGCTCCGCAGTCGCAGCACACGCGCGCTCAGCAACAGGAACAACCACGAGAGCGCGACCTCGCACCACGCTGTCACCGTCGGTCCCATCCGCCCGCGTTTCAGGCCCATCAGCACGAACGTGGCGACCGCAAGCGGCGCCAGCGCCAGCCACACGAACACCGTCATCCCTGACAATACCAGCACCGCGCCTTCTGCGGCGAACACCGCTGGCTGCCACGGGCACGGCACGAAATCCAGCGTCACCAGCAAGCCCACGCCAACCGCCGCAATGGAGAACGGCCACAGCGCGGCGTCGTCGCGCTTGCGCGCCCAGAAGGCGAGGCCAACCGCCAGTGTCACGGCGATCAGCAACAGCGACTGGTTGAGAGTGTAGTCACGTTCGTTCACGCGCCCTAGGTGATAGCTGATGTGCGCCAGCAATAGCGGCAGGTTGCCCAACCAGATCGTCTCTCGCGTCCGTAGCAGCACGCCAGTCAACGTCACCAGCAACGCCAACACGGGCCACACCCACGGCAATACCGACCAATCGAAGTGTTGCCCCACCGCGATCATCGCCAGTACCACTGAGACGCCTGCGTAGTACAACGCGCTCGGCGACGTGGCCGATTTGTTCTCTTTCGTCACACGCGCGCAGACCAACCCGACCACTGCCGTGAACGCCGCGCCGCAGATCATCGGGTCATCCCAGTGCGGCAACCGGCTCCACGCGTACACCGCCGCCATGCCAAACGCCGCGCGCCCAATCCACGCTATCCAGCACATGCTCATCGCCCGCGACAACCACAACAGGAACAGGCTCTCCACCGCCAGCGACGCCACGAGATGCACGCCCGTGAAGCGGTTGATCAGCCCGAGCGTCGCGACAGCCACGCCTTGCAGGAACAACGCGTCCATCAAGCCGCGATCCGGTTGATACCGCTGGTACGCCACCGCCGACGTCACCAGCACCGCCCCGGCGAAACAGAATTGGAAGAGCCATTGCACTCCCGGGTGAGCGTGGTGCATCAACATCGAGAACAGCACGAACAGAAACGCGTTGTTCAACGTCACCAGCCCGGTTCGTTCCGCCGGGCGCAGCGTGTCACGCGCCGTGAACAAACCGCCCAGCGTGAACAGCCCCCAGTACAACGACAAGAATCCCGCTCGGAGCCGAAATTCTTCCGGCGACAGGTAACCCTTGTCGAACACCAGTCCCTCCAGCTCGCGCCAGTTGCTGAACTTCCACGCCCACAACGCGTACACCAGATACGTCGCGAACACCGCGCCGTAGGTGATCGGCACCCAGCGGTTGCGCGCGAGGAACACCAGCGCCGCCACCGCCAGCACCGCGTTGGCCGCCAGCGTGAACGTTGCCACGCCACTCATCACCGACGTGTAGTAGCCGAAAAACAGCGCCATCCCCGCCAACGCCGCCGACTGACGCCGGTCCGCGATCCACACGATGCCCGCCACGACGACCATCAACAACGTCAGCGCCACGTCCGGACTCTCGATCACGCGGAACGCCTCGACGTAGTGCATCGCGTACGTCACGAAATACGTCAACGCCAGCGCGCCCGCCTGCAACACGCGCGCCAGCATCGCCGCCCGTTTCTCCAGCCACCAGCCGAGGCCGCCGAGCAGCGCGCAGCACAAATAACTCAGCCCCACTTTTCCCGCCGCGCCCATGTAGTGGTAGCTCCACGTCACCAAGAACACCATTCCCGTCAACAATAACGCCATCCCGATTCGCGGCAGCCAGAACGTCCCCAACCTCACCTCGAACGACTCCTTCGGTTCTACTGGCGCCGCAACCACCATCGGCGGAATCTGCGGCGGTTCCACCACTGGCGCCGTCTTGGCTACTATCACCGGCGGCACTTCCTGGCTTCTGGCTTCTGGCTTCTGACTTCTCTCCTCTATCCCCTCCAGCCGTGCGCTCAACGCATCGAGCCGTTGCTGGATGAAGAGAAGTTCCGTCTTGATCATCTGGACTTCGCACTGCTGGGACGGCAGCAAGTTTGATTGGTCATCGTTCATAGGCGTTGCTACACTCATCGCTCGTGAAACCGGCGACACCCTATCAGCAACCCGGCCCGCTGCCAAGCGACGATTCCACCCGACGCTGGGCGTTGGCGCTCGCCGCGCTCGCGTTCCTCCTCTACGCCCGCACATGGCCGTTCGAGATGCTTTTTTGGGACGACAACGAAAACGTCCTCCTGAACCCGCTCATCCTCGCGCCAAACCTCGACGGCCTCAAACGCCTCTTCACCTCCATCGTCTCCACCGACTACTACCCGCTCACCTACGTCAGCCTCGCTCTCGATCATTTCCTCTGGCGCGGCCAGTTCTTTGGCTACCACATCACCCAATCCCTGCTGCACGCCCTCAACATCTTTCTTGTCGTCCTCCTCGCCCGCCGCTGGACCGGCGTCACCGCCGTCGCCACGCTTGCCGGCGCGTGGTTCGCATTCCATCCGGTCCAAGTCGAGACCGTCGCGTGGATCGCCGAGCGCAAAAACCTCCTCGGTGCCGCTTTCTTCCTGTTGTCGTGGCTCGCCTACCTCCGCGACGACGAACGTGGCCGGCTCTGGGCGCTGCTTGCCTTCACCGCCGCCGCGCTCTCGCACGCACTCGTCATCGTCATGCCCGTGCTGCTCATTGCCTACGAACTCGTCATGCGCCGCACCCGGCCCGGCGAAACGATACGCCGCACGTGGCGGTTCTTCATCCCCGCCGCGTTCGCCGCAGCGATGCGTGTGGCAGGCCACGCCGAGAGCGGACAGCTCACCACGCCGTTCCGCAACGCCACCGAGGGCGCGCTCACTATGACCGCCGTCCTCGGCCAATACCTCAACTCGCTCTTCTGCCCAACCCAACTTAGCAACCACTACACCGTCATCGCCTTCACCCAACCCACCAACTGCGGTATCCTTATCACCGCCGCATGGCTCCTCGCGTGGCTGCTCGTGGCCCGGCGTGAACGACAATGGAGCTTGTTCGCCGCGCTCTGGTTCCTCATCGCGCTCGCGCCAGTCTCCCAACTCGTCCCGCACCCGACACTTCGCGCCGACCGCTATCTCTACATTGCCGCGCTGCCCCTGTTCATCCTCGTTGCCCAATTCATAGCCTCCAAACGCCTCCTTGCCGTCACCACCGTCGTCGCGCTCATCGTATTGACCTCGCTGCGCATCCCCGATTGGCACAACCCTAAGACGCTCTGGACCGATTGCCTTGCCAAGAACCCGCGCGACGTCGTCGCCCACTTCAGCCTCTCCGGCCGCGCCGTCACCGAAAACGATTGGCCCGCCGCCGAGCGACACCTCCGCGAAGCCATCCGCCTCAAACCTAACTTCGCCGAAGCCCATGAACGCCTCGGCGGCGTGCTGGCCACGCAAGGCAAACGCTCCGAAGCCCGTCACGAACTCAAACAGGCGCTCGTACTGAAACCGCACCTCGAAGAAGCCCGCCGCAACCTCCGTCTCCTCCAATGAGCGTCTTCATCCCGCTCCCCTCCGACGAACCGCTACGAGCAATCTGGCCCACGCCCAACCATAACCTTATCGTCGCGTCGGAAAAGTTTTTTGCCCGCACCCGCGTCAATCCCGACTACGGCAAACCCGGCTGGACCCGTGATTGTGGCCGCCGGTTCCACCGCGGCTGCGACATCGCACCTATCAACGTCACGCCTACTGGCAAAACCACGCGCGTCATCTTCACCGACTGCGCCACGCAAACCGACTTCGAGAGCGACGAGCCAACTTTTATTCCGCACGACGAAGTCTTTGCCGTCTGCCCCGGCAAAGTCATCGAACTAGTCACCGGCGAAACCCTCTCCGACTTCGGCAAACACGTGGTGCTGGAACACCGATGGCCTCGCAGCGGCGAAAAGTTCTACACCCTCTATGGGCACTTGTCGGAAGTAGCGATCAACGGCCAGCGTCTTGGCAAGATGGGCCAGACCAGCCGCAGTGCCGATGCTCGCAACTGGATGCAAATCGCCCCTCACCTGCACTTCGAAGTCCACAACACCAGCGGCGCCGCCTACAATCCCGACGATTTCCTCCGCCATTTTTGTTTCGCCGGCGGACATTCCTGTCGAAGAACTCAAGACGAACTTGTGCGCTTTCAACGTGGCGACGGAACCTGAGATGGCCAAGACTTGTCAGCGCAATCGCCACTGGCGAAGTTGTAAGTATTTTTCTCACAATTATTTACCATTGTAATACGTATTTGTAATACCTGTTGCGTGGCAGAGAAAATGCTAGTTTAGACAGCTACGATGCTTTATCGCCTCGTCTTGTGTTTGCTGTTGGTCACAGGTGGCGTAGTTTTAGCCTCCATGTCTTCCGCTATTCCTACGTCAAGCATAGCGTTGGCCGCCAGTCTAGAGGGACAGTACTATTCCCCTGATGTCATCGCTTCCGTCGGTCAAAAACTAGCCGGTGCTACCGACTTGTTGACCGTCGCAATGGAACTAGCATCAAACAAAAACAACGAGACGCGCGTCATTGCAGCGCAGTTACTTGCCAAGTCGGACAACGCCGTTGCTGCGCCGGCGTTGTGGAAACTACTGCGCGACCCAAGCGAACCTGTAGGCATAATGGCTCTTTGTTCGCTGGCGCGACTTCATAGTGTTGTGTCCATTCCGATGGACATTACCGGTTTGTCTGACCCTCGCGCCAGCGTGCGTCAATTAACTGTCGAAGCGCTCGGAATTCTCGGCCAACCAGCCGCCGAGACTGCCTTACTGTGCGCTGTCGAGGACACCGACGCTCTAGTCCGCATGCGCGCAATCAACTCGCTCGCCCGCTGTGGCAGTACCGCATCGGTTCCCGCCCTTATTGCAGTTTTGAGAGACACGAACAGAAATATTCGCAAGTCAGCGGCGAACGTGCTTGGCAAAATTGGCGATGTCCGCGCTGTCAACCCTCTCGTTGATCTCCTCGATGACAAGGACGTCAACGTCCGTGTTCACGCCGTTGGTGCCCTTTCTATGCTGGCCAAAAACACCCAAAGCGACAGTGCGGCCATCCGCGCCGCTATCCGCGCTAGTCTTCACGACGACTATATGTTGCTTGCTGCCGCCCGCGAGCTTGGCGTGGCCGACAACGATCAATTTACGAACGCATTGGTACGCGCGCTCCTCTCCGAGGACAACCAGCGTAGCGGCCACGCCTCTGGGTTCATTCGCTACTTCAACATCACCACCGTATTACCGGAACTTCTGCGCAACAGCCACCACCCGGACAACGACATTCGCAGACGCATCTTCGAACTCATCGATTGTCTTGGCAATGAGACCTGTCTGTCTGTCCTTACCACTGCGCTCACCGACAAGAATCCGTACGTCGTGTTGCTTGCGATGAAAACATTGACGCGCCTGCACAAGCTGATCAGCCCCGAACTGTTCGCCGACAAACTTGGCGACGTCAACCCGCACATCCGCGCCGCTGCCGCGCGTTTCTACGGCGAGAGCGGCGACCGCCGCTATGCTGCGAAAATCGCCGGGCTACTTTTCGACGACAACCGTTATGTCCGCAGCGCCGCCGCTGCAACGCTTGGCAAGTTCGGCGATCACAGCGCGGTCACGCCTCTCATTGAACTACTTACCCAACAAGCTCCTAACGGCGAGCCAAGCAAAACGCCTGATGGCATCAATACAGCCGTTGTGATCGGCATCGGAAATGACACGCTACTGGATTTCATTAAGAAAGAAATGGTCCGTCACAAACAGGAAGCTGTCCGCATCCTCGGCGATATGCGTGCTACCGAGGCTGTGAATGTCATCATAGCCAGCGGCCTGCACTCCTCGTGTCCCGAGCTCCGCTCTACCTCTGCCTACGCGCTCGGTCAGATCGGTGACCGTCGCGCCGTCGCGCCCCTCGTAGAAATCCTTCACGAGTACTACACTGTGATCCTCCCTCAAATCAGCTCGGAAGGCATGGTTGAATCGGATAATAGCAAGATATCCAACGACGTACGGCGTGACTTTGGGCGCGCCATTCGCTTCCGCACCACCGCCATCTGGGCGCTCGGTAAACTCGCCGATCTCAGCACCAAGCCCGTCTTGAGTCAGGCCATGTGCGATACCAATGCCGATGTCCGCGCTGCCGCCGCCGAAGCGCTGGCCGCCCTCCACGAACCCAACAGCATCCTCGCCGCCAACTGATCGCGCCCGAATTCCTCCGCCGTTACGCTCAAGCGGCCTGAATCTGCGGTGGTGTCGAGCATTGGAACAGGGTGCTGATCGCGGCGCCGAGGCTGATCATCACGGCCACCAACTGAATCACCTGACCAACACCGGGTAGGAAACCGATCGCGAGCAGCGGCACCGCGCCGTACATCACCGCCATCGCGTCGGAGCCGAGGCTCTTCGCCATCAACGCCGTCTGGACCCGTTCGCCGATGCTGTGCGCGAGCATCGCCAATCCGGTCAGTTGCCAGTAACCGAACGCCAGCACCAATGCCAGCGCCGGCAATCCGGCCAGCGGTCCGAGCAACCTGCAACACCGCCAAGCCCGCGATGCACACCAGCAGCGCCAGCAGCCCGACCAACAGGCACCGGCCCGGCAGCGTCCGCACCGTTTCGCTCCCGCGGCGCACCGACTGCGGCCGTAGCACGCCTAGCAGAAACAACACCGCCAGCAGCCCGACGCAGATGCTCAGCCCCAACAACAACAACGTGATCAAGTTTACCAAGTTCTGATTATGCATGTTCTGTCTTCCGATGATTAAGTGTTAACCAACCAAACGCCGACACCAGTAACAACGCCCCGATCCACCACGTCGGGTCGAACGGCAGCGTCCAACCGCTTAGCGGCGCGCTCCATTCATTGATCAACTGACCGCAGAACGTCTTTACCGCCTGCCACCACGGCGTCGGGTCGATCTGCAACGCCACCGCGACTACCACCTCGACGGCCAGCGCGCCCGCCAACACTGGCCAGAGCCAGTTCGTCGCAACCTGCGGCTGCGGCTCGAGCGCCGACATCACCGCGTCGTCAAAACCCTGCGGCGCCGGCGCACGTGCCCCGGTGAACAGTTCGTCCGCAGCCTGCGCCTCGCGCCATTCCTCGCGGCAGCGCTCACACGCCGCCAAGTGACGGTCGAGCGGCGCCCGCTCGCGCGGCCCCAGCCACCGGTAATCCGTCAGCATCGCCACAAAATTCTCGCAGCTCTCATTCATAGGCACATCTCCAATCGGTCAGCAGTTTTTTCCGGGCGAGGTGCAGCGCCACCTTTACCGCGGACTCGTTCATCTGCAAAATCTCCGCGACCTCCCGGCACGAGTGCTCGGCGAAATAAAACAGCGCGCAGACTTCGCGCAGCGTCTGCGGCAATCGCTCCACCAGTTCGCGCACTGCGGCGTGGCGTTCCGGCGCCGTCGCGTCGGCCGGCTTGACAATTTCGCTGGTCTCCTCCAGCGGCTCCCACCCGCGCCGTGTTCCGGAAATGTTCCGGCTGCAATTGACGGCGATCCGCATCAAGTACAGCTTGAGCGGCCGGCTCGGATCGAACTGGGCAAGGTGACGGTAGACCCGTATGAACGCTTCCTGCGCGGCGTCTTTCGCGTCGGAGTCGCTGCCGGTAATAGCGTAGGCGCAGGCATACACGATGTCCTGATAACGCTCTACGATAAAGCGGTACACCGGAGTGTCACCCTGCAACACCCGTCGTACGATTGCTTCGTCACTCCACGTTGTCCGCTCTACTGCTGTTGTCTTGATATTCATCGGCGCGGACTAGGCGCGGCTATTTGCCGTCGCTTGCATCCGTCTTATTGAGACTTTTCGAATTCTGCGAATTCACACGAGTCATCTTGAGGGTGACCGGTTCTTTCGCATCGATAGTTATAGTCATCGTGTCGTTGTCTTCAAATTTAGTACGGATTCTCACCGCACCTTCCTGTCCATCACCGGTAACACCTATGAGGTCAAGAATCGGCTGTCCGTCCTCAAGCTTACATTCACCGAGACCGCTTCCGCCTTGGTTGTCAGCCGACAGGTAAAACACCTTACCGGTTTTCGGGTTGCGCCCCATGAGTGATACGGATTCTTTTTCTCCGTCCTTGGTTGTGATCTCGATTATCTTGTCCTTAAATCTCGATGTGTATGTCGTCCTGATTTCCCCGCCTTTTGGGGCTTTGCCGACCCAAGTTCCAATGAGAGAGTCCCATGCGGGGATACGAAGAGCACCGCCTAGGTTCTCAGCAGCCTGAACTGAAATACTCCCGATTGCAAGCACGGTTGCCACCACCGCACAATACGTTATTACTGTTGTTGGTCTCATGATATTCTCCATTTTGTGTTCTAACTTGTCCCTCCGGTTGATTTGGTCTCCATCTGTGAATACCGACGACACGGACGAAAGGTTACATCACCGACGGAGATCGCCGAGTGAGTTTATTGAATGCCTGACGACGTTCTTGCAAAACTCGCTTTTGCGGGCTTTTTCGGCGATGGATTTGAACGGGATGCAAGGGGAAGCGTCTCAGAGTTATGCATGAACTGACCGCGATCTTCCACCATCTTCAACGCCATCTTTTCCCTACAC
>CAIKAP010000176.1 GCA_903825435.1 uncultured Verrucomicrobiota bacterium
GGCCATTGGCACGCGGGCCAATCCGCTGCTCACCGCCACGTGTCCCGACCTCAAGCTCAACAAGTGGGGCAACATCATCGTGGACGACAATTGCATGACCAACCTCCCCGGCGTCTTCGCTGGCGGCGACATCGTGCGCGGTGCGGCCACCGTGATCCTCGCCATGGGCGACGGCAAGCGCGCCGCAAAAGCCATGAACGAATACCTGCTATCAGTTCAGGCTTAATCTTGCCGGAATGCGAACAGCCACCGGCGTGCGCCGGTGGTTGACCGCATGAAAGGAATCCCCATGAAACGGCGCCTCCTGTTGCTCCTCTGCATCCTGCTGACAAGCCTCCACCCCACGCGAGGAGCCGACCAGGCGCCGGCGGTGAAGGCGAAACCCAATGTTCTCTTCATCGCCATTGACGACCTGCGCGACTGGGTCGGCTACCTCGGCGACAAGCAGGTCAAGACGCCCAACCTCGACCGGCTCGCGGCGCGCGGCGTGGCTTTCACGCGCGGCTTCTGCGCCTCGCCCTGCTGCAATCCGTCGCGCACGGCGCTGGCCACGGGCCAGCGGCCGGGCCAGACCGGGGTCTATAACAACAGCGATGACTGGCGCAAGATTGTGCCGGCCGAAATCACGACCCTGCCGTTGCACTTCAAGCACAACGGCTACTACGTGGCCGGCGCGGGCAAGATCTACCACGAGGTCTTCCGGCGCGACAGCGATTGGGACGATTACCTGGGCAAGAACGGCAGCGGCGACGAGGACGATCTTTTCACCCGTCTGAAAAGAGGAGGCAGGAACACTGCAAGCGACGCGCCCAATGACGGCGTCGGCGGCATCAAGTTCAAGCCCCTCAATTGCGACGACCAGGACATGGTGGATTACCAGTCAGTCAGCTACATCCTCAAGAAGCTCGCTCAGCCGCATGACAAACCGTTCTTCCTCGCCTGCGGCTTGCACAAGCCGCACATGCCGTGGGACGTGCCGAAGAAATATTACGCGATGTATCCGCTGGACAAGATCCAGCTCCCGAAAGTGCCGGAGAACGACCTCGACGACGTGCCGCCCGCCGGCGTCGATATGGCCAAGCCGTGGGGTGACCACGCCGACATTCTCAAATCCGGCCGCTGGAAGGACGCCGTGCAAGGCTACCTCGCCACCATCACCTTCGCTGACGCGATGGTCGGACGCTTGATGGATGGCTTCGACAAGACGCCTTACAAGGACAACACCATCATCTGCCTCTGGAGCGACCACGGCTGGCACCTTGGGGAGAAGCAGCACTGGCGCAAGTTTGCCTTGTGGGAAGAGGCCACGCGCGCCCCGCTGATCTGGATCGTCCCAGGCCTCACCAAACCCGGCGTCTGCCACCGCACTGTGGACTACATGCACATCTACCCGACGCTGTGCGACCTGACCGGTTTGCCGACGCCGAAGCACGTCGAAGGTCCCAGCATCCGCGGCCTGCTCACGCAACCCGATGCCGCCTGGGAAAGGCCCGCCGTCATGACCTGGCTCTACCGGAATCACGCCGTTCGCACCGAAGACTGGCGTTACATCCGTTACGCCAACGGCGACGAGGAGCTTTATCACAACTCGGTGGACCCGCTGGAGTGGACCAACCTTGCGAAGAAGCCCGAATACGCCGATCAGAAGGCCGCATTGGCCAAGTGGCTCCCCACCGTCAACAACGAGACGCCCGGCGGCAAAATGAAAGATCCCGCACGGAAAGCGAACCGGTCGAAGCAAAAAGCC
>CAIKAP010000177.1 GCA_903825435.1 uncultured Verrucomicrobiota bacterium
GTAAGCCGAAGGGCCTCTGGAAAAACTGTTTTCACACCTTCGGCTCGCCATCTCCACTCCAATCGCCATCCACTAAAAGAAGTTTTGCAAGAACGTCATTATAAACGGGACAAAGTTTTCAACGAAAGACAAAGTCGGAAGCCATGTCCAACTGGGGTAAAGATTAGCGACGAAGTATTGGCCTGTCAATCCAGTGAGTTAGGAGTGCGGCACGTGGTGCGTGTGAAAGGGCGACTTTGTCACGTGCCTTTGCATTTCGGCTTGTAACCTGCTACAAATAGGGCGCCATGAAAATCAAACTGCTAGTTGCCCTCTGCGTCGCGACGGCCTTCGCGGTGGCCATTGCGCTGGCCCAAGACCAAGCCAAGCCTGCGCCCCCTGACCCGCGCATCGACAAGCTGTTCGAACAAAACGAGAAGATTCTCAAGAATCAAACCACGATTCTTGAGAAACTCGAAAAGATCGACCAGGGTCTCCTATTCGTTCGCCGCCGCTCTAGCTAGAGGCCATTTCCGCCGCCACTCGTTCCGCTGCCGCGACTGGATCAGGCGCGGCAAGGATCGGGCGTCCAACGACGATGTAACTGGCACCCGCGGCAACGGCCTCGGCAGGAGTCATCATCCGTTTCTGGTCGCCCGCCTCAGCCCACGCGGGACGGATACCGGGCGTAACGATCACAATCTTCTCCCCCACCGCTTTGAGGATCAGCTTGATCTCGTGCGGCGACGCCACCACGCCTTCCAAACCGCATTCCACCGCCAGTTTCGCGCGGCGGACCACTTCGTCAGCCACGTCGCCACCGACACTCGTGAGCACGGTCACGCCGAGCAACAGCGGATGATTCGGCACGGCAGCGGCGGCGCGGAGCATGTCGGCTCCGCCGATGGTGTGGAAGGTCAACATCGCCACGCGCAACGCCACCGCGCTCTCGACGGCTTTGGCGACGGTGTTGGGAATGTCGTGAAATTTCAAGTCGAGGAAACAGCGGCGTCCGCGCGCGTGGAGGAACTCCACCATCTTCGGACCGGTCCGTGTGAAGAGCTGGCTGCCGACCTTGTAGGTTTCCACCGAATCGCCGAGCCGCTCGACCAGGGCGGCGGCGCGTTCGTAGCTGTCCACATCGAGCGCAACGATAAGTTTTGATTTCATCGGAGCCAGATGCTAGGGAAAAGCGCGTGTCCACACAAGCACAACTAACGCTGTTCTCGCCGATCAAGGTCAACCTGTATCTCCGGATCGTCGGCAAACGCCCCGACGGCTACCACGACGTGGAGACGGTGATGGTGCCACTAGATTTCGGTGACAAGCTCGCGTTCACGCTCGCCGAGCCCGGCATCACGATGTCGTGCGACAACCCGTCGTTGCCGACGGACGACTCGAACCTTGTGATGCGTGCCGCCAAGAAACTGGCGGATCGCTTCGCCGTAAAGCGCGGCGCGCATATTACGCTGACGAAGCGCGCCCCGCTGGCCGCAGGCGTGGGCGGCGGCAGCAGCAACGCGGCGTTCACGTTGCTGGGCCTAAACCAGCTCTGGGACTTGGGCGCAACCGAGTCCCAACTCGGCGAGATCGCGGCGTCACTCGGCTCCGACATCAATTTTTTCATGGCCGGCAGCACGGCGTTGTGCCGTGGGCGAGGCGAGCAAGTTGTTCCGGTTTTGTTCCGGCTGAGCGCATCGGTGCTTCTGGTGAATCCCGGCTTCGGTATTTCGACGAAATGGGCATACGAAAGCTGGGCAAAGGCAGCGGCCCGGTTGACAGTGCAGCCGCCTGACGCTACTCTCCTGCTCCATGCGCTGGCGGAGGATGACTTGGCGGGTGTGTGCGAGGCGTTGTACAACTCGCTGGAGGCCCCTTCGGCTGGAAAGTTCCCCGTGCTGGAGTTGTTGAAGCGAACGATGCTCGCGCAAGGCGCGGCAGGAGCGTTGATGAGCGGCAGTGGGGCGTCGGTGTTCGGCCTGTTTGCAAACGCGGCGGACGCGGAGCGCGCCGCGGCGACCGTGCGGTCGGAGTTTGGTCCGAGTATGTGGACGCGAGTGTGCGGATTTGGGTGCCCGGTAGTGTAATTGGTAACACAGCGGCCTTTGGAGCCGTATTTCCTGGTTCGAGTCCAGGCCGGGCAGCCATTCGATTGGACTTTCCTTGCAAGAATCGCTCTGCTAATTTATCAGTGAATCTGAAACCTGATGACGAAGCCCACTCACATGTCGGAGGAGGAAGCCCAGCAGTTGCAGCGGACGGTGGAGATGTTCGAGGCCATCACGCAGGCGCAGCCGGATGACTATCAGTCGATCGAGATTCTCAAGGAAGCCTACAATAACCTCGGTCGCAAGGAAGATTCGTTGCGCGTCTCGTTGAAGCTGACCGAGGCGTATGAAAAGCAAGGCCAAGTATTCAAGGCGATTCTCGAATGCGAAGGCATTCTCCAGGATTATCCCGACGAAGCCAATATCCGTAAACGACTCACCAACCTGGAAGTCCAAGCGAAACTGAACGTCGGTGATTCCATTCCACCATCCGAGCCCACGGTGGTGTCCAAGCCCGTCACAATCGCGCCTGGATCTCCGACCACACCGTCCGGCGCGCAGTCGCCAGCACAATTGGCGGAGGAGGGCGACAGAACCTTGGCGGAGGTGTTGATCGGGGAGAAGCTAGTGTAGTGTTTCCAACGCTTCTTTACATTTGGCAATTTTTGTCATGATGCGGTTCACCGGCGCGGTCCAGACGAACACTTTGGGATTTTGGTTGTGATTCTTCAAGTACTCGGCGATGGCGGCAATCAGCTCTGCGA
>CAIKAP010000178.1 GCA_903825435.1 uncultured Verrucomicrobiota bacterium
TCCGCTGGGAAGATTGCGGTTTTACCCACCCGCCCGATGTGAAGGAAATTGAGGAGGCAAAGTGAACTAATTCCCCTGAGGTATTCATCACCCTCAGACATTCTGTCAGTATTACGTCTCTACCCGACAAGCGCCACGATTGCTCAAACCAACGTGAAAACTCCTCAAACCAGTTCGGGCGCTACAGAGCGGCGCAGAGTTTCTGAAAATAGTTATTGACTGGTTTGGGTCATTGTGGTTCTATGTGGGGAGTTGTGGGGTGGTATCCCAATGAGTGGCGAGTCACAAAGAACAGCGTTCGTCGGGCGGTTCACTCACGCAGTGGATGATAAGAAGCGTGTAGCGATCCCCGCGAAATGGCGCGCGGCAGCAAGCGGTTCGAATGAATTCTGCATTTTGCCCGATCCCAAGAACCATCTCTTGGTCCTGCCTCAAGCTGTTGTGAATAAGATGCTCGACAAGGCGGACGAAATTTCCATCGGCGAGTACGGGCGGCGTGACGCCCTCCGCGTGATCGCTTCACGCGGTCACTCGACCCCGTGCGACAAGCAGGGTCGGATCGTGCTGACGGAGGAGTTGCTCCGTCACGCGGGGATCACGGACGAGGCGGTGCTCGTCGGGGCATGGAACAAATTTGAGATTTGGTCGCCGCTGCGGTACGCGGAGTTTGATGGTGCGGCGATACAGAACGTGGCCGAGGCGGCTAGGGAGCTGGGACTGTGAAGACGCCATGGTTCAATCAATTTCCGAAGTTGGACGGCGAAGCTGCGCGGCAGGTCAGGACGACCAGCGCGATGCCGGTCCGTCCCGTAAGGAGCGGGGCGATATTGCTGGCGTGCGGGGGTGGGGCGTTGCCCGAGATGGCGACGGATGTCATTGACCTCGCCGCGAACTATGCCGTGGAAAATGTAAAGCGCGATCGCTCCAGTGGCCGGCAAGTTGCCGGGGTGGGGCAATGGCTCGAGCGTATGCTCAGCAGTCGCGCGGCGCGTCCCTGAGGGGATGCGAGGTCGTTCTTTTGCAGCAACAATGTGGAGATGCGAGGGGAACCCTGAACGAAGCGTCGGATGGATATGCGAGTACCCGCCGATGCAAACTTCTCGATGAACTATCACACGCCGGTCCTGCTGGAGGAAGTCCTCCGCCAACTCCAACCGCATACGGGCGGTTTGTATGTGGATGGCACGTTGGGTGGTGGCGGACACACAGAGGCGATACTCCGTGTTTCTGCGCCGGATGGGCGAGTGATTGGGTTGGATCGCGATGACGAAGCAATCGCAAGTAGCCATGCACGCCTGAGTGAGTTCTGTGTGCGGGCGCAACTGGTGACGGCGAACTTTAGCGAGTTGCGAAACATGTTGGCGAAGTTGCAGGTGGCGGGTGTTGATGGTGTGCTCTTCGATCTGGGTGTTAGTTCCCGGCAGTTGGACGAACCAACGCGCGGTTTCAGCTTCCTGCGCGACGGTCCGCTCGACATGCGAATGAGCCAGAGCGCATCCCTGACAGCCCGCGAGGTGCTCGCCACCGAGACCCAGGAGGAACTCGCTCGCATCTTTTTCGTGTACGGCGAAGAACGCCGGTCGAGAGCGATTGCGAAGCGGATCGTGGAGCAGCGCAAGCACGAACCCCTGGAGACGACGACCCAGCTTGTCCGGTTGATCGAGCGAGTGCTCGGCCCAAAACGCGGCCCGGTGCATCCAGCGACGCGGACGTTCCAGGCGTTGCGAATCCACGTGAACCGCGAGTTGGACAACCTGCGCGAGGGGCTGGCGGCGGCGACGGAGGCGTTGAACCCCGGTGGCAGGCTGGTGGTGATCAGCTTCCACTCGTTGGAGGACCGGATCGTGAAGTGGTTCTTCCGCGAGACGCAGTCGTTGCGGGTGCTGACGAAGAAGCCGTTGATGGCCGGCGAGGAGGAGTGCGCGGCCAACCCGCGGTCGCGAAGCGCCAAGCTGCGGGCGGCGGAGAAGATTTCAGAAGTTTGCAGTCAGTCGTGAGGGAGTGGGGGCGGCTACCAAGGAGGTCGCCCCTACTCGGTACAAGGAAAATGAAGCACAATCGTAAGAGAGAACCGTTGCGTGTGGGGACAGTTAGTAGGGCCGTGTTGGCCTGCGTCTGTATCGCTGTCGTTGGTGTCGCCTACGTCTGGCAGAAGAACCAGATCTACCGGCTTGGCGACGAATTGAAGAAGCGCGAAGCGACCGCCTCCGCGGCCGAGAAGCGAAACACGATGCTGGCCGCCCAGCTCGCGCAACTGAAATCCCCCGCGCTGTTGGAAGCTCGTTGTCAGCAGTACGGGCTGGGCCTTGTCGCGCCGCGCGAACAGCAAATGGTCCGGCTGCCGGAACCGGGGCCGGAGTGGGACGCGAAACTGTTGGCGCCAAGTTCCGGTTTTGTTCCGTCTACTGTTCCAGCGAAGAAACCCGCAACAAGGACGGTCGCGCGCTGATGACGACGACACACAAAACGCGCGCCTTGATCGTGGTGACATGCCTGTCGCTGATGTTTACCGCGCTCGGCGGACGTCTTGTGCAGCTTCACGTGTTGCGTCACGACGAACTCAGTTCGCAAGCCGCCGCCAACCGCGGCCAAGTGGTCCAGCGCCAAGGCCGTCGCGGCGAGATTCGCGATTGCAATGGCAACCTTCTCGCCAACAGCCAGTCCGTCCGTATCGTTTGCGCCGACCCGTCCATCACGACCTCGAACGCCGGCGTCGTGGCGGCGAAATTGTCACCATTATTAAAAATGGATGTCGCGGTGTTGCAGGCGAAGCTGACCGGACCGGGCCAGTACGTCCGTCTCAAACAGAAGGTGGACGAAGAGACGGCGCAACAGATCCGTTCTCTCAAGCTCAAAGGCATCCTCTTCGAGGACCAATACCTCCGCACTTATCCGCACGGCACGCTTGCCAGCCATTACATCGGGTTCGTTGATTCCGACCACAAAGGCGTACAAGGCATCGAATCCGCGATGAACCAGTATCTCGAAGGTGTCTCCGGCTACGAGGTCATCGAGCGCGACCGCAAAGGCCGCGAGATCCGCGCGCTGCGCACCGAGGGAATCGAGCCGCGCGACGGCTACCACGTCGTCCTCACGCTCGACCAAGTCATCCAACACGTCGCCGAGACCGAGTTGGAGAAGGCGATGAGCGAATTTCATCCGCAAGCCGGCGTCATCATCGTTTCCCGCCCCAAAACGGGCGAGATCCTGGCGATGAGTTGCCGTCCTACTTTCGACCTCAACAACGCCGGCGCGGCGCTGGCGGACGCGCGGCGCAACCGTTGCATCAGCGACGTCGCAGAGCCAGGTTCGACATTCAAGATTGTCGTCTGCTCCGGCGCGATGAATGAGCGGATTGTAACGCTTCAGGACCGGTTTGACTGCCACAACGGCGCGTTCCTGTACGCGGGCCGGATCCTGCACGACGCGCATCCGTACGGCATTCTGCCAGTCGAGGGCATTCTTTATAAATCGAGCAACATCGGCGCAGCAGTGGTCGGGTTGAAGATGGGCGCACCGCGGCTCTACGAGTACATCCGACGCTACGGATTCGGCCGGAAGACGGGCATCGGCTTGCCGGGCGAAGTCTCCGGCATCGCGCATCCGCTGGCGAGTTGGAGTTCGCTTTCGATCACGCGTATTCCGATGGGCCACGAGATCGCCGCGACACCAATCCAGATGATCATGGCGATGAACGCCATTTCCAACGGCGGCAAATTGATGAAGCCGATCGTCGTCAAGCGCGTGGTGGACGACGCCGGTCGCGTGATTTTGGAGAACGTACCGCAACAAGTCGGCCAGCCGATCTCGCCGGCGACGACGGCGATGATGACGACGGCGTTGCGCCGGGTGACGACAGCGGAGGGCACGGCGCCGAAGGCGGCGGTGGAAGGTTACGACACCGCCGGTAAAACCGGCACGGCGCAGAAGATCGAGGGTGGCCAGTACGTCCGTAAGTACTACAGCTCGTTCATCGGTTACCTGCCGGCATCGGATCCGGAACTTTCGATTTTGGTGTCGCTCGATGACCCGAGCGGCGGCGCTTACTACGGTGGCTCGGTGTCGGGTCCCGTGTTCCGTCGCGTCGCGGAGAAGGTCGTCGAGTATTTGGGGATGCCCCCTCAGAAACCGGTAACCAATTCAAAACAGATGGCGAGCGTGCGATGAAATTGACTGAGATCATGAAAACTGTGGAGTCGTTGACGATTGAGGGATCGCTCGACAGGGACATCACGGGGATCGCCTACGATTCCCGGCGCGTGATGCCAGGTAACTTGTTCGTTGCCATGCGCGGCGTGCACACCGACGGGCACCGGTTCGTGGAGATGGCGATTGACCGCGGCGCGGCGGCGGTGGTGTTCGAGCAAGACTGCTGTCTCAGCCCGCGCGCGACACGGATCAAGGTGCGCGATGCGCGACGGACGATGGCGTTGGCGGCGGATTGTTTCTACAATCACCCGTCGCAGAAGTTGAAGGTCGTCGGTGTGACCGGCACGAATGGCAAGACGACGACGGCGTTCATGGTGAAAACGATTTTGGAAGCTGCCGGGGTGAAGACGGGGTTGCTCGGTACGGTGCAGTACGAGATCGGGACGCGGATCATTCCCGCGGCCCGCACGACGCCGGAGTCGGTCGAGATCCAGGACATGTTCAGCCAGATGTTGCGGACCGGTTGCGGCGGCGTGGCGATGGAGGTCAGTTCGCACGCGCTGGACCAGCACCGCGTGGCGGGGGTGGATTTCGACGTGGCGGTGTTCACGAATTTGACTCAGGATCACCTCGATTACCATCTGACGATGGAGAATTACTTCGAGGCGAAGGTGAAACTGTTTGGGATGCTCGGCTCGATTCGCAAGGCCGGGCGTGCGGTGGTGAATGCGGACAACGAGTACGGACGAAGATTAGTCGAGCGCTTGGGTGGGGATCACGCCGTTGTGACGTACGGCGTCCTAAGCGACGCGGCAATCCAAGCTTTGGACGTGCGCGTGTCAGCGGACGGAACGTACTTCGTTGTCCGCACCCCGCAGGGATCGCGCCCGATCCATTTGCCGTTGATCGGGCGCTACAATGTCTCCAACGCGCTTGCCGCCATCGGCGCGGGCCTCGCGTTGGACCTCGACCTCGGTCTCATCGAACAGGCGTTGGCCAACATGCAGCCCGTCCGCGGCCGGCTCGAGTCGGTCCCGATGCGCAATGGGTTCCACGTCCTCGTGGACTACGCGCACACCGAGGACGCGTTGCGCAACGTGCTCTCGACCGTCCAAGAGCTGACCAAGGGCCGGCTCATCACAGTGTTCGGTTGCGGCGGCGACCGCGACAAGGGCAAACGCGCCAAGATGGGTCAAGCCGCCGGCGAGTTGGCTGATTTCGCGATACTCACGAGCGACAACCCGCGCACCGAGGACCCGCGCGAGATTTTGCAGCAAGTCGAAGCCGGTTTCCCGGCTGACACGAAGGACCGGTACCTTGTCATCGAGGACCGGCGCGAGGCGATTGAGCGCGCGCTCGACATGGCCCAACCCGGCGACACCGTTCTCATCGCCGGTAAGGGACACGAGACGTACCAGGAATTTGCCAACACCGTCGTGCCGTTCAACGACCGGCAGATCGTCGAGGACTGGAGCGGGCGTTGGAAGACGATGCGCGTCGGCCAGGTCGCGGCGTTCTGCGGCGCGAAGCTGTTGCGCGGCGACCCGGCCAAGCCGGTCGCGCGGATCAGCACCGACACGCGGACCGTCGGGCGCGGCGATTGTTTCATCGCGCTGCGCGGCGAACGGTTCGACGGACATGAATTTCTCAACGAGGCGGCCGAGCGGGGGGCATCCGCGGCGGTAGTCGCCAATCCTACCATCAGTGCAATCAACTCGCCTAGTGTCGCGCTTCTCCAAGTGTCAGACACCCTCACCGCATTGCACAAACTCGCAACGAGCTACCGCCGTCTGATGCCCCCCGCCGCCCGCGTCGTCACGATCAGTGGCGCCACCGGAAAAACCACCACCAAGGAGATGATCGCAGCCGTTCTCGGCCAGAACCATCGGGTTCGCGTCGTGAAGACGCCCGCCAACAACAACAATCACATCGGCGTTCCGCAGACTGTGATCGCATTAGCGGAGGAACGCGGCGACTTCGGTGTCATCGAGCTTGGCTCCAACCATCCCGGCGAAATGCGCGTGCTCGCCGAGATCGTGCAGCCCGACGTCTGCGTCGTCACCAACATCGGCCCCGCCCACATCGAGTTCTTCGGCGACGAAGCCGGCGTGGCGAAAGAGGAGGGGACGCCGCTGGAGTTTCTGCCGCGCGACGGCCAGAGTTACGCGGTTCTCAACGCCGACGACCGCTGGTACAACGAACTTCGCGCCCGCACCCGCGCCACCATCGTCAGCGTTGGTATCGAGAACTTCGCCGACATCCGCGCCAGCGACATCAAGATTAACGGGGATGTGAAGTTCCGTCTCAACATCGCGAAGAAGCGCGACGACGTGATCATCCGGTTGAAGACGTTAGGCCGGCACCAAATTTATAATGCGCTCCAAGCTGCTGCGGTCGGTTACATGCAGGGCATGGATCTCGATGAGATTCGCGAAGGCTTGGAGAGCGTCGAGTATCCGAAGATGCGGATGGAGTTGAAAAAGGTCGGCGGCATCCTCTTCGTCAACGATTGCTACAACGCCAACCCGTCCTCGATGCGTGCCGCGCTCCAGACGTTGCGTGAGACGCCGTCCGCAGGCCGCAAGATCGCGGTGCTCGGCGACATGCTCGAACTCGGCGCGCACACGCAGCGTGAGCATCTCGACATCGGCGCGGCGGCGGCCAACAACGGTCTCGCGGCGCTGGTGACGGTTGGTCAGGCGGCGAAGTGGATCGCCGAGGGTGCGGCGGAGGCGGGAATGGAGATGCAGCGGGTGGTGCCCGTGCTCAGCGCAGCGGAGGCGGCGGAGGCGCTGCGTTCGTTGGCGCGTGAAGGAGACATGGTGTTGTTGAAAGGGTCGCGTCGGGTCGGACTGGAGAAGGTTTTGGAATTGCAGTCAACAGGTCAGTGAGATAAAACGAAAGCGGGACGGTGAGGAACCAAGGAGCCTCGCCGGACCAACAAGGAGAAGATGTTCTACTATCTGAGTGAGTGGACGGCGTTATGTTCGCCGTTGCGTGTATTTCAGTACACGACGTTCCGCGCCGTGATGGCGGCGGTGACGGCGCTGCTCATTTGTATTCTCTCGGGGCCTTGGATCATCCGCAAACTGACCGAAATGAAATTGAATCAGCCGATCCGCGGCGAGGATGATTTGCGCGAGCTGGCCAAGACGCACGGCAAGAAAGCCTGCCCCACGATGGGCGGTATCCTCATCATCTGGGCCGTGGTGGACTCGGCGTTGCTCTGGGCGCGGCCGACGAACCACCTCGTGCTGCTGAGCCTGGTGACGCTGTTGTGGCTCGGGCTGGTCGGGTTCCTCGACGATTCGGCGAAGGTGCGCGCGCAGAAATCCGACGGCATCCGCGCGCGGACGAAGCTGTTGTACCAGGCCGGGCTCGGGTTGTTCATCGGCGGCTATCTGCTGATTGATCCGCAACAGGGCGAGATGCTCCAGCGACTGTACGTGCCGTTCCTGAAGACGCCGGTGATCGCGAGCATGGGTGTGTGGGCGCTTCTGTGGGTGGTGTTGGTGGTTGTTAGTTCCTCCAATGCCGTCAACCTGACCGACGGCCTTGATGGGTTGGCTATCGGCACCACCCTGACAGTGGCGCTCACCTACGCCGTGATGACGTTCGTCGCGGGTAACCGTAATCTCGCCGCGTATCTCCAAGTGCCGCACGTCGTCGGCGCGGCGGAGTTGACGGTCGTGTGCGCGGCGTTGATCGGCGCGTGCCTCGGTTTCCTCTGGTTCAATTGTCATCCCGCGCAAGTGTTCATGGGCGATACCGGTTCGCTCGCGCTCGGCGGTCTGCTCGGCGCCATCGCACTGATGATCAAACAGGAACTCGTATTGGTAATCGTCGGCGGCGTGTTCGTCATGGAAGCCGGCTCGGTCGTGTTGCAAGTTGCCAGCTACAAACTGCGCGGCGGTAAACGCATCTTCCGCATGTCGCCGTTGCATCATCATTTTGAACTCGGCGGCTGGTCGGAGACGAAAGTCACGGCCCGCTTCTGGATATTGTCGGTCATTTTCGCGTTGCTCGGACTGGCGACGCTCAAACTCAGGTAAGGAGAAACGAATGCAGACCATCGAACTGAGAGACAAGAACGTGTTGGTGCTCGGACTCGGACGCAGCGGTATGGCCGCGGCGACGTTGCTGTCGCGCGACGGCGCGCACGTCGTTGTGCGCGACGAAGGCGATGGCGAGGCGCTCCAGGAACGCGCCAACCGCCTCCGCCAACTCGGCGTCCGTGTCGAATTGGGCAACCATTTCGACAAGAGCGCCCGCTTCGATCTCGCCGTCCTCAGCCCCGGCATCCGGCCTGAGCGTCCGATCGTCCAAGAGTTGGCGCAGAGGAAAACGCCGGTGCTCAGCGAACTGGAACTAGCCTACCGGTTCTGTCTCTGCCCGGTCGTCGCCATCACCGGCACCAACGGCAAGACGACCACCACCGAATTGATCACCGCGATGTTCCAGACCTGCGACAAACACGTCATCGCCGCCGGCAACATCGGCTATGCGCTCTCCGACGCCGCCGAGCAGAGCGCGGGACTTGATGCGCTCATCGTCGAGGTCAGCTCGTTCCAGTTGGAAAAGATCGAGCGGTTCAAGCCCGACATCGGCGTCTGGCTGAACCTCACCCCCGACCATCTCGACCGGCACGGTTCGATGGAGGAATACGCCCGCGCCAAGGCCCGTCTCTTCATGAACCAGAACGCGCATGACACCGCCATCGTCAGCACCCAGGCCCTCGGCTGGGCGCGTCGGGCTGGTTGCGAGTTCCGCGGCCGGCTCATCACCGTCAGCGCAACCGGCCACCAAGCCGATCTTTGGCTCGACGCCGAGGATGGCCAGACCATCTGGTGCTGGCTGCCCGAGTGCTGTGGCATCGTCATGCGCCTCGACGAAACCGGCCTGCGCGGCATCCACAACGCCGAAAACATCATGGCCACCATCGCCGCCGGCATCGCGATGGGGCTGCCTGTGCGCGGAATTCGCGACGCGATCATGGCGTATTGCCCGCAGGCGCACCGCTGCGAATTCGTCGCCGAGATCAACGGCGTCACCTACATCAACGATTCGAAGGCCACCAACACCGACGCCGTCCACAAGGCGCTCGAATCCCTACCCGGCCACGTCATCCTCATCGCCGGCGGACGCGACAAGGCGATGGACTTCAGCGCTATCCGCGATGTCATCTCCCGCAAAGTCAAATGCGCCGTCCTCATCGGCGAGACGCAGGACAAACTTTTCACCGCTTGGAGCGATGTTGCGCCGTGCGTGCGCAGCGACTCGATGGCCAACGCCGTGCGCACCGCCACCGAGTTGGCTCGCAAGGGCGACACCGTGTTGCTCTCGCCTGCCTGCGCCAGCTTCGACATGTTCCAGAACTACGAACATCGCGGAGACGAATTCAAACGCTGCGTCCTGGCCATGCTGCCCGGCGCCGCCGAACAATAACCAGCAACCAACAACCAACCAACCGTAAGGAGATAGTAAAATGAAAGTATCGAAAGTCGTATTAGTCGTCGTAGCACTGCACGTGCTTGTGATCGGAGGTATCTTTATCTTTGAGGGCTGCTCGCGCGCCAAGACGCCCGGAGCGCAACTCGCCGACAACGAGACCCAGCCCGGAGCAACCACGCCGACGCCCGCACCCGCGCCCGTTGCTGACAACAACCTGACGCCCGCGCCCGCTCCGGCCCCGGCTCCGGCCCCCGTCGCGCCCGCGCCCGTTCCGGCGAAGACCTACGTCGTCAAGAAGGGCGACTCACTCTACAAGATCGCCAAGGCCGAGAAAGTGACCGTCGAGCAGATTGCCAAGGCCAACAACCTCAGCAAGACCAGCAAGCTCCAGATTGACCAGAAGCTCACCATCCCGACCGCCATCGCCAAGGCCGATGCCACGTCCGCGCCGACGACCACCGTCAGCGCGTCCGTTCCGTCGCCCGCCGCGCCCGTTGCCGCCGGCAATACCTACGAAGTCAAGAGCGGCGACTCGCTCTGGAAGATCGCCAAGAACAACAACACGACCGTCGCCGCCCTCAAGCAGGCCAACAACCTGACCAAGGACAGCCTCAAGGTCGGCCAGAAACTCGCGATGCCGGCGAAAGCCGCCGCCGCGACGACCGTCACGACCGCCGCGCTCACGACCGACCCGACTCAGCCGACCTACATTGTCGCCGCAAGCGACACGCTGCTCAGCATCGCCCAGAAACACGGCGTGAAAGTCGAGGACCTGATGCGCGCCAACAAACTGACCGCCAGCACGCGCCTCCAAGCCGGCACGAAGCTGGTGATCCCGCAGGCTCCGTCGGCTCCGTCCGGCGCCAGCCCCGCGGTCATTGCTCCGAGCCTGATGGCAAACTAAGTCAACAACCGAAAACCCCATGCGGAAAACGGCGGTCATCCTGCTGATTGCGACGTTGCTGCTGGTGACGATTGGTGTCGTCATGCTGTTCAGCACTAGCTCGCTGTTCGCGCGCGAGAAGTACGGTGACCCGAACTATCTCCTGAAACGCCAACTGGTCTGGCTGGCCGTCGGCGCGGTCGGTTGCGTGGCAGCGGCGGCGACGCCGTACCCGCAACTGCGCAAGTGGTGCGTGCCGGCGTTGGTCCTTACGGCGCTGTTGCTGGCGTTGGTGCTGGTACCGCACATCGGCCGCAAGATCGGCGGGGCGCGGAGATGGTTGAGCTTCGGCGGAATGCAAGTCCAGCCGTCGGAGTTCGCGAAACTGGCGTTGATCATCTGGCTCGCACATCATCTGTCGAAGGAGAAACGCCGCGTCGAGGAGTTCGGGCGCGGTTTTCTCCTGCCGATGGCGGTGATCGGTGCGTTCCTCGTGCTGATCCTCGGCGAGCCGGACTTCGGCACGACGGCGTTGCTCGGCATGGTGTCGTTCGGGATGCTGTTTGTCGCCGGGGTGCGGCTGGCGTACCTGGTGCCGACGGCGCTGGCCGGACTCACGGCGTTCGCGGCGTTGATCTGGCACAACCCGGTCCGAGCCGAGCGGATGTTGGCGTTCATCGACATTGACAAATACAAAGCCGGCAAAGGCTACCAAGTCTGGCAGGCCATGCTTGCCTTCGGCTCCGGTGGCATCAACGGCCTCGGCCTCGGCAACAGCCGCCAGAAAATGTTCTGGCTCCCCGAGGCCCACACCGATTGCATCGGCGCCATCATCGGCGAGGAACTCGGACTCATCGGCATGATCGCCGTGCTCGCGTTGTTCGTCGCGCTGCTCGCCTGCGGCGTCATCATCGCCATGAAAACGC
Organism: uncultured Verrucomicrobiota bacterium; assembly: GCA_903825435.1. Classification (GTDB taxonomy): domain Bacteria; phylum Verrucomicrobiota; class Verrucomicrobiia; order Palsa-1439; family Palsa-1439; genus CAIKAP01. Next base: position 11,410 of record CAIKAP010000178.1, read on the forward strand.
CTGACCTCTTCGGCCAATATCTCGGCCTCGGCATCACGATGCTCATCGCGCTCCAGACGCTCATCAACATCGGCGTCGTCACCGCCTGGCTCCCGACCAAGGGCCTGCCGTTGCCGTTCATCAGCTACGGCGGCTCCAGCCTGATGATGAACCTCGTTGCCATCGGCGTCCTCCTCAGCATCCTTCGTCACGGCGCCGCGCAGGAGACGAACGAGACCCAGGAATTTTTCGCCCAACAACAGGAGCGCCTGCCGATATGAGAATCATCATCGCCTGCGGCGGCACGGGCGGACATCTTTTCCCAGGACTCGCGGTGGCCGAGGCATTGCTCGCCCGTCACCACGAAGTCCGGCTCCTCGTCTCCGAGAAAGCCGTTGACCAGACCGCGCTCCGCGCCCTCGCCGTCACCGGCGGCAGCGCGCTCAGCGTCCGGTCGCTGCCCGCCGTCGGCTACACCGGCGCGCGCCAGGCATTCTCGTTCGGCGCCTGTCTCGCGCGGGCCACACGCGTCTGCGCGACCCTCTGCCACGAGTTCGCGCCCGACGCCGTGCTCGGTATGGGCGGTTTCACCAGCGCGCCCGCCGTGCTCGCGGCGAGTTGGAAACGCGCGCCGTCGTTGATCCACGAGTCCAACGCCATCCCCGGCAAAGCCAACCGCTGGGCCGGGCTTCTCGCCGGGCACATCGCCGTCGGACTTGCCGACTGCGCGCATTTCTTCGGACGCAAACCTGTTACCGTCACCGGCACGCCGGTCCGCGCCGCGTTGCGCCGCGGGAAAATTGCCGACGCGCGCCAGCAACTCGGCCTCGATCCCGCGCGCCTCACCGTCCTCATCGTCGGCGGCAGCCAGGGCGCGCGCGCCATCAACGAGGCCCTCGCCTGCGCGTTGCCGTGGCTCGACGGCTGGACCGACCGCGCCCAGTTCGTCCACCTCAGCGGCCCGCACGACGAAGAGTTTGTGCGCGAGGCGTACGCAGCCAACGGGTTCACCGCCACCGTCATGAGTTTCTGCAACCAGATGGAACTTGCCTACAGCGCCGCCGACATCGTCGTCGGCCGCGCCGGCGCGGGCACGCTCACCGAGATCGCCGCGTTCGGCCTGCCCGCCATCCTGATTCCGTATCCGTTCGCTGCCGCCGACCACCAGGCGCACAACGCCCGCGTCTTCGAACGCGCCGGTGCGGCACGTCTCATCCGCCAGGCCAAACTCGGCGGCCATCACGCCGAGAAAGGCGAGCGGCTCGGCGAAGCCATCGCCACGTTGCTCGCCGATGACGCACAACGCCGCCGCATGAGCGACGCCGCCCGCACGCTCGCCGTCCTCGATGCCGAGGAGCGCATTGCCGATTTGATCGAACAACATGCTCACCAAACAACAACTCATTGACCTCCTCGCCGCCGGGCCGCGCCGGGTGCATTTCATCGGCATCGGCGGCGTCGGCATGAGCGGTTTGGCCCGGCTGTTGTTGCAACAAGGCCACACGGTCAGCGGCTCCGACGCCGCGCCGAACGGCCTCGCTGATTCTCTCCGCCAACTCGGCGCCACCGTTTACGCCGCTCACGATGCCGCGCACCTGCCAGCCGACGCCGAGTTGGTCATTTTCACCACCGCCGTTTCCGCCGGAACAAATCCGGAACTTCGCGCCGCCGCCGAACGCGGCCTGCCATGCGTGCGGCGCGGGCTGTTGCTGACCGCGCTGATGAACCACCGCTACAACATCGCCGTCGCCGGCACGCACGGGAAGACGACCACCAGCGCGATGATCGCGCATATCCTCACCCGCAGCGACAGCGCGCCGAGTTTCTGCATCGGCGCCAACGTGCCCGTTCTTGGCTCAAACGCGCAGCTCGGTGCGGGAAAATATTTCGTCGCCGAAGCCTGCGAGAGCGACGGCACGCTCATCAACTTCACGCCGGAGTACGCCGTCTGCCTCAACATCGAGGCCGAACACCTTGATCATCACGGCACGATGGAGCGGCTGCTGGCGACGTTCGAGACACTCTACCAAAGCACCCGCAGCGTCGTGTTCTACTATGCCGACTGCCCGAACAGTGCCGCGCTCGCCACGAAGGCGCGCCACGCCATTTCCTTCGGCCTCGCTGAGAACGCGGACTACCGCGCGCTCGGCATACAGCCGACGGCACGCGGCAGCCGGTTCACCGTCGCCTATCGCGGCGAAAAAATCTGCACCATCGAACTCATCATCCCCGGGCAGCAGAACGTCACCAATGCCCTGGCCGCCATCGCCGTCGCCGACCAACTCGGCCTGCCGCTCGACAAAATCGCCGGGGCGCTCACCACGTTCACCGGCGCGAAACGCCGGTTCGAGCGGAAGTTCGACGCCGGCGGCATTGTCGTCGTGGACGACTACGCGCATCACCCGACCGAGATCAAGGCGACCATCGCCGCCGCGCGCACGCTCGGCTTCCAACGCATCGTCGTCGCGTTCCAGCCGCACCGCTACACGCGCACCCAGGCGTTGCGCGACGAGTTCGCGACCGCCTTCACCGGTGCGGACAAACTTTTCCTGACCGATATTTACGCCGCCAGCGAGACGCCGATCCCCGGCATCAGCGGCCGGACGATTTTCGACGCGGTGACGAATGGCGACAAGCAGTACGAGCCGGATCTCGGCAAGCTCACCGACCGACTCGCCGCCGAGGCGCAGCCGGGCGATTTGATCTTGGTGATGGGCGCGGGCGACATCTACAAAGTCGCCGCCGGCGTGGCCGAACAGCTTTCGCAGCGCGCGCCGCGCGCGATGAAGAATCTCGAAGCGGACCTGCGGGCGTTGTTGTCTGACGACGCGAAGCTCCGGCAGAACGAGCCGATGGCACGTCACACCTCGATGCGCGTCGGCGGCCCGGCGGAATGGTTCGTCGAGCCGCACGACGAACGCGACCTCGCGAAACTGCTCCACTATTGCCACGTCCGGCAGATTCCCGTCACCGTGATCGGTCGCGGCACGAACCTGTTGGTGCGCGACGGCGGCATCGCGGGCGTTGTCGTTCATCTCAACGGCGCCGAGTTCACCAAGATCGAGGTGGACGGCGAACGGATCATCGCCCGCGGCGGCGCGCGCCTGAAGGCGATTGTCGGCGTGGCGAAGAAATATGAGATCGGCGGCTTGGAATTTCTCCACGGCATTCCCGGCTCGCTCGGCGGCGCGTTGCGGATGAACGCCGGGGCGATGGGCCGGCAGACGTTCGAGGTCATCGAGTGGGTGCGCTATATCAGTTTCAGCGGCGAGCTATACGACGCGGAGGCGAAGGCGCTGACGGTGAATTACCGGAGCTGTCCCGTGTTCCGCAACCACATCGCGTTGTCGGCGATCCTGTCCGGCCGGCGCACGCCGCGCGCACAGATCGAGGCGACATTGCGCGAGTACGACGAGCGCCGCTGGGCCACGCAACCCGTGCAGCCCAGCGCCGGCTGCGTGTTCAAGAACCCGGCGACGATTGCGGCCGGCAAGCTGATTGATGAACTGGGATTGAAAGGCGCGTGCGTCGGCGGCGCCTGCGTGTCGGACAAGCACGCCAATTTCATCGTGAACAAGGGCGGCGCGACGGCGACGGACGTGCTGGAGTTGATCGGGATGGTCCGCGAGCGGGCGCGCCGCGAGCGCGGTATCGAACTGGAACCGGAAGTGATGATTTTAGGAAGAGAGCCATGAACAAACTGCACGTCGCCGTGTTGATGGGCGGTCCGTCCGCTGAGCACGAAATCTCGCTGAAGTCCGGCGCGAGCGCCGTGGATGCGTTGCGCGCGGCGGGCATGCGCGTCAGCCCGCTCGTCGTGAATGGCCCGGACTTCGATCTGCCGGCAGGGACGGACGTGGCGTTTCTGGCGTTGCACGGCACGTTCGGCGAGGACGGCCAGGTCCAGCGGATTTTGGAAACGCGCGGCGTGCCGTACAACGGGTCCGACTCCGTGGCAAGCGAGCGCGCGTTCGACAAGGCGGCCGCGAAGGAGGCGTTCGCCGCCGCGGGCGTGCCGACGCCGCGCCACGTGGTCGTCGAGCGCGACGTGCGCGGCATGGCGGCATTGAAACCGCCCGTCGTGGTGAAACCGGCCCGCCAGGGTTCGAGCTACGGCGTCACGATTGTGACCGACCCGGCGAAACTGGAGTGGGCGATTGAACAGGCGTGGCGCTACGACCAGAAGCTGCTCGTCGAACAGTTCGTCAACGGACGCGAATTGACCGTCGGCATCCTTGACGGCCGGGCGTTGCCCGTGGTGGAGATCCGGACGAACCGGGAGTTCTTCGATTACGAGGCGAAGTACAGCGGCGAGGCCGAGGAACTCGCGCCGGCGCCGCTGGACGCGTTGACGGCGGAGCGCGTGCAACAGGCGGCGTTGCGGGCGCACGAGTGTCTCGGTTGTCGCGATTACTCGCGCGTGGACGTGATGCTCGGCGAGAACGGCGAGTTGTTCGTGCTCGAAGTGAACACGCTGCCCGGCCTGACGGCGCAGAGCCTGTTGCCGAAGGCGGCGCGCGCGGCGGGCATCGGCATGGAGGACTTGTGCGCGCGGCTGGTCGGCATGGCGCTGGAGCGGCGTGCGGAGGCAAAGGCGGCATAATGTTCGGCAACAAACGCAAACGTCGCAACCAATACCTGCTCGAAGTGAAAGTGCACACCGAGGCGCGCACGAAGGCGCGCGCGCGCTGGATCGGCGCGTGGCTCACGGCGGCGGTCGTCCTCTCGATGACCAGCTACGGCCTCTACCGTCTGACCTCGGCTGGCCTGGGCCGGGTGCTGTTTGCCAACCCGCAGTTCGCCATCGCGCGGATCACGATCGAGACCGACGGCGCGTTGACGCCGCAACAGGTGCAGCGTTTCGCCGGTGTGCGGGTCGGGCAGAATATTTTCTCCGTGGACCTGCGCGAGGCGCAGCGGAACCTGGAACTGATCCCGCAGGTCCAACGCGTCGAGATCCGCCGCGAACTCCCGCAGCGTCTCGTCATCCGCGTCAGTGAACGCATCGCCGTCGCCCGCCTCCAGTCTTCCAGCCGGCAGTTGAGCGACGCCGTCTTTTACGTGGACCGCGCTGGCGTGGTGATGAAACCGATCCGGCTCGACGACGGCACGGTGCTCCAGCCGCTCGCGGCGCGGACGCTGCCGCTGTTGACGGGCGCGGCGCTGGCCGACGTGCGGGTTGGGCGCGCGGTCGAGTCCGACCAGATGCGCCGGGCGCTCGTGTTGCTCGACGCGCTCGAACAGAGCGGCGCGGGCGCGGCGATGGAGGTCGAGCAGATTGATTTGTCGAAGCTGCACCACCTGACGTTGACGACGAAACAACGGATGACCGTCCGCTTCGATGTGCAGGATTTCCGGCCGCAACTGCGCAGGCTCAACGCGATTCTCGCCTGGGCGCAGCAACACCAGCGCGCCGTCGCCAGCGTGGACCTCACCGTCAACCGCGGCGTGCCGGTCAGTTTCACGGGCGACGCGCCCGTCAGCCGTACCACCCCAACACGGAGAACCTGATTCATGATCAACACCGAACAGATCATCGTTGGCCTCGAAGTCGGCACCTCCAAGACCTGCGCCGTCGTCGGCGAAGTCCTTGACGCCGACAACCTCCAGATCATCGGCATCGGCCAGACCACCTCGCAAGGCGTCCGCAAAGGCGAGATCGTTGACATGGAAGCCGCCGGGCAGAGCATTCACCAGGCGATTGCCGAGGCCGAGGATAGCGCCGGCGTCGAGATCCACAACGTCTACGCCAGCGTCACCGGCGGCCACATCCGTTGTTTCAACAACCGCGGCAGCGTCGTCATCGCCAACGACGACCGCGAGATCACCGAAGAGGAAGTCCGCAGCGTCCTCCACAACGCCAAGGCCGTCAACATCCCCCACGACCACGTCATCGTTCATTCCATCCGCCAGCGGTATTTCGTGGACGGCCACGACGGCATCACCAATCCCGTCGGCATGATTGGCGCCAAGCTCGAAGCCGATGTTCACATCGTCCACGGCGTCCGCACCCGGCTCCAGAACACCATCCGCTGCATCAAACAAGTCCCGCTCGACCTCGCCAACATCGCTGTCAGCAGTTTCGCCTCCTCGCTCGCCGTCCTCACCACCGAGGACCAGCAGCACGGCGCCCTCGTCCTCGACATTGGCGGCGGCACCACCGACTACATCTGCTACGCCAACGGCGCCGTCCGCCACAGCGGCGTCCTCGCCGTCGGCGGCGACCACATCACCAACGACATCGCCGTCGGGCTCCGTCTCCCGATTCCGCGCGCCGAGAAATTGAAACTCGAACACGGTGCCGTCCAGTGGCCCATTGACGACGAGATCATCACTCTCAAAGCCGACCTCGGCCTTCCCGACCGCCAAGTCTCACGCGAACAACTCTGCCATATCATCAACCTCCGCGTCGAAGAGACGCTCACCCTCGTCAAAAAAGAGATGGAGAAAAACGATCTTCTCCCGTACCTCCGCGCCGGCGTCTTCATCACCGGCGGTTGCGCCCGGCTCCGCGGCCTCCAGCCGTTTGCCGAGGAAATCTTCGGAATGCCCGTCCACATCGGCCACAGCCAGACCCTCAACGGTCCCACCGCCGCCCTCGAAAGCCCCGAATACTCCACCGCCATCGGTCTCATCAAGTTCGCCATCGGCAACCAGCGCGACCAGCATCAGGCCCCGACCCTCGGACGCAAAATCGGCCAGACCTTCCACACCATCATCCAACGCGCCCGCGCCCTCTTCATGTAACCCACGGAGAACCGACATGCCACAGCCACGCAAACCAGCTCCACCGAAATCCAGCGACACCGACACCGCCCCGCGCCGGTTCCGGCTCAAACTCATCGGCGTCGGCGGCGCCGGCAACAATTGCATCCACCAGATCGCCACCGCTGCCGGCGCGCTCGATGGCGTTGAACTCCTCGCCGTCAACACCGACCTTCAAGCGCTCGACGCCGTTGTCGGCGCCGACAAACTTCAGATCGGCGCCAGCATCACCCGCGGACTCGGCACCGGCGGCGATCCCGACCTCGGCGCCGCCGCCGCGCAGCACGACTCCGAGCAAATCGAAGCCGCCATCCAACACGCCGACGTTGTTTTCCTCACCGCCGGACTCGGCGGCGGCACCGGCACCGGCGCCAGCCCGATCATCGCCAAGCTCGCCAAGGAACAAGGCGCACTCGTCCTCGCCTTCGTTACCACACCGTTCACCTTTGAAGGCACGCGCCGTCGCAGCCAGGCCGACATCGGCCTCGACGCGCTCAAGGCCCAGGCCGACGCCGTCATCTGCATCCCCAACGACCGTCTCACCCGCATCGTCGGCGAAGGCGCGCCCGTTACCGAGGCGTTCCGGTGCGGCAACGAGATCGTCGCCAGCGGCGTCCGCGCCATCTGGCAGCTCCTCTCCCGCAAAGGACTCATCAACCTCGACTTCGCCGACCTCCGCGCCACCCTCGGCGGCAAACACGGCGAAGGCGTCTTCAGCCACGGCGAAGCCACCGGCCCCGACCGCTTGAAAGACGCGATGAAAGCGTTGATGGACAACCCGCTGTTCGACGGCAACGAAACACTCGGCCGCGCCGACGGCGTTCTCGTCAGCATCCTCGGCGGCCCCGACCTCACGCTCGCCGATGTCCAGCGCGCCGTCGAACCGATTTCCCGCGTTGCCCAGCGCGCCCATGTCATCATGGGCGCCGCCATTGACGACACCTACGCCGACCGGCTCGCCGTCACCGTCATCGCCGCCACCGGTGTCGTCGCCAAACGCATCGCCCCCGGCACCGTCACCCGCACCGCTGCGCGACCGCAACCGCAGCCCGTCGCCGTGCCCGCGCCTGTGCCCGACACCGCCGGCGAACCCGGCAAAGCGAAACAGAAAGTCCTCGACCTCGAAGGCGTCAGCCGCGGACGATTCGACAAAGGCGAGCCGACGATTTACGACGGTGAAGACCTCGACTACCCGACCTTCCTCCGCCACGGCATCAACCTCAAACACTGACCTTCGCCATGTGGGCGGTGATTCTTTTTGTTGCGGCGGCGGCTACTGTAAACGCCGCCACCGTGGCTGGACGGCTTGCGGAATACGGCCCGATGGCACGAGCCCGTCTCGCTCCGCACTTTCAACGCGCGGGCGTAGCGTACCCGCCAAAAGAGTTATGCTTGGTCGGACTGAAAGAAGAACGGCGGCTGGAACTGTACGCGACATGGGGCACAAACACGCTGCGGTTTGTGCGCGCCTATCGCATCCAGGCGGCCAGCGGCAAGCCCGGCCCGAAACTGTGTGAAGGTGATGGACAGGTTCCCGAAGGATTCTACCGGATCGAGGCGTTGAACCCCAACAGCCGCTACCACCTTTCCCTTCGCGTCAATTACCCGAATCAGTCTGACCGGGAACAAGCGCGGCGTGACGGGCGTACTCAACTCGGCGGCGACATCATGATTCATGGCAGCAACGTTTCTGTCGGGTGCCTGGCGATGGGGGACGAAGCAGCGGAAGACATCTTCGTCCTTGCAGCCGACACCGGCCTGAAACAGATTCGCGTCCTGCTAAGCCCCGTGGACTTTCGTGTGCGCCGTTTGCCGCAGGATGCACCGGCATTTCCCGCATGGGTTGCGGCATTACACCAACAACTGGCGGCGGATTTGAAAAGATTGACCCGATGAAACGACGACGAATCTTCTGTTGGCTGGTGACCGGTGCGATTGTCGTCGTGCTCTTTGCTTTGTTCTGCAACGTCTGGATCCTCCGCGCCGCCCGCGGACGGATGTACGAATGTTCCGGAAATGTTCCTGCCGCCAACGTCGCCCTCGTCCTCGGCACCGGTCGCCTGAGCGGCAACGGGCGCTTCCTGAATCCGCACTTCACCCACCGCATCGCCGCCGCCGCAGAGTTGTACCACGCTGGGAAAGTGAAACACCTTCTCGTCAGCGGCGACCATCACGCGCACGGCTACGACGAGCCGACCGACATGAAGGATGCGTTGGTGAAACGCGGCGTACCCGAGTCCGCTATCACGCTCGACTATGCCGGGTTCCGCACGCTCGACTCCGTTGTGCGCGCCAAGGAAGTGTTCGGACTAAATCGTTTGGTGATTGTTTCCGAACCTTTCCACAACGCCCGCGCCCTGTTCCTCTGCCGGCGCTACGGCATTGACGCTGTTGCGTTCAACGCGCAGCCTGTCTCGACGCGTGTCTCCCGCTGGGCACACTTACGCGAGTATCTCGCCCGTGTCAGGGCAGTGCTCGACGTCTACGTGTTCCAGACGCACCCGAAGTTCCTTGGCAAGAGAATAGTAATATGCTGAATAGCATAGGCTGAAGACGATAAGAGCTTCAGTGTCTTGTCATAAAGATCACTACCACCATTGACCGTCGAAGACTGAAGGTCGGAATGGTAATGATTTTGGTGGAACTAAATAGGGCAGAAGCTCAATATCATCGTCGAGTATGTCGTAGCAGACGTCAAATAGACGGCTTTTAACCAAGCACTGTATAGTGCGAAAAAATTTAACCGAATGTGGACGTGCTATAACTACAAGGTAAAGTTCTTCCCGTCTTTCCATTATCTTGTCGAACAGTTCCTCTACCGGGTTGTGTGCCTTGTTTAACTCGTCCAAAGTGACTTTCTTGTTCCCAGGATACAAAATGACACAGTCGGAATGGCAATCAATGTAGACTGGCGTTTTATTATTCATTTGTACATGCCTTGTCCATAAGGTTCTCAAAGAAAGATTACAGAATCTAACCCGTCCCTCTTTCAATTTCACCGCTACCTCTGACGATGGATAGAACTTAAGAATTTCGTCGATTTTCGCAAAAGCTTGGATACTCAGATCAAAGGCATCAGGGTCGGTGGTATTATTAGGGTCAGTGAGTTCTTTGTTGATACTCTTTTGGAATAACTCCTCTGCTTCGACGAACAAGGCATTGGCTGATTCGTTAGGATTCGAGCACCCGTCTAGAAAAGCGACGAGAAAGCACGCTATGAGAAGGACTCTCATGTGCGACATCATGCCAGAACTCATTTCGCGGCGTCAAGCAGCACATCCGAAATTTGGAATGATGGCGCTTTGCGGTTGTGGCTCACAAAAGGAAGAACCTCTCAAGGACACGACGACGGGATGGCCCGATACGAAGGCGGTTGAGGCGGCCCGTATGGTCGGTTACGACGGCAAACAGATGCGCGGGGCTGTGGACAAGGCTCTTGATAAGACTGAGAAACGCAACAAGGAGCTTGAGAACGTAACCAAGGAGTGACTCGGTTCGACATAGGTCCCTGCATCGGAAAAGTATCGCGTGATGTGTGCGTGTGAGCACGTTGAAAACCTGCTGCACGTTCATCACTTCTTCAACGATGGAAGACTTGCGGCGGCGACAGCTTGGCCGATTCGGCGACTCTTTTCGTCGGGGACGTGTAAGCGGATTCTGGCTGCGAGTGCTGGGAAATCGGCGCGGAGGACTTGACGAGCTTTCTCCACCACAATATCCCCTCCTTTTCCGGTGGTGACGCGGCCGAGGATGAGCACGTTCTCGAAGTCGTAGAAGGCGGCATAGTGAGGAATACTGTAGCCGAGGTAAACACCGATGGTCTCGTAGATCCTCGCGGCCCGCGAATCGCCTTTCGCCATCAGTGCCTGCACTTCCTTCAATCGCTCTGGCAAGCCCATCTCCTTCGGTATCTTGATACGGGCCGCAGGCAATAGCTTGTTGACCGCTTGCTGTGAGAAGTAGAGTGATCCGATGCCGCGGTCGCCGCTCCATTCATCTTTAGCCGCATCGGGATTGTAGTCAACAGGCGCAAACGCAAGCTCATTTAGCCAGCCAAGGATACGACCATCCTTGTTGATGAATCCGGCGGCTTCGCTCGAACCCATCGCGATGCCGAGCATGCCTTTCTTGCCTAGCGATAACGCGCCAGCGAGCGCGGTCACGTCGCCATCGTTCATCACAACCAGCGGCACGCCCCATTCCTTGGCGATGCGTTTGAAGACGCCGGCAGCTTGAGGGTGGAGTTTCTTTGGAATGGCGCGAAGTAGGGAGGCGGCGCGGATTTCATTGTTGACGATGATGCCGGCGGAACTGCCGCCGATGGCGTCAACGCGGGGTAGGTGCGCGGCGGCGCGGTGGAGCGCGGAGGAGATGTGGTGATAGTGGTACTCTGGATTGGATTGCGTCTTCGGATCCCACGGCATCTCCTCGGTGAAGACAACGTTGCCGTCAATGACGGCGGAGACTTTGTAGTCGCTCGCGCCGAGGTCGAAGCCGATGCGGTTGCCCTTGAGATGGCCGACGGCGGGAATCTGAATCTCTTTGTTGGCGGGAACCTTGGCTGGTGTGGTGACGATCGTTTCAAACTTCTTCCCGTATGATGTGCTCATCATCTCAGTGTCGAACTTCCGGACGCGAATCCGTTTGCACGCCGCCGCCGGGCCGCCGAGGTAAAGACGCCAGCCGCCGCGCGCCCAGAGTAAAAACTTCACGGTGCGTTCTATGTAGCGGAGCGTCTCATCGTCGGGAGTCGGTCGGACGGCAGTCTTGAATCGCGTGATGCGACCGGCTTCGCCTTCGAGGGCGATGACGAGCGGTTCGGTGGCGCTCACTAGGTAACGGCGATTTAGGAGAGCGGCCGGTTGGAAGTCGGGATTGAGCGGAGCAGGGATAGTAAGGTTCACAAGGTATTTTTGTTGATTTAGCACTGGCGAACGGCGGTAGTGGTGGCGAATAGCAGCTATTACAATAGCCGATCACTTATCAATATAACTATCAGACTACACGAGTTAGTAGCAGATATTCAACTATTTTTAGCGTTGTGCCGTTCTACAGCAGAACGGTAAAAAGACCGACATGGTTACACAGGATCAGATCGCAAAAAAGCTTGGTGTCTCCCTCCAAACTGGTGACGTTTTCGCTGGCTGGCTACCCGCAGGTCTCTGAGGCGTCTAGTAAACGGATCCTCGCTGCCGCGCGCAAGATGGGCTACCGGCCAAACCCACACGCTCGTGCGCGAAAATGCGGGCGGACCGGCATCTTAGCTCTTTGGGTGACGGACCAGATTTCGTCTCACTACGACCACGTTGCCCGCGAGATGAGTCATTTGGTAAAACATGCTCGATACGAACTCATTGTCAACGCCGTTGCTTCTGTAGAGGCTGAGGAGGTGCTTTCAGATGTGCCCGTGGACGGCGTCTTTACCGTGGACGCGCCCGTGCAGGCGCGCAGCGTGCCGTTGATTAATCTCGGCGCCGAGTGCTGCCAGAATGCCGACAACGTGTTGGTGGACTTAGTCTCCGGGACGTCTGAGGTGATGCAGCACCTGATCGGCGGAGGGTTCCGACGGATCGCTCATGCGACGTATGTCTGTGACGACCGCCCAGACGAAGCGCGTCGAATGTGTTACTTGAAATCGATGTACGAAGCTAGGTTGACGCCGGAGTTCATATATTATACGCTTTCGGAACAACAGCGGCCCATTGCCCGTCAACTTATCCAGAATTACGTCCGCCACAACGGTTGTCCCGATGCGATCTTCTGTCACTCTGACGACGTGGCTATTGGGGTGTATCGCGGACTGTGTGATTTGAAGATACCCGTGCCGGGGCGGGGTGCCTTGGTGGGCTTTGAGGGGATTACGGACACGGAGTATCTGGAGAGTCCGTTGACGACACTGGTGCAGCCTGTGGTGGCGATGTGTGCTAGCGCGTGGCAGTTCTTCCAGCAACGACAGGAGCGTCCAACGTCGAAACGACAGACAGTGTTATTAAAACCGAAACTGGAGGTACGCATGTCGAGTCTGATGAAAGGAAGTTGCCGTGCATCAGTAACTGATTGACTGGATCATCTTCGCGTTCCCTTCCGGTATCTGTTCAGCTCCGCACCGGTCTTCGGGAAGCGGTGCTGACAAGAATAATGCCAAAACGAAGGCTGCAATTATTATCGCGATTACCCTTGTCAGGATGTCGGCTTCAGCGAGGTCGGTTACTTGAGGGCTTTCAGCAGAGCTGCGACCTTGTCAGTGTTTTCCCAAGTCAGGTCTTTGTCGTTCTTGCCGAAGTGGCCGTAGTTGGTGGTCTTGCCGTAGATGGGGCGGCGGAGGTTGAGCTGATCAATGATGTCGGCGGGCTGGAAGCTGAAGATGCGGTTGACGGCGCGGGTGATTCTCTCGGCAGACACCGCTCCCGTGCCGAAGGTGTCAATGTGGACGCTCACCGGGTCAGGATGACCGATGGCGTAGGCGAACTGGATTTCGCATTTCGCGGCGAGCTTGGCGGCGACGATGTTCTTGGCGACCCAGCGGCCCATGTAGGCGGCGCTGCGGTCAACCTTTGTCGGGTCCTTGCCGCTGAACGCGCCACCGCCATGGCGGCCCATGCCGCCGTAGCTGTCGACGATGATCTTGCGACCGGTGAGGCCGGTGTCGCCTTGCGGGCCACCGACGACGAACCGGCCGGTCGGGTTGATGAGGAACTCGGTCTGTGGCGTCAGGAGGCGTTTCGGCAACACTTTCTTGATCACGTTCTCGATGCAGAATTTCTCGATCTCGGCGTGCTCAACATCGGCAGCGTGCTGCGTGGAGATGACGACGTTGGTGATCGCGACGGGCTTGCCGTTTTCGTAGAGGACGGAAACCTGCGACTTCGCATCAGGACGGAGCCACGGGACATTGCCCGTCTTGCGAATCTTGGTGAGCGCCCGGCCGAGACGGTGGGCGAACATAATCGGTGCTGGCATGAGTTCGGGAGTTTCGTCACAGGCGTAGCCGAACATGAGACCTTGATCCCCGGCACCTTGCTTGGCGGTTTTCTTGCCTTTGGCTTTGCGGGTGTCTACTCCTTGCGCGATGTCCGGCGACTGGCCGGTGATGATGACGTTGACAAACACTTTGTCGGCGTGGAACACATCATCGTCGTTGACGTAGCCGATCTCGCGAATGGCTTGGCGAGCGATGCCGACAAAGTCAATCACCTCGCTAGGGTTGCGGTAGCCGATTTTTGGAATGGTGATTTCACCGCCGACGATGACGATGTTGGACTTGGCGTAGCATTCGCAGGCGACGCGACTAAATTTATCCTGCGTGAGACAGGCGTCGAGGACGGCGTCGGAAATGGTGTCGCAGACTTTGTCTGGATGACCTTCCGCAACTGATTCCGATGAAAAAATGTAACGAATTTTGCTCATAGATTTGTCTTTCTCTCCACCGTAAAGGCGCGCGGAATATACGAAAGCACCCCTGTTTTCACAAGTGTTTTGTAGCAGGGCGCGGAAAGGTCGCGGCTGGCCGGGAAGGACGGACTTGTTCGCTGAAGCTTTAGTGAAGGCGGGAACATGAACCGAAGTAGCCGAGTAGTCAGAAGCCAGTAGTCAATGGCGTATTGCCCAAAGGGTAAGTTTTTGGTGGTGTTTCAAGGGATGCTCACAGGGTTTTAGTTTTCACTGAATGTGACATTGATCGGTTGGTGGCTACGCCCAGAGCCACAGTGCAACGACTCCCAGCAATGTCGAGCTACCAACAACCGA
>CAIKAP010000179.1 GCA_903825435.1 uncultured Verrucomicrobiota bacterium
CGGGCCGACGCCAAGGGCGGAGCATGGTCGCCCATCGTAAAAGTAAGCCGAAGGGCCTCTGGAAAAACTGTTTTCACACCTTCGGCTCGCCATCTCCACTCCAATCGCCATCCACTAAAAGAAGTTTTGCAAGAACGTCGGTTGTATTTGATTTTTTGCCGTGTTCTACATGCTCATGTGGCTGACGGGGTCGCTCCAATCGCTGTAGCCGGTCAAGCCACCGACGGCACGGACTTGGATGCTGTAGTTCGTGCCGTCGGGTTGACATTGATGGGTTCTGCTCATTTCGGTGTTTGCGGCGCGGGCGGTGTCGGCGGGGGCGTGCCTTTGCCGCCGGTGTGCGGCGGGAAGGTGTCGAGACGAAATTCGACGCGGATGGCAATGTTCGCGGGAACGTCTTCTGGGAATTGCAGGTTCGCTGCATTCTGGATTGCCAGCAGGCCGTCGAATAGATCGTTCGCGTTGCGGTTGCGAGTGCCGGTGACCCCTTTCTTGCCGCCCTTGGCAATCTCTTGTGTGTCGTCGGCGGTGCCCAGCGCGGTCAATGCCGCTTCCATCGCATCGGTGTCGGCTGCGATCCAGCCTTGTCCCGCCAGCGCCGCCGTGTTGTCGGCGTTGCGGCAGGAAGTGATGACGGTTCGCGCGCGTTCTTTGTGCGCGCCGAGCGTGTTCGGTTTGGTCACGCCGACTTGGAATTGCTCGCGCAGTTTCACGTCCTGTCCCTTGAAGGCGAGCTTGGCCGTGTCGCGGGCGCGGCTCATCCATTTGAACAACGGCTTGAGCGCGGTGTTCTGTTCCTGCGTCAACTCACCCAGTTCACCGGCAGCCTCTTTCTGGTCGGACTGTTGCTGGCTGACCTGCCCCAGCAACGTCTCAATCTGGGCCACCCGTTCCGCCGAGAAACGGGCTTGAAGCTGGCTGGCGTACTTCTTGGCAGCGGCAACGATGGGGCTGCCTTCGTAGAGAAGAACGGCTATCGGGAAGTGGAACTTACGGTCATCTGGCATGGCGATCCTCCTTTATGGTGGGGTTGGTTTGGTTTGTAGCCGCGAAATAATGTCGCGGCACTCGACATCGTGCAAGTAACGCATAGGCAATGCGTTGCGAAAATTGGAAATCCCGCCAAAAATCCTCGGCAGTCGTCCGAGAGAACACGGCAACCGTCTGCGAAGCGGTGGGGATGGTGAAAGAAAAAGAAGCTAGTAGGTGGAGGAATCCGTCCGTCCGTCCGTCCGTCCGTCCGTCCGTCGCAAATCGCGTGCCAGCGTGCGACTTTCCGTTTACTGCCCGACATGTAACTCACCGTGTTCATGTGTCATCCCATCTGCCGCGAACGATACCGACCGCCCCACTCCAACTCAAGCGTATTCGTCAGCGTCCGTATTCGCCGAGCTTGAGAATCGTCTCCACCAGACCGGGGATCGTGTGCTCTTTCGCTTCCGCTGCGATGGCGAGGTTGTGCGCCACCACTGCCACCGTTGTTTGCGGGCCGATGCTCACAATCCGCAGTTGCGGGAACTGTCGGAACATTCGGCAGCGTGCAGAAGTTGTTGACCGTTGACGAACTGGTGAACGTCACGATGTCCTCGCCCTCGGCCAGCAGGTGGGCGCGGTGGCCGGTGCGGTCTTCGGTGTTGGGGACGGTCTGGTAGGCGTCGAGGTCGTCCAACCCGCGCGCGGCAACAAAAACTTCAGGTGCTCGTACGTGATAATCGAGATATTGCTTCTGGTCGAGCGGCAAACCTTCACGTAGACTGGTGGCGTGACAACGCCTTTCCAATGGGACACGCGGTGGACGTTGGTGATGGGAGTCGTCAACGTGACGCCGGATTCGTTTTCGGACGCTGGCGCTTTTCTCGACGCGGACCGCGCAGTCGCACACGCGCTCGCAATGGCGAAGGCGGGCGCGGACATTATCGATGTTGGCGGCGAGAGCACACGGCCGGGCGCGGCATCGGTGAGCGAGGAGGAGGAAATCCGCCGCGTTGTACCGGTGATCAATCGGTTGCGTGGGGTGACGGTCTCGGTTGACACGACGAAAGCGGTGGTGGCGGAGCGGGCGCTGGCGGCCGGGGCGCGAATCGTGAACGACATCAGCGCGCTGCGGTTCGACACGCGCATGGTGGACGTGGCGCGTGACGCGGGCGCGGGCGTGGTGTTGATGCACATGCGGGGGACGCCGCAGACGATGCAGGCGGAGCCGCGTTACGACGACGTGGTGGCGGAAGTGCGAGACTTTCTGGCGAAGCGAATCGAGTTTGCGGTGTCGCATGGCTTAAAAAAATCGCAAATCGCCATTGACCCGGGCATCGGCTTCGGGAAAACTGTGGAACAAAATTTGGCGTTGCTTGCGCACTTGGACACTTTCGCCTCACTGGGTTGCCCGGTGTTGGTCGGCGCGTCGCGAAAATCGTTCATTGGGAAACTTCTTGGACGCGAGCCACAGGATCGCTTGGCGGGTTCGTTAGCGGTGGCGACGTGGGCGGCGGCGCACGGGGCGAGCATTGTGCGCGTGCACGACGTGGCGGAAACAGTAGATGCAGTGCGGATGGTTGAAGCCATCCAAAAGTGATTTATGGAATTGGTTCGAGAATTTATCGTCAACTACTGGAAAGCAGGATTCGAAATCCTCCTGCTGGCGGCAGTAATTTACTATTTTCTACTACTGTTCCGCGGCACACGCGGCGCGGCGGTGTTGACGGGGTTCATCATCGTGCTCCTGGTCATCACCGGCCTGACACAGTTCTTCCAACTCGACGTGATCAATTGGATTCTAAGTCGCTTTATCGCGCTGCTGGCCATTGCCGTGCTAGTGATCTTCCAGCCGGAACTGCGTCGAGGGCTTGCACAGCTCGGCAGCCAAAACCCGTTCGCCAGTTCGCGACTGCGAGTCGAACTGGCCGATGTGTTGTCAGAAACGGCTAAAGCGCTGGCCCAGAAACGATGCGGAGCGTTGATGGCGGTGGAACGCGAAATCGGCTTCCGCGGCGTCGCGGAAACAGGCGTGGCAGTGGACGCCAAGGCGACGCCGGAATTGCTGACGACGATCTTTTTCGAGAACACGCCGTTGCACGACGGCGGCGTGATCCTGCGCGGCGACCGTATCACGGCGGCGGCGTGCGTGTTTCCGTTGACGCAGCGCCAGGGGTTGAACCCGAGCCTCGGCATGCGCCATCGCGCGGCCATCGGCCTGTCGGAAGAAACCGACGCGGTGCTGGTCGTGGTCAGCGAGGAAACCGGCGACATCTCGGTGGCCATCGGCGGCGAGTTGCGGCGCGGGCTGGACCCGGACGCGTTCCGCGAGTACCTCTCGAAGACGCTTGCGCCGCCCGCGCGGCGTGGCTTTGGCGTGACCGACGCGATGCGGCGGTTCCTTAGCGGTTTGTTCCTGCGCGGCCCCCGCGGCGAACCGACCGAGACATTCAGCACGGGGACGACGGAACTGCCCGCCGAGGACAAGACAAATCCCGAAGAACGCGGGGAGGGCCAATCCTGATGCAGTGGTTCACGAGCAACACAACCTTGAAACTCGTCTCCCTGCTGCTGGCGATCATCGTGTGGTTCTTCGTCAAGACCGTCACCACCGAGACCCGCACACCGTCGCACACGTCGCCCAGCATCCTTCATCTGCTTGGCCTCGTCAGCAACACTCCCATGATGGAACGCGACCTCGCGGTTCGACTCGTCCTCACCGGCCAGTTGCCGGCGGGCTACGAAATCGAGCGGACCAACGTCGTCCCGCGCACCGTCCGCATCAAAGGCTCGAAGACGCTCGTCGAATCGCTCGCCGTCGTCGAGACGCTGCCGATCGATCTCACCGACCGTCGCGTCTCTTTCCACGAACGCGTGGACCTTGTGTTGCCTGACGCGGACCTTGTGTCCAACCACGCACGTGTCGAAGCCGACGTCCGCATCCGCGAAATCACTCGTTGACTAGGAACTCACCATGACCCAGCCCGCCAACATCCGACGCATCTTCGGCACCGACGGCGTCCGCGGCACCGCCAACGTCGAGCCTGTCACCGCCGAGACCGCGCTCAAGCTCGGCCGCGCCGCCGCGCACGTCTTCAAACAACGCCTGCCCCTGCCCCGCGGGCACGGCCGCCACAAAATCGTCGTCGGCAAAGACACACGCCTCAGCGGTTACATGCTCGAAAACGCCATCAGCGCCGGCATCCTCTCAATGGGCGTCGACGTGCTCCTTATCGGCCCGTTGCCCACGCCGGGCGTCGCCTACATCACCCGCTCATTGCGCGCCGACGCTGGTATCGTATTGACCGCCTCGCACAATCCCTACGAGGACAACGGCATCAAGTTCTTCTTCCACGACGGCTACAAACTCGACGACGCCATCGAGGCCGAGATCGAAGACCTCGTCTTCAGCGGCGCCATCGAACACATCCGTCCCACCGCCGGCGAAATCGGCAAGGCGCTCCGCATTGACGACGCGCTGGGCCGCTACATCGAGTACGCCAAGGCCGCGTTCCCGAAAGGCAACACCCTCGAAGGCCTCCGCATCGTCGTCGACGCCGGCCACGGCGCCACCTACAAAAGCACCCCGTGCGTCCTGCGCGAACTCGGCGCCCGCCTCACCGTCCTCAACAACCAGCCCGACGGCACCAACATCAACCTCAACTGCGGCTCGCTCTATCCCGAAGCCATGTGCGCCGCCGTCAAGGAAACCGGCGCCGACCTCGGCATCGCGCACGACGGCGACGGCGACCGCGTCCAGCTCTGCGACGAACACGGCACGCTCGTCGACGGCGACGACGTCCTCGCCATCACCGGCCTCGACTGGCTGAAGCGCGGCGCGCTCAAGAAAAACACACTCGTCGCCACCATCATGAGCAACATCGGCCTCGACCATCTCATCCGCCAGCACGGCGGCGAAGTCATCCGCACCGTCGTCGGCGACCGGTACGTCCTCGAAGCCATGCTCCGCGACGACCTCAACGTCGGCGGCGAACAAAGCGGCCACATGATCTTCCGCGACTTCGCCACCACCGGTGACGGCATCGTCAGCGCCCTCCAAGTCCTCCGCATCATGATGGACACCGGCAAACCGCTCAGCGAACTCCTCAAGACCTTCGTCAAATTCCCCCAAATCGCCGTCAACATGAAAGTCCGCGAGAAACCCGCGCTCGAAACGATGCCCGACGTCCTCGCCGCCGTCAAAGACGCCGAACAAACACTCGGCGACACCGGCCGCGTGTTACTCCGCTACTCCGGCACCGAGCCAAAAATCCGCCTGCTCATCGAAGGCCGCGACGCGAAACAAATCCGCGCCCTCGCCGACGGCATCGCCGCCAAAATCAAAGCCAAAATCGGCGCCTAGCCGCGATGACGAGTTGATCTAACCGTAAGAGGAGGAATTTGCCGGACGATCCGAAAAATCCGAAGCCGCAGTCAAAACCGCCACCTCCCATTGAGGACAAGGCTGACGAATTCCGGGATGACCCATCACTGGAGGATTTAGGTTACATTGAGAATCCGCATGGCGGGCCGCCGATAATGTTGCGAACAAAGGCGGACTTCGAGTACTGCCGAAAGCACGGAATCAAAGTCCCCAAGGACTGGAAGCCGCTGCCCGATTGACAAGCGCCCTTGACATGGCTAGCCACCTTCGCGAGAGTGCAATCGAAGCTCGCTGAGCCGCCGGTGTCCAACGGTCCTTCGGGGCTGCGTCCTGGCAAAATGGCAGCGAGCTTCTCTCTGTTCGTCCCGGTTGTGTGCGGGCACTATGACCTGCCGGCGGGACACTTTTTTGGCTCCTTGATTCTATCGCCGCCTTGTGATTTACTGCGTTCAGCGGACATGGAAGGGCGTATAAAACTTCCGCTTGGGCCAGCCGAAAGGCTGGCCTCGCCCGTTTTTGGAGAGGGCTTACCCGCGATTCAGACGGAACGTCACCGGCACTTCCACCCATGACGAAATCGGCGCGCCGTTCAGCCGGGCCGGCTGGAACTGCGCCGCGCGCACTGACTCGATGGCCGCGTCGTCGAGCACCTTGTGCCCCGCGCTCTGCACGATCTGGATCGCGCCGATCAAACCATCCGCCTGAATCTCGACACGCAACACCGTCGTCCCCTCCCAGCCCTGCTGCCGCGCCACCGGCGGATAATGCGGCTGCGGATTGCGCACATAATTCGCACCGCCAAACCCGCCGCCGTTGCCGACAACGCCCGGCGCAAAACCATCGCCCGCGCCGGTGCCCGTGCCGTGACCGTTGCCACCAATGCCGGTCTCGTTCGTGCCAAACAACGACGCCGACGACGGCATCGGCAACGACGAAGCGAACATCGCCGGCAATTTCGACTCGATCCCGATCACCGGCCGCGGCGGCATCAACGGCGCAAGCGGCGGAATAGCTTCTAGCTTGCGAGGCGTCGGCGGACGCAACAACGAAACCGACGGCGACACGGCGCTGCCTCGACCGCCCGCGTTGGGATTGCCGCCGCCGCCAGCCGGTTCGCGCAACCCGGCAAAGCTGATCGTGGCGCTGACCGGTTCGTAGCGCGGCGCGGCGGCGACAAGGAGCGGAAATTTCCACGCCGCCAGCCCGGCGGCAATCGCAAGATGCGCGACGACGGCGATGATAATCGCCGGCGAAATGTTCCGGTTTTGTTCCGGCTTCGTTGGCACAACCGCCGGCGCGGCCCGGAGCCGAAGCGAGCCGCGATTTTCGTGGCGCCCGATCATTGGCTGAACGGTAGCAGACAGTCGGGACAGAGGCAATTGTCGTATTTGGCCCGCAGTTCCCGCAGCGTCGCCGGGCTGAGGCGCAACGCGGCGCACCAGCAACCGCCGGGCAGGCACGGGAAAGCGGTGCCGCAGGCGGGACAGGTTTTCTGTTGCGCGGTCGGTTCCTGTTCGAGCGCGGAGACAACCCGCGCCAAGTCGGCGGATGAGATGGAGGACATGGTTCATCTCAGAACTTGACGGTGCCACCGGCCCAGAGGGTGCGTCCGAGCGCGGGATAACCGGCGACTTCCACGTAGTGCTCGTCGGTGAAGTTTTCGATGCGGCCGAAGACGGTGAAGTGTTTGCAGACATCGCAGGAGAGGCCGACGTCGAGTTTCGTGTAGCTGAAACCTTTGACCACACCGGGATTGTAGTCTTGGTGGTCGCCGCTAAACTGACCGCGGAGGACGAGGTCGAATCGTTTGAGGAAGCGGTAGCTGGCGGAGAGGTCGCCGCTGTGGCGCGGGCGGCGAAGGAGCCGGCGCTGTTGCCAGGATGGATCAATGACGTCGCCCTCGGCGGTGGGCAGCCAGGTGTAGCTGCCGCGCACCAGAAGGTCCTTGACGGGCGTCCACGTGGCGAAGGTCTCGACTCCGATGGTCTGGGCTTGTTGGACGTTCATCATCGTGCCGGCCCATGTGAACGAGTTGGTGACGGCGTACTGGATGAGGTTGTTAAACTCGGTTTGGAAATAGTTGGCGCCGACGCGGAGTTTGTTGTCGAGGAGCGGTTGCTCGAAACCGACATCCCAGCCGAGGCTGCGTTCGGGTTGGAGGTCGGGGTTGCCGGAGCCGGGGAAAAACATGTCGTTGAGGCTTGGCGCGCGTAAGCCGGTGCCGAAGTTGGCGCGGAGTATGGTCTCGGTGCCGGGAACTGTGTAGCGGGCGCCGACGCGATAGGTGGTCTCGGCGCCGAACCGGTTGAAGTCGTCGAGGCGCACGCCGGCGTTGAGGGTGAGGCGGGCGAAGGGCGTGAACTCGTAGTTGGCGTAGCCGGAGTAGCTGGTGGTGGTGGGCGCGATGAGTGTGGGGGAACCGAACCAGTAGAAGCCGGCCCGGTTGGCGTGGGCATTGTCGAAGGAGAAGCCGGCGACGAGCTTGTGCTGTTCGGAAATGGTGAAGACGTTTTGGAAGTCGATCTGGTCGCGGTCAGTCGTGGTCCACGCGTTGCCGCCGGCGTTGCCGTTGGGATCGTAGAAGAATTTGCGGTCGTGGTTGTGGGAGAGGATCAGGCGCGCGTCCCAGAATTCAAACGGTTGCGCGTGAAGGTTGACGGCGACGTTGGCGTTTTCGTCGTTGAGGACGGCGCTGGGGTCGTTGGCGCCCCAACCGCTGTCGAGACCGGCGGAGCCGGCGTGGGAGGAACGGAACCAGCCGGAGACGGCGGCGTCGAAGTGTTCGAGGAACTGGTAGCCGATGCTGGCGTTGATGTCGCGCTGGCGGAGCGCGCTGTTGACGCGGTCGTTGTCGGTGGAGAAATAGCTGCCACCGCCGGCGAGGGAAAGTTTACCGATGGTGTCGGCAAAGGAAAAGCGCGAGCGGATGCTGTCGTAGCTGCCGCCTTCGAAGGTGACGGAGCCGGTGGGTTGGACGGCGCCGCGCTTGGTGATGATGTTGATGACGCCGCCGATGGCCTCGGAGCCGTAGAGCGTGCTTTGCGGGCCGCGGAGGACTTCGATGCGCTCGATGTTGTCGGTCGGAAGATTGGAGAAATCGAACGTGCTGCTGAAACCATCGTTGACGCGGACGCCGTCGATGAGGACGAGTGTGTGGTTGGAGTTGGCGCCGCGCATGAAGACGGAGATGTTGCCGCCGGGCTGGCCGCTCTGGACGACGTTGAGGCCGGGAACTTCGCGCAGCGCGTCGCTGACGGTGCGAATTTGCTGGCGCTCGAGGTCGGCGCCCTGGATGACGGTGACATCGGTGGGCGTGTTGTCGGTTTCCGACGGGATGCGGGTGGAGGTGACGACAACTTCGGGCATCCGGTTCGTGTCGGCGGCGGTGGACACGGATGGCCGGAACAAAACCGGAACAATAAGCACGGCGAGTACGACGCGGACGGACGACAGAGAACGATGTTGCATGACGCAATCTCCTTTGGTTCGAAGGAACTTGGTTTGGGTTTTGCGCCGGCCGTTATTCTGACTTCTGGTTTCAGGCCTTCGCTCCGCCTTCCCCCGAAAGCTTTCGGGGTGGCTCCGTTGGAGCGTCGTAACCAGTCACAGATGCGCCACAGTCGCCGAATTTCACGGCGTTCCCTGCACCGACGCGTTTGGCACTACAAAGAACTGGGGCGCAGCCTAGCAGCCGCGCCCCAGCGTGCAAGAAAAAACTTCCTATCTTCCTTTGACTTCCTTCGCTTCGGCGTTGAGTTCGAGGCGGACGTCGTCGTAGAGGAGGGCGTCGCCCACGGATTCGTAGACGATGTTCCACCAGCGACGGTTCACTTTGAAGTCGGCGTCGAGTTTGACGACGTCGTCCTTGACGGTGATGACGGCGTCGAAGGAGATGCGTTTGGTGATGTCGCGCAAGTTGAGGTCGCCGGTGACGGTGTATTTGTCAGGGCCGTTGGCTTTGACGATGCTGACGCTCTTGAATGTGGAGATGGGACATTTCTGGCAGTTGAAGAAGCGGTTGTCTTTCATGATGCCGGTCAGGATGCCGTTGTCGGTGTCGCAGGAGTCGGTCTCGATGCTAAAGTCAATGCTGGCCTGGGTGATGTCGGTGCCGGGCATTTTGCCGGTGCCTTCGAAGAGGTCAAACCAGCCGGAGTGCTGGCCAACTTTTTTGTAGCCGGTCCATTTGATGAGACTCTTGGGGCCGAGCTTGAAGGTGCGCACCGGGCCTGCGGGCACGGTCTGCGAATTCGACGGTGTTTGTGTGGTGGTGGTGCCGGGCTCGACGAGTTGCGCGCCTTTTGTGTTGGCGCGTTCGGCTTTGCCTTTCTGAATTTCCTTGTAGGTCGTGACACCCCAATATCCGCCGCCCACCACGACCAACACTGCTGCGACAATGATTATTTTCTTCTTCATGTTTTTTCTCCTAAGTTTGATTTCAAGTTGAAGTACCGCTTCTGACTGTCTATTATTATACTTGAAACTTCGACGTGTTGGCGACAGTATTCTTCAATCTCCGTCGCGCTCATGACGAAGAATGCCGTGGACAACGCGTCGGCCCACGCGGCAGTCGGCGCAAGCGTCCAGACTTGCGTGCGGTCGCGGACGGGCTGGCCGGTGCGCGGATCGAAGATGTGCTGGCCTTGGACAGCGATGCCGGAACTGCTGGCGGCGCGTTGGCACAGGAGCATCGGCGCGTCGGCGTTGACGGTCCAGCCTTCTTTTCCTTCGGGCGGATCGAGCGCGAGGACGGTGCTCTCAGCGCTGAGCAGCGCGCGTGTGATGCCCCATTCTTCGAAAATGGCGGCGGCACAATCGAGCGCGTAACCTTTGCCGATAGCGCCGAGGTCCACCTGCACGCCTGTCTTGCGAACGCCGACAAAATGCGACTCCTCGTCCATCATCAGCAATTGCCAGCCGGTCCGCTCGCGCGCGGCGGCAAGTTCGTCGAGTGACGGCGTGCGTGGTGTGCCGTCGGGATTGCGCCACGCGGCGAACACGGAACCGATGGTGACGTCGAATGCGCCGTTGGTGTCGGCGGCGACAAACTGCGCCATCTTCAGACATTCGAACGCATCGAGCGTCAGCACCATCAAATCGCGCGGTTTGAGCTGGCTGATACTGGCGATATCGGTGGACGAATCGAACCGGCTCAACTCGGTTTCGAGCCGGTCAATCTGGTGGAATGCTTCCCGACAAAGCTGCCCGGCATTGCGTGCATCATCGTGCTCAACGAGGAACACGAACTGCGTCGCCATTGCCCCGTGTGCGAAGCGGTGTGTCATTTCCGTGTTTCCAAAAACTTTTGCCAGAGATCGCGACGAATGTGGACTTGCAGCAGGATGCCGGGACGCAGGCCGAAAAGTTCCGTCTGCCAGCCATCGCCAAAATCGAGATCGAACTCTGACGACGAGATGATGACGGATGCACCGGCAGGATCGGCGGGTTTATCCCAGTAGCCGACATTCGGCAGGTCGCGCAGATACCACGGCATCGGCCAGTATTCTTTTGCCATGATTTTGACGAACATCGCGCGTCCGTCGGGAGCAACGGCGGAGATGGCGTGAACGCGGTCGGCAAGGCGGACGGCGTCGCGCGAGGTGTGCGAGTAGACGCACGGGTTGCGCTCATCGCACTCAAAGCGGTCGGAGTTGACGCGGATGCTTTGGGCGCCGAGATGCGCGACCACGAGCGCCAACACGGGCCACGCGAGCCACGGCAGGCGTTTCACCATGCCCGCCGCGCCGATACCGGCAAGCAGGACGAGGGCGTGGATCACGGACAAGATGGACCACGGCGTCTTGTACGGAATCACGGCGTACACGACGGCCATGACGAGAACGTAAACGGTAAGGAGTTTACCGAACGTGATGCGTTTGCGGTACGCCCGGATCATACCGGCAACGGCGAGCACGACGATAGAGACCTCGGTCCAGAGGAGTTTACCGGTGCGGTGCCACGCGAACAGTTCAAGGTAGTAGTACCACGGATGTTCGTGGCCGCTGCCCTGGCCGCGCTGGGCGTAGTTCAGGTAGGTCAACACGCTCTGCGGCACGCCGCGCCAGTCGGTGAAGAAGACGGAGAACGACGTAACGGACACGACGACCGCCGCCAATACGAACGCGAGCAGGTGGAGCGGCTGGAGTTTCGGGCGCGTCGGTT
This sequence comes from uncultured Verrucomicrobiota bacterium, assembly GCA_903825435.1. GTDB lineage: Bacteria > Verrucomicrobiota > Verrucomicrobiia > Palsa-1439 > Palsa-1439 > CAIKAP01. The sequence goes on from CAIKAP010000179.1 coordinate 11,519, forward strand.
CGGTGAACCAGAGTGCGGCAAACGCGACGGCGAGGCTGAACCAGGTGATGACGCAGGTTTCTTTCGTCGCGTGCATCAATCCCATGCACAAACCGGCAACGGCGGCCCATTCGAGTTTGCCGGTCTGCCAATACCGCCACACGGAAAGTAGTAGTGCGAAAGTGAAGAAGACGAACAGGATCTCCATGATGTAATAACGGCTGAAGTACACGAGAAACGGTGAAATGGCGGTGAACAACGCTGCCCACGCAGACTCGGTGCGACCTAGCGTATCACCGGCAGCGAACAGCAGGAGCACGATGCCGATGCCGAAGAGCACCGGCACGATCCGCATGGTTGTAACGTTGAGTTGTTGCAGTGTGCGCTCGCCGCGCAGCCATGCGATGGGAACGGTCGCGTAGTACATCGTCGGACCGTGGTAATCGTGCGGGTCGTAGCTGTAGGCGCCGTGTTCGAGCATGTCGCCGAGCCGTATGGCGTGGACAGCTTCGTCGGTGTGCATGGGCCGGCGTTCGAGTTGCGGCAGGCGCAACGCGAGCGCGACAGCGATAGCGACCAATATGGCGATCGAATGTAGCTTCATAAGCAAAGAGGGACAGGCTTAGTCGCCCGTCCCTCTCCGTGTGTGAAGACAACGAACAGGCGAGACGCCTGTCCCGCAATCCGATTACTTAGACGGTTGACCGTACACCTCGACTTCGATGTAGTGGTTCATTTCGTTCGAGGTATTGCCTTTGCTGTAGAGGCGAACGTAGCGACCCGCAACAGCCTTCGCGTTAATAAGGCGGCCGGTGTTGACTTCTATGTACGCCTTGTCGTTGCCGATGCCCATGCCGGCGGAGTTATCGTGATCGTTGTTGAAGATCGTCTTCACGTCAGTCACAAAATCCTGATCATCGGAAACCTGCACAATCACGTCGTGATAGGCACGCGCCTGGGAGTGGTAGTGCCAGAGCGCAACGGCGTAGACAGTGTGTTTGGCCCCAAGGTCAATCTGGATCCATTGGAGTCCAGGTCCGAGTTCTACGTAACTGCCATCGGAGGCTTCCTTGTCGCCGTCGGTGATCATCGTCAACTCTCCGATGACTGGCGCGGAGTCGCTGGAGGTGACTTTTTTACCTTTGGCGACGTTCATGGTGCCTTCAGGCACCATGATTTTCGGCGGCGTCGTGTTGGGGGCTTCCATGTTGGGAAGCTTGACCGGCATCGGAGTGCCGACAAACATCGGTTTTGGCGGCGGGTCGAGTCTAAGCTCAACCTTCTTCTCCTCGGCGCGGGTACAGTTGGTAAACAACAGTGCCGCGACGAACAATGCTGCGATGTATTGGCTGTTTTTCATGTTAGATCCTGTACTCCTCTGGTTTGAATTCGAGACGTTTCTGCGCGACCACGGCCTCGTTGACTTTGAGAACCGCGACCGCGCTGCGGTAACCGACTTCAGCGGGACAGTTCAACGGCGCGCCCTTGCGGATGGCCTCGAAGAAGTTCTCGAGGTGCGGCTGGTGTGGCGGCTTGTCGAGCAACACCGGAATCTCCCAAGTCTCCGGGGGCGGCGACGCGGCCAGGCGCACATCCACTTCAGCGGCCTTCTTCTCTTCCGCGTTGGCCGCGGCTGTATCTTCAACGCGTTTGACGAGGCCTTTCTCGCCCCACACCGTCCACTCGGGCGCGGTCGCTTTCTCGCGGAACACCTGATTCCAACGGGGCATCTCGGAGATGACCATCGAGCCTTCGATGCCCATGTATTTCTCCAGGAACCCGAGCGAGCCGGTCGTCGTCAACACATCGTACATACTGCGCGCGACGCCGTCCTTCGTGTCGTACTCGAAAACGGTAATGACATTGTCGTACCACTCGTGGGTCTTGTAATAATCAATGCCACCGCTGGCGATCACGGCCTTCGGGTTCGCATTCAGAAACCACGTGAACATATCGATCTGGTGCGCGCCGAGATCGCAGATCGGGCCGCCGCCATATTTCTTGAACCAGCGCCAGTTCAACAACTGGTGCATGTCGTCATAGCCGAACTTCTTCAATGTCGCCTCGTCCAGCTCGTACTTCGCCGCGCATGTCCGATCGTCTTTCTTCACATTGTGCCACTGTCCGCTTGCGTGTGTGATGCGTCCGAGCAAATGCGCCTCGTCAATAATCTTGTTCTTCGCGTGCAAATAACGCGGATTGCTCCGGCGCTGGTGGCCGATCTGCAACAGCTTGCCCGTCTTGCGCTGCGTCAACACCATCTGTTTCGCGCCTTCGACCGTGTTCGACATCAGCTTCTCGCAATAAACATGCTTACCCGCTTCGAGCGCCGCGCACGTGATCGGCGAGTGCATCCAATCCGGCGAGGCGCAAATAATCGCATCGAGACCTTTTTCCTTTTCCAGCATCTCACGATAATCGGCGTAAACATTCGTCTCGTGACCATACTTGCCGAGGTAACGCGAGCCGTAGCGTTGCGCGTACGGCCAAATGTCGCACACCGCGCGGAACTTCACGCACGGAATCTTCAAACACGCGTTCACCAAAACGCGCCCCTGATCGCCGCAGCCGACCAGCGCGACATTCACCTGATCCGACGGCGGCGCTGCTGCGGCAGCTTGCGCCAGTCCCGTCTTCGACATGGCTAACCAAGCGCTAGCCGCTGCGCCGGCGGTGATGAATTGCCGCCGGGTCATTCCATTCGGTACTTCGATGTTCATGTTCCACCTTTGTTATGGTTTCTTTGTTGCTACGTTCTGGGGAAGTTTCTTCAATAACTCCGCCGCTTGTTTCTGCAAACCTTCGTTGATCGAGGCGCTTTCCTTGATCTTGGTTATCGCTTTCACAATAATCTTATCTTCCGCCTTCTTCCTGTTCACCAATTCCTGGCTGATGGACAACGCTGAGGCTGCAGCTTCATTTGCCACCGCCGTATTGTCAAGCTGCGTCATCACCATCTTCAACGCCACAACCTCCTTCACGTTACTGAGGCCGCTCAACACCTGTTTGACCGAATCCGGCTGCTTCGCCGCCGCCAGCGCTACCTCGAACATCTTCATCTTCCATCCCACCGGCTCGTTTGAATCGCTCACCAACCGCACATAACCGCGCAGCGCCAGCACACGGCAAGACGTATCTGCGTCGTCCTTCGCCACAGCCATCAAATCTTTCAACGGCGTCGTGTCCGCCCAACTCGACATCGCTCGCACCGCCGCCTTCTTCTGTTCCAGATTTGTTCCGGCCACGCATTTGCGGACCGCTTCCAGCGCCTTCGTGCCACTGCGTTTCGTCAGCACCGTCAACAGACTCGCATCCGCGTCCGCCGACTTCCCGAGCTTGCCCGCCAGCACTTCCGCCGCAGCGTTCGCCGACGCGCAGCGCAACGCCACCACCGACGTCGTCTGCTCCAACTCATTACGTTCGTCACTGGTGATTGCCGCAACCAGTAAGTCGGCGAGCGCAGGCAACATGGATTCGTCGGCCAGCGACCGCAACGCCTTGCACGACGCCATCCGCACATCCCTATCCGCATCGCCACATGCCGCAAGGATTGCCCTGCTCTGGCGCCGGTCCATCCGCGCTGTGAAGACCTCGATGGCTTTTGCCCGCTCGGCAGGGTTCGGGCAGCGCAGCCGTTTTTCCAGCGCCGCGTCCACCTCCGCACCCGGTAACCGCGTCAGACTCGCGAACGCCAGCGCCGCCCTCTCGTCCTTGCCAAGCGACAGCCGCATCAGCACCGGCACATTCGAGGCGTCGCCAATCACGCCCAGCGCCCGCAACGCCGCCGCGCTCACCTCAGCGTTCTCGCTTTCAACCAGCGCTGCCACGGAGGACGCCGCGGCCTTGTTCGCGCTGGTGGCGAACCCCGAAATCACAATCACCTGCACACTTGCCGTCAACGACGGCAACACCGCGATGTACGCCTGCACGGCCTTCGCGTCGCGCAACTCACCGACCAACTGCGCCGCTTCAATTTGTAATTTTGCATCGCTGCCTTTCAACACGGCGACAAGAGCGTCACCGTCAATCGCACCCGTTCGCACCAACCCGGCCAACGCCGCGACGCGGCAGGCTGCATCAAACTGGCCGTCAAAAATTTTCCGGTAAATTTTCGACGCCGACGCATCGTTCGCTTTCGTCAACGATTCGGCGCAAGCGAGACTCGCTTCGGCCCAATCTTTTTGCAGTGTCCCCGAGGGCGTTGGAAGCGGTGACGCCCCCGCCGCTTCCAGCGCCTCCGCTGCCTTCGCGCCGCCGATCTGGCCGAGCGCGCTCATCGCCGCGCCCGCCACCGCCGCGTCGGAATCTTTTGCGAGCGACGCGAGCGTGCCGACTGCGTCGGCATCGCGCCGCGCGCCGACGGTGCCGATCACGCCGACGAGCAGGTTGCCTTTGACCGAGCCGAGCGCGTCGCGCAACGCCTTGCCGGCTTCAGGAGCGGGATTGCCTTGCAACGCCCATCGGGCCATGTGAGAAAGTTTCTCGTTAGCAAGCAAAGGCGCCACGACCGGCACGCATTTTGCCGAACCAACCTGACGTAAACTGCGACATGCAAATGCCTTTGCGTCCTCGGTGGCGTCCGCTGATTGCAACACGGCAAGAAGTTTGTCTTCGAGGGCGGGATAGCTGGAAGGTTTCGTGTCGCGGATTTCTGTTTCGATGGCAATAAGCGGAGCGCGGCTGTTGCCGGTTTTGTACTCTAACAGGTCATGGTATGGATCGGCTATCGCGGTGTGTAGCGCGACGACAGCCACGAGAGTTACTCCGATGATCCACACTCGTTTCATATAAAATCTTATCTGTTACCTTGATTCCTGTGGTTCTATATTTGTGTGACGACCAAACTCGTCAAAACTTCAATGCGCTATATAAATCTTGCCGTTACCCTTGTCCAGCCGTTCTTCGTTACATCAGCGATTTAAGATAGGCGATGCTCCGTGCAGCTTCTTCTTCGGTTCCACATTCCACGCACATGGTGATGTCGCGTGGAGCGCTTTTACAAATTGCGATGACCTTTTTCCAATCTATAAGCCCCTCACCGCAGGCACAACCGGCGGGAGTGCCCGTCACTTTACCACGTTTGTCTTTGCTCTTCTGCAGGGAAATGTCCTTGGCATGTAAGTGCACCAAACGGTCCTTACAGCGTTCGAGCCATGAAACAGGGTCGTGACCGCACAAATAAGCATTCCCGGTATCGAAATTGATTCCAAGAGCAGGGCTATCAACAAGGCGATAAATCCTATCCAAACCATCCGGTGTCTTGCTGTATTGATGGTGTGGCTCTAGTCCAATCGAAACACCACGCGGTTCGGCAACTTTCAGAGCTTCGCACAATGTGTAGCGCATCAAAACGAAATCCTCCGCTTCTGTGGTCCAGTCGGGTTTGCGACCTTCAGATGTGGTAACTACAGGCGCGCCGATTTCGGCGGCAAACCGCACGGCTTGCTTGAGGTATTCCGTTCCGATTTCAGGTTTCGCAAGACAGGTGTGCGAGGAGAGCGCTGCAACCTTGACTCCGGCCTTTTCACAGGCTCGCTTGATGCGATAAGGGTCGTCAAGCATGGATACGCTCATGTTGTAAAATGACTCACTTAACATATCGCGGCCCCAGTGCACCCATGGCTCGATGTATTCGTATCCCAGCTCAGCGGCCTTCTCGACACCATACTCGAACGTCTTGTCCGCATGTCTGATAAACTCAAAACCGATTCCAAGACGCATTTTTTGGCCCATTTTCCTGGCAGCATTGCCTGCCTCCGCCGCCGCGGCTTCCGTTACCGCCGGTCCCCCTACGCCGTTTGCGATCGCGCCACCCTGCGGAACCGCACACCGAGTCAAGCCGTTATGTTTGGAAATTTGCCGGTCAATATCTTCGTAGTTCATTGCATTTTCGCCTTTCGTTATTCTTGTTTGAACTGACTGACAAATAGAATTTCTCTTTTGCAGATGGGATTCAAGTATTGATAGCCGGGATGTTGGTCTGGGCGGTCCGTGTGATGAGGATCTCGAACAAGCCGGTGCGGGTCAGGACCTTTATGGCGGTGTCTCCGGAAGAATTCATTATAGGTGCCACGGGGCGCGCATGGCGCGTGTGAGCAATCGCGACGCGCCGGGATCGTCGCGGATGACCTCGAGCCGGGCGTCCCAGCGGATTTTGCGGCCGGTCCAGATGGCAATCATGCTCAGTTGGGTGATGTTGTCCGACAAGGCTGCAAGTTCCACCGTCGCCACTGTCGGACGCCGGGTGCGAACGCAGTCGAGGAAGTTCTCCATGTGGTTGTTGCTTCTGTAGAGGTGGATTTCACTTGGACTAAACCTCTCTTGGTGCAACGCTTCCGGTGATACTTTCAATCCGCCGCGGCTGATGGCGACTTCGCCTTTGTCGCCGATGATTTTTGCGCAGTCGGGGCCGGGGGTGAAGTGAAAGTCGGCACCGTTGGCAAATTTGCCACGGATGTCCCAGTAATGCGGCGCGTTGAACAGGCCGGTGCCGAATTGGCCCGTGCCTTCGTACTCGATAGGCACGGCATTGGCGTCATCGCCAAGCGCCCAAACCATGTCAGTCAACGGATGCGCACCCCAGCCGCCAATGAATCCGTGGGCGTTGTCCATGCACCAGAATGCACCCCACTGTGTACAGCGATCCTTGGTGTACGGACTCCATGGGGCTGGTCCGAGCCAAAGATCGTAATCAAGTCCGTCGGGCACGGGAATCGGATCCAACGAACCGCCTTCATATCCATAGGTCGGCGCTGTGACCTCGACGCGTTGGATTTTACCGATCCGACCATTGCGAACGAGTTCGGCGCCGAAACGGACATGCCCCATCGAACGCTGTTGCGTTCCATATTGAAAGACTCGCCCGAAACGCCGCGCTTCATAGCGAATGGCAGCGTTCTCATCGACGCTCAGTCCCAACGGTTTCTCGACATACACATCCTTGCCGTCGCGCACCGCTAGCAACGCGGCCAGCACGTGCCAGTGATCGGGCGTGCCAATGGTGACCGCGTCGATGTCAGGGCGCGCGAGCAGTTCACGCAGGTCGCGGTAAGGCGTGCAGATGTTGTCGCCGTACCGCTTATTGAGGTTGGCCGCGTGCCGCTCCCGCCGATCTCGGAACACGTCACACACCGCCACGATTCTCGTATTCGGGCACAACATCGCACTGGGCAACAACGCGCCGCCGCCTCGTCCGCCCACGCCGATGCAACCGACCGCCAGTTGATTGCTTGGCGTGTCCGCACCAAACAGGACGCGCGATGGCAGAATCATTGGCGCGACGGCCAAGACTGTGGCGCGTTTCAGAAATTGGCGACGTGAGAGTCTCATCAGTGGCTCCAGGTCTGGCTGGTGTGGATAACGACACGATAGCATAAGGTTAGACTTTTTCCTGACGGCAAAGCATACGGTTCCTTGTACAGAAACGCCGGGGTGAAAAACGGCATGTTCTGAATCAAATACCACAGGCTGGGATGCCGGGGGTTTTTCGGCGAATCCACAATCGCCACACCACCGCCGGTCGGCCTGGAGAAATCCACCCAGTCGCCATGCTGGCCGTTGGCCGCGCCGGTAAAGGTCCATTTCTTGGCCGCTTCCGGTAATCGTACCGACAACCCAGCGTATCCGCCCCAGCTTTGTCCGCCAGGCTGGCCGAGAATCGGCGTGCGATCCAGTTTCACATCCTGCGCCCCCACGACGAACGTGGAATCCCAGTCAATGGCGTAATTCCCCTGCTCATCCGGCGCACTGACCACCAGTAAACGTTTTTCCGTCAACACCGGCGCCTGCTGTGGGAGATGATAGCTCAACTCCATTTCGACGCGGGCCGAATGGTCCGGATTCGGCATCGCGCGCACGCGGACGATTTCCGTCGCCCCCTCGTACCGGCCGGTCTTTCTGTCCAATTCCCAGTAATTCACGCCGTTGATGAATTTCCAAGACCACCACAAACCAAGATGCCACGGATGATCCTTCGGGCGCAACCGTGTCAGTTCCGTCCCATCCAGCAACCGCAATGGATGGAAGAACGGTTTGCCATCCGGCTCCGCAAAGTTCAGCTTCCAAACCGTCTCGCCATGGTTCAGCAACGCCAGCGAACCGTTCGTCTGCTGCCATGTGAACTCCGATTTGCCGGTGGGCGCCGACACCTTGCCGGTCGACGCCCATTCGACACCGCGCCGCAACAAGGTTTGAAAGCCGGAATTAGCCATAAACGTGTCGCTGTGGCCAAGCAACAACGTGAACCCACGTCCCTGTCCAGGCCAAGTGACCAGTGCCACAGGCTGGTCGTCGCCTGTGGCGAGTACAAATGCGTTGGTCTCTACGCCGGATTTCACCCAAAGCTCGTCAGTCGTCGTGAACGGATCCAGCCCATGTGTAATCGGATGCTCGGCGACAGGCATGACAGTAAACTCATGCGGTTTGCCGTGACTGGTCTGGCCTCGTTTCCACGACACCCCGGCTAGTTGCTGATACTCCGGCCAGTCGTAAAACGACGAACTGCCCGCGTGGACGACGACGAATCCTTTGCCGCTGCGCACGAAGTCGAGCAACGCTGCACGTGTGCCAGCAGGCCAGTTAGTAACGGCGGGCTTACCGAACGTGTTCCAGTTGCTGAGAATCACATCATACTTGGCGAACATCGCCGAATCGCACTGTTCAGGATGTTCCGTCATGTCCACTGTAAACCGGCCACCATCGGTGAGAATTTTCTGGAGTACCGGCGTGGTTTTCTTCCAGTCGTGATTATTCTGGCCGCTGAGAATCAAAACGCGCACCGGCGCGGCCACTGCATATCCAGCCAGACACATCATGAGTGAAACCAGTGTCACCGTCAGTTTCTTATTCACTGTGAGAGGTCTCCTCCAGCCAACTCCGGTAGAGTTGTTCGATTTGTTCCGCCGTCTGGGCGCCATCCCAAGCCGCAACGCCGTAGCGGAGATCAAGCGGTTTCTCGGGCTTTAATGTGAACGGTTCCTTCCACAGGTTCAACGTGGCGGACAAATAGGCGAACGGTTTGGCCATCGTGAACATGCGCGCCGGATAACGAAGATTATCGGGATGATCAAAGAGCGCCACGGTCACTTTTTGGTCGGTGTAGGCGCACCACTTGGCGGTCACGAGCCGTTCATCGCCTTGCACGACATCGACACGGGCATTGGCGGAATTGGTGAATGTGCCGATCCGGTCCATGGTTGCGGCAAACCGCAGGCCGAGGCCGAAATAATGGGAACCGGTTAATTTGACCTCACCGTTAGGCTGCAAACGGCTCCGCCATGTCAACACTGTCACTGGCCCCGGATGGGATCGAACGCTCCGTTCTTCGGAGAGTAATACCGGTCCATTTGGGCCCGTCCAGTCCAGTTGCTGCGTAATGCCGTCGTCGTGGGTTGCCAGTTTCCGGCTGACCTGTCGCCCCGCCGTGTGCAGTTCCTCCCAGAAATTCACCCCATTGACGCCCACGGCGAACATGAGACCGTGATGGTGTTTATGGTCGGGCACGTTGTCACGGAGCACCGCCACACCACCGGCCGTGTACAACTGCGCCACGTAGGGCTTGAACGCTACCGCATCATGCCAGTAATCAAATACGGGGCGGCCCTTGAGACGAATGATGGTGGGATTGTCTTCGGCCGGCAATGAGTGCGCGAGCGACAGTAACAATATCAGAGCGGGAATCGTTTTCATCTTCACTGTTTACCAGACGCGCCATTTGCTGCGGTAGGGCCGGGCCAGCAGCCGCGCTGCCGTCGGGTCGCCGATGATTTCTTCGCGCTGGGGATCCCAGTGGATCACCCGCCCGGTTCGCGCGGCGATGTTTGTCAGATGTGCGATTGCATCGCAGCGGATTGCCATTTCCACCGGGCAAATGGTTTCCTGCCGCGACTTGACGCAATCAATGAAGTTGCGGTTGTGTTCCGGGGAGACCATGAGTTGTTCATCGCTCGGCTTGAACGTCATTTTCCACAATGCCTTGTTGCTGGCACAAAAGCCTTCGGCATCACTGATCCAGCCTTCGGTCCCGTGAAAGGTCACACCGTCTTCCGGATGATTCCAACTGGGCAGATACTGCGTCGCCACTGCTTTGGCTGTCCGGAAATCCATGTACCGGAGTTTTACCCCGTTCTCGTAATCGCAAGTCACGTCCCAACGTTCCGTTGTGCGGAAAACACCTTCTTTGGGCACACTACCGCTTCCCTCATAACGGATAGGGCTGGTGTGGTCGGATTTGTTGCCCCATTGGGCGAGCCCCAGTTCGTGGATGCCGCAGCCAGCAATGAAACCCAGTGAGGTTTCTGGACAATGATATCCCCCCCATCGGGTGGCCCGATCAACCGTGTAGGGAACCATGAGGGACGGTCCCATCCAGGCGTCGAAGTCCAAATCCGCTGGAACCGGAACCGTTGTGGTAGATCCATAGGGTTTGCCCTGATATTGATCAATGTTGAACGACACATCACGGCACCACACGTCAATCCGCTGTAATTGGCCGATGTAACCGTTGCGAACCAGTTGAACCATCTGACGGTATCGTCCCATGGACCGCATCTGTGTTCCGAATTGGAAGACACGTTTCTTCTCGCGAATTGCTTTTCGGAGCGATGGGGTAAGGCTGTAATCCAACGCGAGCGGCTTCTGGCAGTACACATCCTTGCCGGCTTTGGCGGCCGCGATGGACATAGGCGTGTGCCAGTTGTCATGGGCGCCAATAATGACAGCATCCACGTCCGGCCGGGCCAGAATTTCCCGGAAATCGGCGTACGTCGTAACGGTGCCCTCACCGTACTGGGCATTCAGCTTGGCAGCGGCCGCATCGCGCCGGCTCTTGTAAGCGTCTGCAACGGCGACAATCCGCACGTCGGGCATTCCGCTCAGGATTCGAATGTGATAGTGGCTGCCGATGCCGCCACAGCCAATCTGGGCAACATTCACCTTGTTGCTAGGCGCTGCAGCACCAAACAACGGCTCGGTTAGAATGTTCGGAACGGCGAAGACCGTGCTGAGAGCGACGGCACTTTTGATAAATTCGCGACGGGTGCTGTTCATGATGTTTCTCCTATAAAAGTGACTTGAGATGTTTCAGGCTGCGTTCGGCCTGCTCGATCGTGCCGCACTCGACGCTGAACACGATTGGGCACTGACATTTGTCGCGCACGATGCGGATGATGCGCGCCCAGTCAATCACGCCGTCGCCGCACGCGCAACCAACCGGCGTGCCCGTGACCTTGCCGCGCTCGGCGCTGGATTGTTGAATCGAGATGTCCTTCGCGTGCAGGTGAACGAGCCGCTTCGCGACGCGCGCCAGCCACTTGTACGGGTCCTGCCCGGCAAGGTAACTGTTGCCGGTATCGAAGTTGATGCCGATGGCGTGGCTTTTGACCAGCTTCGCGATCCGGTCGAGGCCAGCCGGTGTACGGCTGTATTGCTGGTGTGGTTCCAAGCCGACGACGATGCCGCGTGCCTCAGCCAGCTTCGCCGCCTCCATCAACGTATACCGCATCAGCAGGTGGTCTTCCTCAACGGTCGTCCATGAGGGTTTCGGCCCTTCGTCAGTGTTGACGACCGGGGCGCCACACTCGGCAGCAAAACGTACGGCCTGCTTCAGGTACTCGACGCTGATCTCCGGTTTGCACAATGGCGTGTGCGTTGAAAGCCCGGAGATTTTCACGCCCACCTTCACACAGGCGCGTTTGATGCGGAGCGGATCGTCGAGCATCGAAACACTGTGGAAATAACCGGCTTCGCTGAGGAGTTCGCGTCCCCAGTGGACCATGGGTTCGACGTATTCGTAGCCGAGTTCGGCAGCTTTTGCGACACCCCACTCAAAGTTCTTGTCCGCGTGCCGGACAAATTCCATATTGATGCCGATGGAGAGTTTTTGAGGCTTTTTCATAGTGGCATGAATACCTTACGAAACAGTCAGACGCAATACATACTGACTGACCATCTCGTGATTGACCGTTCCGGCCTTGACGCTGCCGACGTTGGATGGCAGGCGGATGAGCAGTGGCAGATGCAATGATTCCTCGTACATCAACATCTTGTTGTAGAAACCGTTGTCCGAGGTATAGATCACAATCATAGGTGATGACCGGTTTCGCGCGCGGTTTCTTTTTGACAACAGGGGCTTCCATAGTTCTGGCGTTCGTCTAAAAAAGAAAAGCTCTCACACTTTTCGTTTGCAAACGATGAAGGGATGCTGTTTATGTCAACCACGAAGATGACTTGGGCAACATTTTTCAACTTCGCTGACTTGGCATTTGCGTATCTTGCTTTTCAAGCAGGAATCTTCAACCCCACCACCCCGGAGCAAAACCCATGAGCACCACAGCAACCCTCGAAATTGACGGCAAGAAATACAACCTCCCGATTGTTGTCGGCACCGAAGGCGAGCGCGCCGTGGACGTTTCCACACTCCGCGCCGCCACCGGCCACATCACGCTCGACGAAGGCTACGGCAATACCGGTTCCTGCAAGAGCGCCGTCACGTTCATTGACGGTGAAAAAGGAATTCTTCGTTATCGCGGCATCCCCATCGAAGAACTCGCCGATCAGTCCACCTTCATTGAAACCGCTTACCTGATCATCTACGGACATCTCCCCACAAGTGCGGAGTTACAACGCTTTTCCGATTTGCTCACGGAAAACCAGAACCTGCACGAAGACATGAAGTACCACTTCAACGGGTTCCCACCCAACGCCCACCCGATGGCGATCCTCTCGGCCATGATCAACGCCAATAGTTGTTTCTACCCCGGTCTCATGGGACCCGAGGTTCGCAACGAGTTTGACATCCACGTCGCTCGCCTCATCTCACAAGTCCGCACCATCGCCGCGTTCTCCTACCGCAAATCTCGCGGCTATCCTTACATTTATCCCAAGCGCGATCTCAAATACACGGCCAACTTCCTCCACATGATGTTCTCCCAACCCTACGACGACTACAAACTCATCCCCGAAGTCGTCCACGCCCTCGATCTTATCTTCCTCCTCCACGCCGACCACGAACAAAACTGTTCCACCTCCACCGTCCGTATGGTCGCCTCCGGCCAAGCCAACCTCTTCGCCAGCGCCGCTGCCGGCGTCTGCGCGCTCTGGGGGCACCTCCACGGCGGCGCCAACCAAGCCGTCGTCGAAATGCTCCAACAAATCTACGACTCCGGCGACGACGGTTCCAAATTCATTACCGCCGCCAAAGATAAAACCAGCGGCAAGCGACTCATGGGCTTCGGCCACCGCGTCTACAAAAACCACGACCCACGCGCCCGCATCATCAAAAAAGCATGCGACGACATCCTCGTCAAACTTCACATCAACGACCCACTCCTCGACATCGCCAAACGCCTCGAAGAAGTCGCATTGAGAGAATCCTACTTCATCGAGCGCAAGCTTTACCCGAACGTCGACTTCTACAGCGGCATCATCATGCGCGCCATCGGCATTCCTGTTGAAATGTTCACTGTCATGTTCGCCATCGGACGCATGCCCGGCTGGATCGCCAACTTCAAGGAAATCATGGAAGAGAAACAAAGCCGCATTTACCGGCCCCGCCAAGTTTACATCGGCCCCGTCAACCAAACCTACGTCCCCCGTCCCCAACGCAAACCGCGCACCGTTTAACAAACAAGTCGCCGCGAAACAACACAAGACTTTTCCTTCGTAGCACCGGCTCGAACAGTATTTGTATGCATCACGGATAGATAGGTTTGGACGCTAACGTGCGTGATTTGAAGCGTTTATGGTCACCAAAGTACTGGCGCGACAGATAGGGAATCAATGGGGCGACACTGCTAGCGAATGGCAACGGGCGGAGTCACGTAAGTGTCGCCAACTTCGGGATACTCGAAGACACGGCCCTCGTAGTTACGGATGATGATGCGTTGTTTGTCGTGAGCCAACACGCTATCGGGGCCGACCGGCACTTTGCCCGCACCGGGAGCGTCAATGACGTATTGGGGGACGGCGTAGCCGGTGGTGTGGCCGCGGAGAGCTTCGATGATCTCAATGCCTTTGCGAACGGAAGCGCGGAGGTGATGCGTGCCGCGGACGAGGTCGCATTGGTAGATGTAGTACGGACGAACGCGCATCATGAGGAGTTTGTGCACGAGCGATTTCATGACGGCGGGATCGTCGTTCACGCCGCGCAGGAGAACGGTCTGGTTGCCGAGCGGAATACCGGCGTCGGCAAGGAGGGCGCAGGCGTCGCGGGCCTCGGCGGTGGCTTCGCGGGGATGATTGGTGTGGATGCTCATCCAGAGCGGATGAAATTTCTTCAACATCGCGCAAAGTTCCGGCGTGATGCGTTGCGGCAGGAAAATGGGGATGCGGCTGCCGATGCGAAGGAACTCGACGTGCGGGATGGCACGGAGTTGGGAGAGCAGATGTTCGAGCCGTTCGTCGCTGAGAAGCAACGGGTCGCCACCACTGAGTAGTATGTCGCGGACTTCGGTGTGTTGGCGAATGTATTCGATGGCGACGGTAAAATTGGTTTCGAGATGTTGCTCCCCTACTCCGCTGACGACACGGCAGCGGGTACAGTACCGGCAGTATGACGCGCAACGGTCGGTCACGAGAAACAGGACACGGTCAGGATACCGATGGACGAGGCCAGACACCGGTGTGTGTCCGTCTTCGTCGCAGGGATCAGTCAGTTCCCACGGCGCGGTTGTGGTTTCCTCGACGCGCGGGACGACCTGGCGTCGGATCGGGCAGTTCGGGTCGGCGCGGTCAATGAGGTTGAAGAAGTATGGCGTGATGGCGAGGGCCAGCTTCTTCCCGGCGAGCAATACACCTTCGCGTTCCTCGGGTGTAAGCGGCAAGAGGATTTCCAGCGCTTCTACCGTTGTGATGCGATGACGGAGCTGCCAGCGCCAGTCGTTCCAGTCCGCTGGCGCGACGTGCGACCACAACCCTTGCCTTCCTCCAGGCTCGTCAGTTTGCATGTTGGCGGAACTATAGGGGTTGCGCGAATGGTGTCAAGTTACCGGCTTGACGGCGGTGGCGTGCTGGAGTTTCTTGGTCGGCATGATGAACCGTATTCTCGTCACCTTGTTCCACCTGTGAGCAACCCTCGCCTCGGTGCTGGCCGTGCGGATCGGCGTGGTCACCGACGTGCATTACGCCGACAAACCTGCCACCACGAAACGCGACTACCGCGCCTCGGTGGCGAAAATAGAGCCCGCTGTCGCCGAACGCCATTTTCTGTTTCCGCCAAGGTTCCTGATATGTATGGAATCAGGCCACCAGAAAACGTGTACTGGTGATGTAAGTTGGGCATGTTGTCCAAAGGGTAAGTTTTTGGTGGTGTTTCAAGGGATGCTCACAGGGTTTTAGTTTTCACTGAATGTGACATTGATCGGTTGGTGGCTACGCCCAGAGCCACAGTGCAACGACTCCCAGCAATGTCGAGCTACCAACAACCGA
>CAIKAP010000180.1 GCA_903825435.1 uncultured Verrucomicrobiota bacterium
CGGCCGACTTCACTCGGCGCTCCCCGTTGGGCTTTCCGATCGTCAGCCTCCTGGTCCTCCAGAAAACCACGCGCTCCGTCCAACGCCACTTGCACGACTTCTTTGATCAACTGTCGGCCTCCGGCGACCAGTGCGGTCTTGACCACCGGGGTCAGGACGATCCGCTGCGCTGGCTCCTCATCCAGGCCCGCGAGTCCGTGGACATCGCACCCAACTCCTTCATCCGCGTCGCACCGCGCCGGGTCCTTGCCTTCACGGCCTGGCCGGGCGAAGGCTGCGAATCCTCCAACATCGGCCTCTTGCTGTATCCGGCCACCGTGGACTTTCAAGGACGGACCCTCCAAACCAAGCTCTCCGGCTGGCGCTGGAGCAGCTTTTGTAATAATGTGAAGTTCTCATAAATGTGGAGTCCGCCGCTGATAACATTGCTAAATGCGGTGTCTTAAGCGGTCGGACTTCACATTATTTGCAACCGTCTGTTCACAGTGATTCGAGCCAGGCGATCAAGTCTTGCTTCGTGCGCCAGTTGCGTTGTCTGCCATTTTTCCTCACCAAGGGCTGAGCCTTTTCCAGCGCTTCCCTCTTGGCTTCGAGATCAATGGTCAGATACCGGTTGGTTGTGTTCAGGCTCGCATGGCCCAGCCAATGGGCAATGGTGCTGATATCAACGCCCGAACGTAGCAGATGGATGGCAGCACTGTGCCGCAGACTATGGGGATGAAGTCGTTTCCGTTTCAGGGATGGCTGCCGTTCCGAAGCCTTGCGGACATACTTCTTCAGGATCAGTCTGATACCGAAGCGCGTTAGCGGTGCCCCGCGATGATTGAGGAAGATGGCAGACGGCTTGGATACGGTCACACCTTGCTGTTCCATCAACTCGCGGAGGAGATTCGCCGTTTCCGGCCACAGTGGACAGGTTCTTTCCTTTTGTCCTTTGCCCCGCAGCAAGATGCTAGGCGGCGTGGCCAAGCGCAGATCGGTTGTTTGCAGGCCGACGATTTCACTGGCACGGGCACCGGTGTTAAACATCAGGCTCAATAACGCACGATCACGAAGGCCATTGGCCTGCGCCCGGTCAATGGCAGCGATAACAGCATGGATTTCTTCAAAATCCAGATGTTGGATTTCGCGGGTGCAGATCCGTTTGAACGGAATGCCGAGAACACATTGGGCCTGACTCACGTGTTCCGGGTTTTCCCGGGCCAGATAGCGGAAGAAGCTGTGGACGGCGCTGAGACGCACATTCCGAGTGGCCGGTTGATTATGCCGTGCCGTTTCCCAGTGCTGAAGAAACGCTGTGATCCGTTCGACCGTGAGTGCTTCAGGTGTCAGGCTGCTTGGGTCACCGTTTTTGCCGGCTACGAACCGGAGCAAAAGTTTTATGCCGTCCCGATAACTCTGAAGGGTATGTGGACTCATGGCTCGCTGACGGGGAAGATATTCAACGAAAAAACCACGCAACGCCCGGCCCAGGGTTGAAGGCTGATTGGGTTTCATAGAGCACCTCCCGCAGTGAACAACGTGGCAAAACGGTTGTGATAGCGTTGCGTGGCAGCTTGCCGTAACTCTGGTGTCAGTTTTAGATAATAGTGTGTGCAGGCTAGGTTGGCGTGACCAAGATATGTGGCCAGATGCGGCAGCTTGGCTTGCACGTTGATGCCTTGGGCATACCAGCGTTGCAAAGCCCCGACGGCAAAACTGTGCCGAAGATCGTGAAGACGCGGCGGGTGTCCCCGATCATTGAAAACATCAGCGCAAACACAGCAGCGATGCCAAAGCCGAAGAAGGCTGCCATCAGTGAACACTTGCTGCCTGTTGCGATGGCTCCACATCAAGCTGGAGTCTGGGTGTGATGGGAGCCCCTGACTCCGTCGCAGTGTTAAATACCGCTCAACTTCCGCGCTGACACTCGGAGAAAGTGGCACGATCCGGGACTTGTAAAATTTAGTGAGACGGATGTGCAGCAAACGTTGCTCAAGATCAAGGTCGGCTAGTTTTAGCCGTAGCAGTTCACCACACCGCAGCCCGCAACAAAACAACAGGACAAAGCCGATTTTAACCGTTTCTGCCCGCAACGGGTTGGCAAAGGAAGGTGGTATCCGGCTGGTGACAGCCAAAATCCGGGCCATTTCAGGTTCTGTTATCAATCGCGGCTGCAGGGTCTGCGACGGCTTGGCGAATGTTGTCAGGTCGGGAATGAAAGCGTTCTCGTTTTTCCTGGCAGCAAAGAGCAGGAACTTTCGCACCAGCCGCTGACGGCTACGACGGACGATGGGTTTGAGGTGCGAGAGTTGATTACTCCAGGCGTTGAACATCTCGGCATTAACTTGTCGTGCCTTTGGGTAATGACTTTGAATAAAACAATCCCAGTGAGCCAGGACGGCGGTTTCCCCCATACACCGGCATCCCAACGCTCGCTTGAGCGCGACAAAGTCATCCAGATTTTGTGCGAAACGGGATCGGAAGTGTGCTGGCAGATGCAAACACCGATGCTTTGGCCGTATCCGAGGCCGGTGCCTTGATGTTCGCCAATCGACTCTACACTCAATCTCGACCGATGCAGGCAAAGGCAAGGCCACGACCCTCAACTCTTCAACACCCAATCGCATATAGGTGGACGTGCTTTCGATGGTCTTGTGCCCCAGCGTATCACCAATCATTTTGACCGCTACGCCTTGCTGAAGCAGATGCGTGGCCAAAGAATGACGCAGCATGTGACTGCCGCAAAATGGGATTTTTAACCCGCTACGCTTGATCCGGTCTCGGAGCACGTTGTGCAACGCGGAGCAGTCCAGCGGACCGGCTGGAGCCACGAGTTTAAGAAACAAGTGGCGATGCTTGCTTTGAGATCGCGCTTCGCGCAAATACCGAATCAAGACATTGGCAGCCTCATCTGTCAGCGGTTGCTTCAAAACCTGCCTCGTTTTCGTCTGGTGTATGCGTAGAGTGCGTGCCCGCCAATCAATATCATCCAGCGTCAGCCTCGCCACTTCACTTCGGCGCAAGCCATAGGCGGCAGCCAGATAAATCATCGTAAAGTCACGCAGCCCAAATGGCTCGGAACAATCGATGGAAAGCAGCAACTGCTGGATTTGAAGCCAGGGAATCGCCCGTGGAAGTTTTTCCATCTGATAAACGCAGGGTGCGGCAATCTGCCAATGCAATGGTTGGCGAAGTTGTCCTGTCGAGTGTTTGAACTTCAGAAAACCCCGCAGACAACACACAATGCAGTGCATGCTCACCCGGTTGTTGCTTCTTGCCGCCACACGCAAATACGCTTCAACGCGGTTCATCTGCAGGTTTTGAAAGTTGAACGGGCAGCGATCCAGTCGCAGAAACAGGAAGAACAAACGCAAACGGCACAGATGGCTTGATATTGTGCCTGGGCTCAAGCCGCGCACCTCAGCCAAATACGCGCCATACTTGATCTGCTCGGCTTCCAAAGGAGACAGTGGACCGTGTCTTTCAGGAATCGCTTTTCGTTCCCTCAAAAATCGCACCAAGGATCGAACCGCCCCGGCGACATACCGCTTGTGCCGGTTGAAATGATTGTATGCAACCATCAGGCCAGCCAGATCAAGTTCTGCCAGCCGATGGCAATGTTTTTGTTCCAACCAGATGCCCAGTTGTCGTAGTTGGCAAAGGTGCTGGGCAACTGTTGCTGGCTGGTAACCGCGCTGCTGCAACCATTCAATATAAGGTGCCATCACCGGTCCGATGATGGGAAGTTCGTTGCGGCTGTGATGGGGGGATGAACCGGAGTGTTTTGGTGAGAGATTTGCAGTCATTCCCGGAGTTCACAGCCCGCTGCATAACCTGTCAATTATGTGGAGTTGAATCTGCGGGAATGACGCTGTTCTCAGGGACTCACCGCTCGACTCCACATTTATGGGAACTTCACATTATTACAGAAGCTGCTCCAGCGCCAGCCAGACAGCTTGGTCTTGAGGGTCCGGCCTTGAAAGTCCACCGTGGCTGGGTACTGGCAGAGGCCGATGTTGGACGACTCGCAGCCTTCGCCCGGCCAGGCCGTGAAGGCGAGGAGCCGGCGCGGCGCGACGCGGATGGAGGAGTTGGGGGCGATGTCCACGGACCCGCGGGCCTGGATGAGGAGCCAGCGCAGCGGATCGTCCTGACCCCGGTGGTCAAAGCCGCACTGGTCGCCGGACAGGTCCACGAGGGGACCGAGGTGTTGGAAGGGCAAATCCTGGGCGGCCTGGTGCAGCGCCAGGATGATTTGGCGGGCGCGGTTTTCACCGCCGCGCAGTTGCAATGAATAGTGGATGGTTAATCCCATGTTGGGGTTCCTTTCGTTTAGGGTCGGTCTGCGAAGTCCCACGGATAAACCGGGCGATTGTCTCCCTTGCCCCGGAACGCAGCGCGAACGCCGCGAGGGAGAGAGAGCCAGGTTTAGTAAGCGAGGGTTTGGTCGCGGAAAGTGGAGATACGCCCGTCAGC
>CAIKAP010000181.1 GCA_903825435.1 uncultured Verrucomicrobiota bacterium
CATGCCTATCCGGTTAAGACATACACCCACTACATGTTGGATGTATCCAGTCGCTAGAATATAGCGCGGCATAGGTCGGTGTCTCGGCTCCGCCCGCAATTCCCAACAATGATCTGAAGGCATTGAACGGGTGGAATCGTCGATTGAAGCGGAAAGTGAATTCGTTGAGGTAGGCTTGCAGGTGTTTGGGGCTGACACCGTGATGGGTACCGTTGAGCCAAGTTTTCAGGTTGGAGAAGACGAGGTGGATCATCGGCATGAACTCTTCGGCGATTTCGGGATCACCGCATTCGGCAATGGCATGATGATCGTAGCCAAGCTTTCTGAGGTTGCCATAGCCGCTCCAGTCGTCGCTGACGATCAGCGTGCCTGGCATGACGGCACTTTGGACGAACCCGCATAACGAGTCGGCACTACGGTCGGGTGCGACGGCCAATCTGACCCGTCCGGCGTAACGACCATCCTTGCGCTTATCCTGCGCGGTGCCGGGTTCGCGGCGGCGGACTTCGACGGCGGCGGTCACAAGCGTTTTGTGATGGACACCGCGACCTTCTCCGCGCGTCTTGCCGCCGATCAGCACTTCATCGACCTCCACATGGTTCGCAGGCGGCCCACCAATTCTGTCTTGGTCGGGCCGTACCATGCCGGCACGAAGCTTGTGAAGAATTCCAAATGCAGTTTCGTAGCGTCTCAGGCGAAGTTGCCGCTGAAACTGGACGGCCGAAATGCCGGGTGTCTGAGTGGCAACAAGATATGCAGCCCAGAACCACGTACTCAGAGGCGTGTGGCTGCGTTCCATAACTGTTCCGACCGTCAATCCTTCTTCGTGGCGGCACTTGCGGCAGACCAACACCCCTGGCCGCGTGGAGATACGAAACGGTTCGCCAATTTCCTGGCAGGCGGGACACATAAACCCGCCGATCCACCGCGCCCGCTCCAAATATCCGGCGCACGCAATCTCATCGGGAAAGAGCCGCTGAAATTCGGGGAGCGATTGCGGAAACGGCAGATCGTTGATGTCGAAAATGTCCATAATAGCTCACTGCCCACTTTGGGCGAACTCTATCCCTAGTGGGTGTATGTGTCAACCGGATAGGCATGGTTCAGAGGATGTGTAATCCACCCTCGATTGGCATCGGGTACTTTTCAAAATGCTTCATGGCGTACGGACTGTACCGATGAGATTCCGAAATTGTGTCAGGTGTGCAAAATATATTGGGTGGGTCGGCTTGGCAGCCAACTTCGCCCTGATGCTGATGAACCTTTTCATCGGCATGGTAGCAGGCTCGCAGGCACTAATCGTCGGATCTATGTACTCCTTTAAGGACATGGCGACTTCCGTATTTGTCATTGTCGGCATCACTGTAAGTCGCAAGCCACTCGATCGCGAGCATCCCTATGGGCACGGCAAAATCGAATTCCTGATGTCCATGGTGTTCGGTATCATTCTTTTATTCCTGTCGTGTTTCCTGCTCTATCACGCCGTCGACACGTTGGCGCATACCGAGCGCGAGAGCGCGCCGAGACTGATCGCGGTATGGGCCGCCGTCGTATCGGTGCTGGCTTATACCTACACCTTCTATTACGCGAGTTGCGTCGCGATTGAAAGCAACAGCCCGGTAGTGCGCATGATGGCGCAGCATCATCATTCCGATGCGGTGGCGGCTGGTGTCGCCGGGCTTGGCATCGTCGGCGCACATCTGTTCGACCTGCCCTGGATCGACACCGTCGTGGCGTTTTTCGAGGCACTCGACCTGACACTGCTTGGCGGCAGAGTGTTCTGGGATTCCTGCAAGGGCTTGCTCGATCGCAGTATCAAGCCCGGCATGCGCGCCCTGATCCGCAAAATCGCCGAGGACACCGACG
>CAIKAP010000182.1 GCA_903825435.1 uncultured Verrucomicrobiota bacterium
AGCGGTGCCCCCGCGAGAACGGGCGTGGTGGCAGCGGCTATGGGAGAAGATTCTGAGCCCAATTCCCAACTGCCATGCACTAGAAAATCGCCCCACCTTAAACAGCTGAAATGAACTCCTATTGCATAGTTCCGGCTCAGAGGGGCAGGTACGATTGTCACGCAGAAGCACGTCTTCATGCCGCTGGGAATGTAGAACGCTATGTCAGGCAGCATCCGGTGATGCCTTTTGAAGTCCATCCTGCAATGTTTGTTAAGGTTGTGGGAGTTTTTTGTTGAGGAAGCGGCCGTTTTTCTGGATGAGGTCGCCGTCGGCGTAGATCTCGCCGCCTTTGCGAAGGTCGCAGACCATGTCCCAGTGGAGGCCGCTGCGATTCTTGTTGCCGGTTTCGGGGTAGCCGGCGCCGAGGGCGAGGTGGATGGTGCCGCCGATCTTTTCGTCGAACAGGGTGTTCTTGGTGTAGCGTTTGACGTTGTAATTGGTGCCAAAAGCGGCTTCGCCGAGGTAGCAGGAGCCTTTGTCCATCGCGATCATGGCACGGAGAAAGTCCAAGCCTTTGTCGGCTTCGGCTTTGACGACTTTGCCGTGTTCGAAGGTGAGTCGGACGCCGTTGACTTCGCGGCCGCCATGGACGGCGGGGAAGCTGAACTTGACGTGGCCTTCGACAGTGTCCTCGACGGGGCCGGTAAAGACTTCGCCATCGGGGAAGTTCATGCGGCCATCGCAGTTGATCCATTTGTGTCCTTTGACGGAGAAGGTGAGGTCGGTGTCCTCGGCGACGATGCGAATCTGGCAACGGCGGTTGAGGAAGTCGGTGAGGGCTTGTTGTCGTTTGGAGATGCGTTGCCAGACACGGATCGGGTTGGGGGCGTCGAGGTAGCCGGCGCCGTAGACGAAGTCCTCGTATTCTTCGAGGGACATCTCGGCGTCCTGGGCGCTGGCGTGGCAGGGCCATTGGGTGCCGACCCAGCGGAGTGTGCCGGCGGCGGCGCGGTCCATGAAGAGTTTGCTGAGAGGCTTGCGGGCGGAGGAGGCCACGGCGAGGCGTTTGGGGTCAACGTTGGTGAGGCCCTTGGTGTTTTCGTCGGCCCAGATGCCGATGGAGGCGTCAATCTTGCGGACTTTGTGGAGGGCCATCGGTGAAAGCCACTGGAGTTGTGCTTTGTTGGCCTCGGCGTAAAAAATCTCGGCGATGCTGTCGAGCACGATGTCGCAGACGACGAAGGCGCCGCGGCGCAGGGCGGCACGGTAAACTTCACGGATCAACGGGGCGGCGATGGCTTCGCCGTTGATGGCGACAATGTTGCCGGGCTTGAGTGCGACGGAATAATCAACGAGCAGGTTGGCGAGTTTTTCGATTCGGGGGTCTTTCATGGGTGTCCGTAGTTACTTGGCTTCCTTGGCGGCTTTCACGTAGGAACGCACGGCGTCCATGCCGGCACCGGGGACGGTGCCGACGAGGTTGCCTTTGCGGTCGTAAATCTGGATGCGGGGGATGCTGTTGATGCTGAATTGCTTGGTGACGGGTGTGCCCCACTTGATGATGTCAACCTTGCGGAGGACGACGTCATTGTCTTCCTTGTTCAGCTTCTCCAACTGCGGCCCGATCATTTTGCAGGGGCCGCACCATTCGGCGAAAAAGTCCACGATGGTGACTTTGCCGGGGGCGAGGAGTTTCTTCATGTCCACCTGGCCGCCGCCGGTGATGAGCATGAATTTTCTGGCGCTGCCGCCGAAGCTGGCATTGGCAACGAGCATGGCCATGATTTTATCGGTCTTGCTGCCATCGGCAGACTGGATGGCGAAGGCGCCGCCCTCGTAGGAGGTAAGGTTGCCTTCAACGTTGCCGCGGCCTCGGACTTCCAAGGTGGCGGTGCGCGGGGTGAACTCGATGGATTTGACGGTGGCGGCAGACTGGCGAACGGAGATGCCGCCTTCCTGTTCGATCTCAAAGGCCATGTTGGCGTAGGTGGTGACGGTGCCGGTGATGTCGTTGCCAGAGGTGAGGTGGACGGTGTCGGCACGCGCAGAGGCGGCCACTAAAAGGATGATGCTGAGGATGATTTTCATGGTGTGTCCTTGTTGTGTGGTTATTGTTTGGATGGTTCGCACTTCTTCAGAATATAGGCGCTGTCGCGCGGGAAGGCGTTGGTGTCGGCGCCGTATTTCTCCAAGAATAACGCCCACTGGTCAGGAGTAGCGGTGACAAGGAAGTCGTCGTCATTCTTGCCTTTGAGGTGCGGCAGGTCAACCTGTTTGGAGACGAGCGCTTTCTTGAACCAGTCGAAGTTGAGGGGGATGAGTGTGAGTTGGCGACTATCGAGTTGGGCTTTGCAGACGGTGTGGACGGGGCGGACGTGAAAGATCCAGTAGGCGTTGATCTTGGCTTGGTCGGCATCGCTGGCCTGAAAATCGCAGAACAACTGGTTGTCAACCTTGAAGAATGTCGCTTGGAGCTTGCTGGGGACATCCTTCTCGTCGTAAGTGAGGAGTCCGTAGTCTGCGGTGAAGACCCAAGGTTTGCAGGTGACGTTGGTGTCGTTGCCGGCGGCGATCAGATTCCATTCGCCCGGTACTTGCGGCAGTTCCACCTTCGCGGCGTCGCGATAAAAGGGGTGGAACGATTGAACGACGCAACCGCCCAGCAACACCAGTCCCACCAAAGCGAATTGTTTCATGGCAAACCTCCTATTGACAAGCGGAGTCTGCACCGGGATAAGTGTAATGTCAAACGCGCGAAGGAGAGCAAATGGCATTTTACCTGCTCCCACGGAGCGTGTACGATATGAGCGTGTATTTGCAATACTACAAGCTGCGCGAGGCGCCATTCAACATCACGCCTGACCCGCGATTCCTGTTCTTCAGCCGCCGCCACCAGGAGGCGTTCGACCACCTGCTGTTTGGCATCCGCGAGCGCAAAGGCTTCATCCAGCTCACCGGCGAAGTCGGCACGGGCAAGACCACTGTCTGCCGCCGGTTGCTGGAGGAACTCGGTCCGAACTACAAGACGGCGCTGATCCTGAACCCGTTCCTGACTGCCGGCCAGTTGTTGCGGGCCATCGCGCTCGAACTCGGCCTGCCCACCCGCCGCACCGACCGGCTCTCCATTCTCCATGCGCTCAACAACTTCGTCCTCGAACAGGTCAACGCCGGCAACGACGTGGTGCTTCTCTTCGACGAAGCGCAGAATCTGACGCACGAGCTCCTCGAACAAATTCGCCTGTTGTCCAACCTCGAAACGCACAGCCAGAAACTCCTCCAGATCTGCCTCATCGGGCAACCC
Organism: uncultured Verrucomicrobiota bacterium; assembly: GCA_903825435.1. GTDB lineage: Bacteria > Verrucomicrobiota > Verrucomicrobiia > Palsa-1439 > Palsa-1439 > CAIKAP01. The sequence goes on from CAIKAP010000182.1 coordinate 3,284, forward strand.
GAACTTCGCGACAAACTGGCCGACCCCTCGTTGCGCCAGCTCCGCCAGCGCATCACCATCCGTTACCATCTCAGTCCGCTTACCCGCGATGAAACCGCCGAGTACATCAACCGCCGTCTCAGCCTGGCAGGGGCCAACGGCACGCCCCGATTCGACGACGGTGCGGTGCACAGGGTGTACGAGTACTCCGGCGGCGTGCCGCGCCTGATCAACGCCGTCTGCGACAAGGCGCTGCTGGCCGGGTTCGTCAAGGAACAACAGGTCCTGATGGAAGACTTGGTGAAACTGGCGATTGACGAGCTTCAGGGAGACCACGCATGAGCCTGATCAGCGACGCGCTCAAACGGACCCAGGCCAACACCACGCCTCCTCCAAGGCCGCCGAGGCCGTCCATCGCCGCCGCACCCGTCGTTCGCGGTGTCGTACCGCACAGGGCACCGGAGAAATCGAATAATGTTCTCATCTTGGTGCTGCTGGGAGTGATCGTCGTGGTTGGCGTAGGTGCCATCGGATTATGGCAGTTGTATTCGATGTTCGCCGCAAATGCCAAAGCGGTTGCGCAGGTCTCCACAATGGAAGCGACACCATCAGCGCCGATACCGAAAGCGACGCCAAAGCCGCCGGAACCGGTCGCGCCGTCGCCGGCGATTCCGGATCAGGTCAAGGAGGTTATGCGGGCCGCGCAAGCAGACGCGCCAAAGGTGGAACGGGTGGCTCCTCCGCCAACGCCTACGCCAGCGCCGCCACCGCCGCCAAAGGAGTTGCCGAAGCTCGTACTGCAAGGCGTGACAATCCATGGCGGGCTGCGCGAGGCATTGATCAATGGGCAGACGGTTGCCGTGGGTGATGAGGTGGACGGCGCGAAGGTGGTTGCCATCGAACAGAACAAGGTGAAACTGAAGTTCGATGGCCGCGATGTTACGCTGACGTTTTCGCGCTGAGGTGACGGGCCTGGCGCTGTCGCAGGGAGGCGATGCGGATTTCTTCCGTCGCGCCGAGATACTGTTGCAGCAATCCCGCCAACCGTGGCAGTGCGATGGCGTGTGTCTGTCGCGTCTGTGCGTACAACCAATCGCTGAACTCAAGGAACTTCCAGAACGGCGACGCGTCGCCCCAGATGCGCGGCACGGCCTCGCCGAACCGTCCGCTGTTGACGACGATGTCCCAGTACCGGGCAAACCGACGAAGGCGCTGCATCGTCGGGAAATCAATCAGGTTGTGCTGGAGGATTTCATACGGCGGTTGCGGGTTGTAGATCATGCCCCACGCGTCGTCGTGCCGGGCAATCGGCGCCCCGCGGAGTCGTTTGAGGATGCCAACTTGAATCTCCTGCGGTTGCAACGCGACAAGCCGGTCGAAACCGGCGGCGAAGCTCTCCAAACTTTCGCCGGGGAGGCCGACGATGAGGTCGGTGTGAAGGTGTGCGCCGGTGTGTTCGCGGAGCCAGCGGAGGTTGGTTTCGACGAGCACGTTGTCCTGGCAGCGTCCGATGCGGGCGGCGACGTCTTCGTCGAAGGTCTGGAGGCCGATTTCGAGTTGGATCGAGCCGGGCGGGAAGCGCTGCAAAATGTTCCGGATTTGTTCCGGGAACCGGTCGGGGATCATTTCAAAGTGGAGAAAGAGGCCGGGGCGGTGGCGGTCGAGGAAGAATTGAAGGATGGCGGTGGCGGTGTGGATGTCGAGGTTGAAGGTGCGGTCAACGAACTTGAAGGCGTTAGCCCTGCGGTCGAGGAGGCGTTGCATGGCGGCGAGGAATTTGTCCAAGGGGAATTGTCGGACGGAGGTGTCGAGGGCGGAGAGGCAGAATTCGCAGTGGAACGGGCAGCCGCGCGAAGCTTCGACGTAGAGGACGCGGTGCGCGATGTCGTCGTCGGTGTAGAGATCGTATGGCAAGACAACGTCGGCGAGGTTGGGTGGTGATGTGGGAACGACGGCGTTGCGGCAAAACGCGGCAAAGGCAAGATCGGCTTCGCCGGGGAGGATCTGATCGGCGAGGGGAAAGTCGGGTTGGTGACTGACTTCGGGGCCGCCAACGACGAGGGTGATGTCGGGACGGAGTCGTTTGAGGATGGCGACAAGCTCGGTGGATTGGGTGACGTTCCAGACGTAGATGCCAAGGCCGATGATTTTCGGTTCGTGGGAAAGGATTTTCTCGGCGATGTCGAGAGGGCGTTGGTTGATATCGAATTCGAGGAGCCGGGCGCGCGGTTGGAGGTCGCCGAGGTTGGCGAAGAGGTAGCGCAGGCCAAAGGCGCAATGCGCGTACCGGGCGTTGAGCGTGGCAAGAACGATGTCGGGCATGGCGACAAGATAGCGGGTAGGGGTGTGCGAATCGAGCTTGCACTGTGGGCGGTGGGGAAGCATCATGCGGGACATGAACACAACACATTTTGGTGCGGAGCCGCCGCGGCATGAGGAGGATGGTGCACGGTATGGGTTTAGCCCGATGCGCTTTGGGTTGCTCGCGGTATTGGTGTTTGGTGTGACGGTGGTGGTGATGTTCGTGTTTGCTTGGTTTTTCTGTCGGATCGAGCCACCTTCCGGCTTTTGTGCGGTGCTGGTGCGCAAGGACGGCGCCGACATCCCGGCCAACGATATCATCGCCACAAAAACGGGACAAAAAGGCATCCAACTGGAGCCGTTGAGTGAAGGGCGGTACTTCCGCAATCCGTTGTATTGGTCGTGGACGATCGAGCCATTGGTGCAGATCAAGGAAGGCGAGGTCGGCGTGATGATCCGTCAGTTCGGGTCGTCGCCGCCTGCCGGTAACTTTCTCGTGCACCAGAAAGAAGCGGATGGCGCGATGCTCCGGGGTGTGATTGATGAACCGTTGCGTCCCGGTACCTATCGCATCAATCCGTCCGCGTACTACGTCGAAAAACATCCCGCTGTCAAAATCAATCCCGGTGAAGTTGGCGTAGTGACGTTACGCTATGGCCCGCCCCCGTCACAGCCCAACACAATCCTTGTCAATGACGGCGAACGCGGTGTGCAGCCGTCGCCATTGCGCCCTGGTACCTATTACCTGAACCCGTACATCTATCGTGTGGACATTGTTGGGGTACAGAGTCACAAGACGGAGTTTGAGATTAGCTTTCTCTCGAAAGATGGCTTTCGTTTTCCAGTTAAGGGTGCGGTTGAGTGGGCGGTGGACGAGGCAAAGGCACCGGAAGTGTTCGTGTTGATTGGAGACGAGGAGGACATCGTCAATAAGGTGATTTTGCGTTCGGCTCTTTCCATGAGCCGTATTCAAGGTTCGAAATACACTTCTGCCGATGTCATCAGCGGTACGGTCCGCAAAGCGTTTCAAGACGAGTTTAACAAGCACATCACATCTGAGTCCTCGAAGAAGAATGTCCTCGTCAAGGCCGCGCTCATCAGCGAAATCGAGCCACCGGAGAGAATCTCCGAGCCAATTCGCGGACGCGAGATTGCCATCCAGACCACCGGCAAGTACGAGCGCGAGATTGATCGCGCGAAGTCCGACGCACAGGTGGCACAGCAAAAGAAGATGCAGGACCAACGGATGCGTTTCGTCACTGCCGAGACCACCTCCACAAACGACGTCCAGAAGGCGACCAAGGAGCAGCAAGTCCAACTCATTGCCGCCCAGCGCGACCTTGAAGTTACGCGGAAAGATTTGCAGACGGCCGAGAACCAGGCGCTCGCAATCATCGCCACTGGACAGGGTGACGCTGATGTAATCAGCTACACCCGAACTGCCGAGGCCAGCGCGTTGAAGGCGATCATCACGCCGTTCGGCACTGGTACGACGTACGCGCGCTATCTGTACCTGCAAAAGATCGCGCCCAACATTGAGAGCATTCTTTCCAACACCGAAGGTCCGTTGGCCGAGCCATTCCGTGATTTATCGAGATCGGAGAAACCCGGTTCCCCGAAAGGAGGTGCACAATGAAATCCCGCATCTTTCATTGGTTGATTATTGCTGCCGCAGTGGTCGCGGTTGGCTATTTCTTCGTCTACGACGGCTTCTGGGTCTGGGTTGTCGAGAACACCGACGTGCCGGCGAACAAGATGGTGGTGTTGATAGCCAAGACCGGTAAGGAAATGCCGTCTGGACAGATCATCGCCGAGCCAGGACAAAAGGGCGTCTTGCTTGAACCACTCGGACCGGGACGGCATTTCATCAACCCGTTCCTTTACGAGCGTCAGATTAAGGATCAACTCGTCATTAAGGGTGGCGAAATTGGCGTTGTCATCAGCAAGTTCGGCAAGGAACTGCCGCATGGTGAATTTCTTGCTGGTACCGGTGATCGCGGTATCCAACGCGAAGTCCTCATGCCCGGCACCTACCGTCTTAATCCGTATGCCTACGACATCAAGATCGTGAAGATGATCGAGGTGGATCCTGGCTACGTTGGCGTGGTCACAGCGCGTTCCGGCAAGAACGCCAGTTCACAACTGGCTGAACCCGGCGAACGCGGCGTTCAGAAAGCTGTCTTGCAGCCCGGTCTCTATGCGTTGAACCCAGAAGTATATTCCGTCGAGCGCGTCGAGATTGGTTACAACCAGATCACGATGGCTCACGGCGGCAAGTTACCGGCAACACAAACGTCCGGACAGGAAGCCAACCGAGGTTCGAAATTGGCGGCAGCCATCGGCGAAAGTTTCCTCCACCAGAACGCTGCGATGGGGCAATCTACATTGGGTGTGTTGCCGGCAGTGACGTTCCCCTCAAGCGACGGATTCCCAATCACGATTGACGTGACACTACTCTGGCAGTTGCTGCCGCAAGATGCGCCGAGCGTGTACGCCCGGTATGGCAACATCCATAAGATCGAGCAGAACATACTCATCCCGCAGATTAACTCGACTGCCCGTATCAAAGGCTCGACGTTCGGCGCGGTGGACTTCATCGTCGGAGATAAACGCGAGGAGTTCCAGCGCGCGTTCCAAGAAACCATCGAGACCACACTCACCGCGAAGAAATTGCAGGTAGACCTCGCACTCGTGCAGGACACGCTCGTACCAGAAACCATCAGCGGTCCAATCCAGGATGCTCGTGTCGCAATCGAATGGAATACAACCAACACCGAAAAGACCAAGACAGAAGCCAAGAAAGCCGATTTAGATGAAATGACCGGCCGCATCAAACAGATCGAACAGGTCGTCGAGTTCGAGACCCAGCGGCTTGAAGGCAATATCAAGGCCAACCAGGAAAAACAGGTCAATGAAATTGGCGCACAGACCCGGTTACTCGTCGCCGATCTCACCCGCCAGACCGCCATGATTCGCGCGGACATCAAACGCAAGCTCGGCGGGGCAGAAGCTAAAGTCGTCGAGATGAAAGGTAAAGCCGAAGGCGACGGCTATAAACTTCAGGTGCAAGCCGCCGGTGGTGCGACGGAGTTCACCAACTTCCAATTTGCGAAGGAGTTACCGGAGAAGATACGGTTGTCGCTCATCTACGCCGGCCCCGGCACGTTGTGGACGGACTTGGACAAGGCGGACAAGATTGCGCCGCTGGGCGTTCTCCAGCAAACGCAGCCGCAACCGAAAAAATGAACCCGCTTGCCATCATGAACGAATTCAACCATCGCTCCTTTCATCGTCGCCGTAAATTGCTCAAGTTCGCCGGCCTGGTGCTGGTGTTGCTGGGGTTGTTCACAATCGTTGACATGATGGGGGAGATACCGGAGGTGCCGACGCCATTCCACGGTCCCCGCAGCGCGATCTTCGCCGGAATGACGATGTTGATTTTTGGCCTGCTGGCGTTGTACCAAGGCTACAAACTGCCGCTGGATGAAGCCATCGAACTGATTCATCAACGCGGTCGCGGCGTCACCGAGGCCGAGCTTGTCCACGCCATGCGGGTGGATCGCGTCACAGCCCGACGGCTCATTGAAGCGCTGATCCAGAAAGGTTTCCTTCGCCGCGCCACCGATCAGACAACCGCAACGGAAGAAGTCTTCGAGCCGGTGCGGTAACAGGCGTCAGTCACCGTCGTGTTCATCGCTGGCGGTGCTGTACATGGCGAGTTGGAAGCGAGCGAGTCCCTCGGCGGGGCCAATGACGGTAAGTTGGGTGCCTTCGTCGAGGCGCGAGTCGTGGGAGGGGAGCTCAATGATGGAACGGCCGGTGCGCGGGTCGATGCGTTTGAGTTGGAGGACGTGAAGGTTGTAGCGACTACGGAGTTCGAGTTCGCGAATGGTGCGCCCGTCGATGGTCAGTGGAATGTTGATGGTGGTAATTTGGAAACCCTCGGGCAGTTCGACGAAGACGTTGCGATCGCCTTCGGGGTCCTTGACGGTGAACCGTCTGAGCAATTGCCGTTTGCGGAGGATCTCCTGACTGTACACGCCGAAGATGTCGCGTTTGGCGAGCCAGCCGATGAGGCGGCGGGAATTGTTCTCGATCACGGGGAGGCGCTCGGCGTGTTCGTGCCAGAAAATCTCCATGGTCTCGGCGAGGCGTTGATCGGGGGTGAACACGGGAAAGGTGTCGTCCACGAGGTCGCTGGCGATGACGGTCGGCAACGCTTCGCCTTGGTGGAGCATCTCCTTGAGCGCGTGCAGGCGGACCGCGCCGAGAAACTGGCCGTCGTCGTTGACGACGTAGAGGTTGTTGTACGGTTCTTTCAGGAAGCGTTCGACGATCTCTGTGAACGGGGCGTTGTGGGGGACAGCCACGACTTCCTCGTGCATCACGTCGCGGACGCTCAACGTCTGCATGATGCTCTCCTCGGGGCCGCGCGGCAGCGCTATGCCGCGCCGGCGCAATGTCTCCATGTGGATGGAATCGGTGCGGAAAAGACGGACGGTGACGCTGCTGATGATGCAGGTGAACATCAACGGGAGCACGATCAGGTAGGAGTTGGTCTGCTCGTAGATCATCATGATTGCCGTCAACGGCGCATGTGTGGCACCGGCTACGACCGCGCCCATGCCGACCAGCGCGTAGGCGCCATGGCCGGCAGTGTGTTGAGGGAACAGTTCGTGAACGCCGTAGCCGAACGCGCCGCCGAGCAGACCGCCGACCATCAACAGCGGCATGAACAGGCCACCCGTGCCGCGCGAACCGAGCGTCAGGGCCGTGGCGACTAACTTGGCTAGCGGCAAAGCCAGCAAAAGTGCCAGCGGCAGTTTCTCGTGAAGGGCGAGGTTGACGGTTTCGTAGCCGTTGCCGAACACGTGCGGGTAAATGATGCCGATGCCGCCGACTAGGGCGAACCCGATGGCGGGCGTGATCCACTTCGGGAGGTGCGTCTTTTGGAAAAGGTCTTCCGCGAAGAACAATGATCGTGTGAACAGAATGGAAGCACCTCCACCGAGGATACCTAGGCCAAGGTAGGCGAACAGTTCCCAGACGGACACAAGTTGGTATTGCGGTATGACGAAGCGAGGGAGGTCGCCCATTGCACTGCGGAAGATCAGCGTTGAGATCACGGAAGCAACAACCACCGGACCGAAGACCTCCAGCGCGAAACTGCCCATCAAGATTTCCAGCGCGAATAGCGACCCGGCGATAGGCGCGTTATAGACGGCGCCGATGGCCGAACCGGCGGCGGAGCAGACCAGAATGCGGACTTGCGGTGTCGTGAGTTGAAACCGCCGGGCAAGGCTGGAGCCGATGGCGCCGCCGAGGGTGATGATGGGGCCCTCGCGTCCGAGCGAGCCGCCGCTAGCCATCGTCACTATGGCGGTGAGGGTTCGCGGCAGTGTTTGCCGCAAGGAGACGTTGCCGCCCTTCAACGCGATGGCCTGGATCAAGCCCGTCGTTCCAGCCCCACGGGTTTCCGCCCGGCAAAGCCAGCCGATACATCCGACAATCAATCCGCCAGCCAACGGGATGAGAACGCGAAAATACCACGGCATGGCCGCTGCGGCTTCGAGCAGATTCTGGCCGCTGCCCCAGAAGCAGTTTTGGAAAAATGCGATCAGATGGGCGATGGCCACGCCGGACAAGCCCGTCAACACGCCGACGACCGGCACAAGCAATAGATAGCGATTCTCGACGGGCGCGCGCGAAGTCAGTTGCGCCCAGAGCCGCGATAGAAGTTTACCGAGCCACGTGGAAGGCCAGCCCATGACTCTTCTTTAGCAGACACTCCGATGCGGGTCAAACCAAGCCGACAACAGAGACTTGCAATTGTGGAGGAATTGGAACAATACTATCAAAGGCTAAGGAAAAAGAACATGACTGGGGAAAGCAATAAGACAGGGTTGGACGCTGCGGCCAAAGCCACTTGGCCGACGTTTGAACAGATCGCGGCGCGTGCGTACCAGATTTACATCGAACGCGGTCGCCAGCATGGCCATGACATGGACGACTGGTTGCAGGCGGAGTACGAGCTTTTGCAGTTGCCCGTGGACAAGCTTGTCAAGGTGAAGCCCGCGCAGGCAATGACGGTTCGCCGCTCTGTCATTCACGTCGTGCGTGCCGCTTTGTGCTGAGACGCCCATGGCCACTGACCAACCTACTGCTCCACAGTCCGCGCCAGAGACGGAAGAACCGCGTCCGACGGCCGAGGATACGTTTAAGAAGTATGGCATTCGTGCCGGCATAGTTGCGGTTTTTTTTATCTGGTTCACCTACGACGGCTGGTTCAATCCCGAAATCCAGGCCGTGACCTTCAACAAAGTCGGCGCTGTCCTCCTCGGCGTCGGCTTGATCTTCTGTCTCGTCATGGTGACGAGTGCCGGGTTGGCCGTGTTGCGCGAACGACAGCAGAAGACCCCGCCGCCCTTGTAACGCCTCCGGGCTTGCAATGACGGCTCCCGTATCTACTCCATCTAACTGGGTGCTCATTTGCCGCCTGATGCTGTTCGGCTGGCATTACCGTGTCCGCTGCGTGTCGGTGTTTTTCTACCAGCTTATGCTCCTTGCCCTCGGGATGGCTGCGCTCGGGTTGACCGGCCTCGGCATTGACTACATCCGCCACGAAGTCCAACCGACTGCGCCGCCGCCGCGCTGGATTCTCGGCATCGCGCCGCCTGATGCGTGGTCGGCGATGACGGTTGTCGGCGTCATCGCTGTGGTGCTGCTGGTGCTGTCGGCGTTGCGCGCGCTGTTCAACTTCGCCTACAGCCTCGGCGCGGCCACGCTCATCGAGTGGCACGTCATGGTTGCGTTGCGCTCGCAGGTGTACGACAAACTTCAGCGGCTCAGCTTCCGGTTCTTTGACGACAACGCCAGCGGCTCCATCATCAACCGTGTCACCGGCGACTCGCGCGGCGTCGGCAACTTCGTCAGCAACGTCCTCATCCAGGGCATCATCATGATCCTCTCGCTGGCCGTCTACCTCATCTACATGCTGGCGATCCATCCGAAGCTCACGCTTGTCTGTCTCGCCACGACGCCGTTGCTCTGGTTCGTCTCGACGTTGTTTTCGCGGCTCGTCCAGCCGCAGTACATGCGCAACCGCAACCTCGTTGACGACATGATCCTGAAACTCACCGAGAGCGTCCAAGGCATCCAGACCATCAAGGGGTTCGCCCGCGAGCGCGAGCAGACCGCGCTCTTTGACCGCAGCAACCAGGCCGTCCGGCAGCAACAGCAGTCCATCTTCTGGCGTGTCAGCGTGTTCGTCCCCAGCATCGGCTTCCTCACGCAGGTCAACATCTTCATCCTCCTCGCCTACGGCGGCCACCTTGTCATCGTCAACGAACTGCCGCTTGGCGCGGGCCTTGTCGTCTTTGCCGGGTTGCTCCAGCAGTTCTCCGGGCAAATCTCCAACTTTGCCGGTATCGCCAACACCATCCAGCAAAGCATCACCGGCGCGCGCCGCGTCTTCGAGGTGCTCGATGCGCCCGTCGAAATCGTCAACGCGCCCGACGCTAAGCCGGTGCCGCGCTCGCGCGGCGAGATCCGGTTCGACGCCGTGACGTTCTCCTACAAAACCGGCGAGCCAGTCCTCGAAAACATCAGCTTCGAGACGCGCCCCGGTGAATGCCTCGCCATCCTCGGCGCGACCGGCTGCGGCAAGACGACGCTGCTCAGCCTCGTGCCGCGGTTTTACGATCCGACCCGTGGCCGCGTCCTGCTCGACGGCGTTGATCTCCGTCAGCTTGATCTCGACGACCTGCGCCGCAACATCGGCGTCGTCTTCCAAGAGAGTTTCCTTTTCAGCAACACCATCGCCGCCAACATCGCCTTCGGCCATCCCGACGCCAGCATGGCCGAGGTCGAGCGCGCCGCCAATGTCGCGGCGGCGCACGAGTTCATCGTCCGGATGCCGCGCGGCTACGACACGCTCCTGCGCGAAGCCGGCAAGGATTTGTCCGGCGGCCAACGCCAGCGCCTCGCGCTCGCCCGCGCCATCCTGCTCGACCCGGCAATCCTGTTGCTCGACGACCCAACCGCTGCTGTTGACCCGCACACCGAGGCGGAGATTCTGGAGGCGGTCGAGGTCGCGATGAAAGGCCGCACGACGTTGATGGTCGCGAGCCGCATCAGCACCGCGCGACGCGCCGACCGGATCCTCGTGCTCGACCACGGTCGCATCGCGCAAGCCGGTACGCATGACGAACTCGCCCGCGTTGACGGACCGTACCGCCGCGCCGTCGAGTTGCAATTCGCGGAGGGGCCGGTCCGATGACGGAGAAACCGCGCGCCACGATTGCTCACGTCTACCGCGAGCAAAGCGAAGACGACATCGAGCAGCGTCCGCTGGAGTGGCGCCTGATCTGGCGGCTGTTCGGCTACACCCAGCCGTACGCGGCGAAACGCAACTGGCTCTTCGGCCTCGTCCTTCTGCGCGCGGTGCAACTCCCGTTGCTGGCGTGGGTGATGGGCGAAGTCATCAACGGCCCCATCACGCGCCACGACTCCGACGGGACTTGGCGCGGCGCGCTCGCGTTCCTCGTGTTGGCCGCGCTCACGCAATTCAGTTTCCATTACCGGCAACGGCTCGCGCTCGAACTCGGCGAATCCGTCATCCAGGACGTCCGGCGCGACATCTACGCGAAGCTCATGCAAATGCCGATGAGCTTTTTCAACCGCACCAAGCTCGGCAGTATCATCAGCCGGATGACCTCCGACGCCGAAGCCGTCCGCGTCGGTGTGCAGGATGTGTTCTTCATCAGCGCCGTGCAAGGCGGACAAATGATCGTCGCCACCGCGTTAATGTTCTGGTCGGACTGGGCGCTGTTCCTCGTCGTCCTGGCGATGGCGCCCGGTGTCGCCGCGTTAAATCGCCGTTTCCGCCGCATCCTCAGCCGCGCCTACCGGAACGTGCAGGAGAACTGGAGCCGCGTCACCGCCACACTCGCCGAATCGGTCAACGGCATCCGTGTGACGCAGGGTTTTGTCCGGCAGGATGTGAACGCGGGCATCTTCGCCGATTTGATGGTGGACCAATCGAAGGTGAACCTCGGCGTCGCCCGCGCGTCGGGCGTGTTCCTGCCGATGCTCGAACTCAACGGACAAGTCTTCACCGCCGCGCTGCTGTTGATCGGCGGCTACCGGGTCCTGCATCCGCACATCCAGATGCCGGTCGGCAACCTGATTCAGTTTTTCTTCCTCGCCAACATCGTTTTCGGTTCGATTCAACCGCTCGGCACGATGTACAACCAAGCCCTCACCGCGATGGCGGGCGCCGAACGGCTCTTCGGCATGCTCGACGCCGAGCCGGACTGGAAAGAGCCAGCCACCGCTGTCGCGCTGCCTCGCATCGAGGGTCGCGTCGAGTTTCGCGGCGTCTCCTTCAGCTACAGCAACGACCGACCCGCGCTTCACGACGTGAACTTCACCGCCGATGCCGGCAAGGTCATCGCACTCGTCGGCCATACCGGCAGCGGCAAAAGTTCCATTATCAACCTGCTCACAAAATTCTACCTACCGACAAACGGCAGCGTTTTCATTGACGGGCACGACACGCGCGACATCACCGGTGACTCACTCCACCGGCAAATGGGAATCGTTAGCCAGCAAAACTTCCTCTTTACCGGCACCATCATGGATAACATCCGCGTTGGCCGTCCGAGCGCGACCGATGACGAAATCGTCGCCGTCGTCCGCAAGCTCGACTTCCTCGACCTCATCGGCTCGTTGCCTTCCGGCTTCGCGACGCAAGTCGGCGAGCGCGGCGCGAGTTTGTCGCTAGGGCAACGCCAGCTTGTCTGTTTTGCGCGCGCGATGATTGCCGAGCCGCGCATCCTCATCCTCGACGAGGCGACCAGCTCCGTGGATTCGCTGACCGAGTCGAGGATTCAAAAAGCGCTGGCGGCGTTGCTGCAAGGCCGCACCAGTTTTGTCGTCGCGCACCGGCTCAGTACGATCCGTCACGCCGATCTCGTGCTGGTGTTGGAGCAGGGGAAGCTCGTCGAACGCGGCGCGCACGCTGAGTTGATCGCGAAAAACGGCGTCTATGCCGGTCTGCACTATGAGTTTGTTCAAGGCCACGAAACGTGATTCGTGGCACTGTTGCCGCTCCGCTTAGTTGTGGTGTTGACTCTGCAAGTACAGAAATCCTAATTTTTGTTCGAAATGAGGTATGGAATATAACGTAGAAATAGATTTGGAGGAGGCGCGACAGAGTGGGGTTGTCGGAGGCTGATCGGAGGCGAAAACGGGTGGAAAGCCGTCATTTCAGTCCGTCGAATGGGTCCCATTTTATCCCCCTCCGCAGAACTGAATGCCTATCAGTTTTCCATTCTACTGCGCCCATCTTTCTTGATTTTCTGAAGAAGCACTGTGAGGTGCGCGACAAGGTCCGGCATTTCGGCGTAAAGGTTTTTATTTTCGCCCATGTCATTGGCGAGATTGTAAAGCTGGCCTGCTGGATCAGTTGCGACGGATTCGTTTTCTCTATAATGGCCGCCGCCACCTTGACCTTGAATGAGTTTCCAGTGGCCTTCCTGAATAGCGAACAGGCCCATCATGCTGTCAGTTACCAAAGACTGCCGAATGGGCTGGTTGGCAGTCGTGCCGAGCAACGTGGAAAGAAAACTAAAACTATCTTCACCTGCGTCCCTGGGCACTTTGCGTTCCGTCAATTCGGCAAAGGTCGCCAGCAGGTCGGTGAGCGCTAAAAGTTGACAGCTCTCACTCGCAGCCTTCACATGGCTTGGCCATCGCGCCACGAAAGGCACGCGATGTCCACCTTCATAGACCTCGGTCTTCTGTCCCCGTAGCGGACCGTTGATCTTATGGCCTCGGATTTCTGGATAATCGTTCATCCGGTTGCTAGGGTGCACACCGCCATTATCGCTGCTGAAAAACACCAGTGTATTATCCGCCAATTTCAGGCGGTCGAGCGCGGCGAGCACCTCGCCCACTGACCAGTCGAGTTCGTGGATGAAATCCCCATAAACGCCAATCTTGCTTGTCCCCTTGAAGCGGGCATTGGGCCGCAAGGGCGAATGGATGTTCCGATGGGCGAAATATAGAAAGAACGGCTTTTCGCGATGCTGTTCGATATAGCTGACAGCCTTTCCCGTCAGGTACAGAGCTGCGTCTTCAAAAGGATATTCGGCGCTCTTGCCGCTGGCCATCTGAAGGTTCGTTGGTGAGGTGCGCGGGCGTTTGAAATACTCCACTTGGAATTCTTGGCGTGGGTCATTGATGAAGCGGATGGGATCGCGTGGATCCAGACCGACCACCCGTCGCCCTTCGATGAAGATGTTTGGGTGTTGGCCCACCGCAGGCATTCCGTAGAAATAATCGAAGCCCACGTCCAGCGGGCCCGGTCTTAACTCGCCGTTAAAGTCTGGTCCCAGCAAGTCATTCCAATCCGGGGTTCCGGGCTTGCCAAAACCCAGATGCCATTTGCCGATACAACCAGTGTCATAAGCTGCGCCACGGAGCAGTGACGCAACGGTCATCCTGGTTTCCTCAATAAGCAGCGGATCGTTTGCCCAGATCGTGCTATGGCCGGCCCAGGTCCGCCAGCAATAGCGACCCGTCATCAGGTTGTAACGGCTAGGTGTGCAGACGGATGAAGGCGAGTGCGCGGCAGTGAACCGCATTCCTTCCCGCGCCAGCCGGTCGATATTCGGTGTTCTCACCTTGGTCGCGCCATAGCAACCGATGTCGCCGTAACCCAGATCGTCAGCGAGAATGAAAATGATATTAGGTTTGCCGGACTTCGGCTTGTCGATGGCGTGCAGCGCGGTCAGCGGTATCAGCAAGGAAACAACGAGCGACATTATCGAATAATTCATAGTCATCTTTGTGCTATCTCAACTCACTTTGAAATCTTCTCCAAAAGCTTCTGCATCGTCTGCTCGTGTTCCTTGAGAATCTCCTTCAACACAACAGGATCCTCCGGAAACCTTCCGCGATCGTCTGTATCCACAATCCACTTATCGAGCACAGACTGGAGGCGAGCCAATGTCTGTGCGTATTCGGGTAGAGCGGCCAGATTGTTCAGCTCCCACGGATCGGTTTTTATGTCGTAGAGTTCCTCCGTGGGCCGGTGTGAGGCCATGAACTTCGCTTGGGCCGTGTTCAGCTTTCCCTCGGAAAAAAGCCGTCGCATGAGATTGACGTTTGGATTAGTGTGTTCAGCATAAATCATGTGCTGGAGATACGGACGCTCTGGCATAAAATTGCGCATGTATTTGTAACGAGCATCCCGCACCGTGCGCACGCGGTCAACGGCCTCGTCGCGGCGATCCGAGGCACCGAAGACGTACTCACGGCGTTGTGCCTTCTCGCC
>CAIKAP010000183.1 GCA_903825435.1 uncultured Verrucomicrobiota bacterium
AGCCGGTCTTGCGGAAGCAATGGACCACGACCAGCATGCGTGGTTTGCCGCTCCGGCCCATGATGATGAAACGCTCCTCATCCTTGGAATGATCCGGGTCAGGAATCACCAGCGCGTCCGCGTCATGGAACACCGTTTTCGCCTCCTCGAAGGTGACGCCGTGTTTTGCGGCGTTGGCCGCCGCCTTTCTCGGATCCCATTCGCAGGAGAGTTCGCTCATTCCACATGAAGCAATACAACGTATTACGAAAAGTTCAAGAAATATTTCTGACAGTCATAGCGAAAATCCGCCCGGCGTCACACCCGGCGGCTTGAGGCGGCGCTGATCCCCGATCTTATTTCAGACCTCACTAAACGACCTCGAATTAGACGAAGGGGAGAGCAAGTTGAGTGCCTCCGAATTCTCGGATTTTTGAGAGGCGGGGGAATTTGTTAGGGGGGCGGATTGTCGTTGATGCGCACGCTGATTTGTTCCTTGCGGGTGAGGCGGAGCCGCAGAGGGCGTCCGCTGCCATCGGGCAGGGTGAGACCGCCGGCGTTGAGTTGGTCGAGGTGCGCCGTGATGATTTTGCGGAGTTTGGGCTGATAGTTGACTTGCGGCACGAGATGGACTTCGATCTCGGTTCCCGTCCAGCGCAGGACGCCGTCGCATTGCGTGAGTTGGCGGAAGTAGTCATGGTCGTCGCGGTAATTGTCGTAGGCGGCCTTGAAGGGCGCGAAGAGCCGGTAGAACAGGTTCCTGGCAGTGATCTTGATGGCGTCCATGAGGGTTTTGTTGCCCAGGTCCATGCGCACCATTTCCTGGTTGATGAGTTGGTCGACGCGCGAGACTTCTTTCTCCAAGGTGGATTTCTGCTCCTCGTTGTGGAGGATGAGTTGGTGGATGCGCTCGATTTTCAGGGCACGCTCCAGGCGGTATTTCTCGTGGCGTTTGCCGGCGTTGTGGAGGCGGGCGAGTTCCTTGCTTTCCCCGGCGGTGGCGGCGGTTGTGGTGTCGGATGTTTGGCTGGCGCGTCCGGCGATGCCGGCCTGGATCTCCTCAAGGCGTTGCTGGCGTCGGGCCTGGTCGCGTTGGGCCTGGTCGGCGGCGAGGAGTTGGCGGGCTTGCCGTTGGTTGAGCTGACGGCCGGCTTTGACTTTTTCCACGTAGGCCTGGTTGGGGACCTGGCGATCGGTGAGCTGGTCGCGCAGTTGCTCGTAGGGGGTGGAGCGGTAGCTGGTGAGCTGGTTGATGCCGAAGTGTTTGTTGAGGTATTTGAAATCGTTCTCCTGGATCCAACGGTTGAACATGAGGCGCACGATGGCGTGGACCGGGCGCCGGGTGTCGTCGGTTAGAACGGAGAGTTGGATGGTGTTTCCGTTGGGATTGGTGGCCCTGACAATGATTTGGCGGATGGCCGGGTTTTTGGCCCAGGGGCGGTGGACGTATTCAAAGTGATAGGTCCGGTGATCGCGGGCGTTGTTGCGTTGGCGATTGAAGGTGTGGGCACCGTGGGTGCCTGCGGCGCGGTGTTGGGCGCTGAGGATTTCCCAAGGAGTGTCCTTTTCCGCCTGATAGCCTTTTTCCCAGGTGATGAAATGTATGTTAGGGTCGGCGAGGACTTGGTTGAAGACGTCGTTGCTGTATATGCCGCGGTCCACGACGAGGGTGAGGACGCGCCCGGCGCTCCATTGGAGGCAGGCGCGAAGGCGGCCGATGAGGGGAAGGAAGCGGCTGCGGAGATCGTCGAAGTTATCGGTGCATTCGAAGTAGATGGGGTGGCCTTGGGCGGTGTGGATATAGTCGCTGTTGATGAGCTTGTCGGCCCAGCGGATGCTGGCGCACCAGCCTTTGAGGATGTTCTGGGTGCCGGTGTAGTGGGTGGTGTGCGGGTCGTAGTAGAGGTCGTTGTCGTCGTCGGGGATAGCGAGTTGTTGATAGTTCCAACGCAGCACCGCATCGATGGTGGCGGGGGTGGCGAGGCGGGTGAGTTGTTCGCGCTGGGGCGTGGGGAAGCGCACGGTTTGGCCGAGGAGATCGCCGAGGTCGTCCCAGTTGAGATACTTGGTTTGTTCGATGTTGACGGCTCCTAACAGGACGCTGCCGAGCCATTGGGCAAGAACGGGTTCGGGCGGGCTGGTGGCCTGTGCAATGGTGGACAGAGCGCTGGCGAAGACGAGCGTTCCGACGTGGTCACACAGAATGGTCCCGCCGGGCTGCGGATCCCAATTCGGGGGAGAGCATTTGCCGGAAGGCGGGGTGCCATCCGCAGGCCGGATGGTGCCGGAATCGGCTTGGGCGCTTGTTTGCGGGGGCTTTGCGGCGAGGTCGTCCGTGGTCGTTATGCCGGTTGCCGCGCAAATGCTCTCCTCCAACCGGTTGGAGGCCGGTTGGAACGTCGGCGCGGATAACGGGGAGGATATGGCACAACAGGCAAGCCCGGGGTCCGGGATGGCGGCGCAACCCTTTTCAATCCCGTTGTTGATTTGCCGGATGGTTTCCCCGGAGAGTTTGACATTGAAGAGGCTCTCAATCTCACCGGCCAGCGTGGCGCGGTGATTGGGGCAACCTTCGCCGAGCAGTTCACGCCAGCGCCGCCTCACATACCGGTCAATGTCGGCCGTGCGTTTTTGATTCACCTCACGGCCCAGCAGGACGCGCTGGAGCAGTTCCGGGTCCCGGGAGAGAATGGCCTTGCCCCATGATCGGATGGTTTTGCGATCCACCGCGAAAACCTCTTCAAGCGTGGTGATCCGAACTCTCGCGTTGAAAAGCCGGCCCACCATCATCTTGAAGGTCATGTGTCCGTGATCGTTGGGCACGACCTCAAGGAGTTCCAAACCATAAAAAACACGGATGGACTGCTCATCCTCGGTAGCGTAGAGGGTGAAGCAGGGATTGCGCTTGTCGGTGGGAAGGATCAGTTGGTTGGCGTGGCACGTCTCCATAAAACAAGGTGGCCGTGGTGGATTCTCTCCATCACGCTAGCCACCAGTGCCCGCCATGCCAACCTGACATGAAATGTTTCTTCAGTCCGCAATCCGGGTTCCTGGAGGCGGAAACCCGCGCGGAAACCGCCAATTCGGAGGATCTTAACTTGCTCGCCTCTTCGTCTCTATCGAGGTCGTTAAGTGAGGTCTGTGGGTGCGCCAGCCAGATCGGCGAGCGTGCGGGCGACTTTCAGGATCCTGTCATGGGCTCTTGCGGAAAAATTCATTTCCTCCATCGCGTGTTCCAGATAGCCGCTGCTTTCGGCATCGATCTGGCAATGGACTTTCATCTGGCGCGGGCTCATGGTTGCGTTGGTCGCTCCTGCGGCCTTGCGGAAGCGTTCCTGCTGGATCCGCCGTGCCTGCACGACCCGTTCCCGGATGGTTTCAGACTTTTCACCGCCACCCGTGTTGGATGAGAGTTCACGGAAGTCTACCAGCGG
>CAIKAP010000184.1 GCA_903825435.1 uncultured Verrucomicrobiota bacterium
AACTTGCGCGGTTCGTCAGGAGCGATGAGCTTGCCGAGATAATCCTGCAGGATACCGGGATGCTTGGCGAGCGCAGTTGCCATGTCGCAGAAGATAACGCCGTCACCGGTAACGGACGAAAGGCGCTCGGTAATCGCCGGTCTGTCGCCGGCAAGCGTATCGAGCTTCAGCTTACGGATGTCGAACCGTTGCCAGTCGAGATCGCGTCGGGTTGGCGCAGGCAAGGCCGCGTAGGTTTTCCACGCCAGTTCACGTTGCTGCCGAAGCCAGCTCGGATCAGTGGTAGTGTCGGGTGGTGTCATCCGACTGAGCCTTCCATCTGCAAATTGATGAGGCGGTTGATTTCGACAGCAAATTCCATCGGCAGTTCCTTGACAATCGGCTCAATGAAACCATTGACGATCATGCTAATGGCGTCCTCTTTCTTAATTCCGCGACTCGTCAGGTAGAACAACTGCTCGTCGGAGACACTTGACACGCTGGCCTCGTGTTCCACCGTGACGAGCTCGCCGTCAATCTCCATGACCGGGTAAGTGTCAGACCGGCTATTTGAGTCGAGGATTAGTGCGTCGCAATTTACCTGCACCCGGCAATTGGGCGCTTCACCGCGGACTTGCACAAGCCCCCGGTAAGACGCACGACCACCGTGACCGCTGATGGATTTCGAATTGATCCGGGCCGTACAATTCGGTGCCATGAACACCATTTTCGCGCCGGCATCCTGCCACATGCCTTTATCGGCGGAGGCCAGGCTGAGCACTTCTCCGTGCGCGCCTTCGCCGATGAGGTAACAGGACGGATATTTGACCGTGCGTTTCGAGCCGAGATTGCCGTCCACCCATTCCATCACGCCTTTGGAGGAAACCATTGCGCGTTTGGTCACGAGATTGTAGACGTCAGTGCTCCAGTTTTGAATCGTGGTGTACCGGCAGCGGGCGCGGTTCTTGACAAAAATCTCGACGACCGCGGCGTGCAGCGAATGTGTCGTGTAGACCGGCGCGCTACAGCCTTCGACGTAATGGCAAAACGCGTCATCTTCGACGATGATCAGGGTGCGTTCAAACTGGCCGAATTGCTCGGCGTTGATGCGGAAGTAGACGCTCAGCGGGATGTCGCACTTCACACCTTTGGGAATGTAGACGAATGAACCGCCGCTCCAGAACGCCGAGTTGAGCGCGGCAAACTTGTTGTCCTCGGGCGGAATGGCGGTGGCAAAATGCTCCCGGAAGATTTCCGGATACTGTTTCATCCCCTCATCGCAACTCAGGAAGACAACACCCTTTTTCGAAAGCGAGTCCTGAATGTTGTGATAGGCCATCTCGGAATCGATCTGGGCACCGAGACCGCCAAGAAGTTTTTGTTCTTCCTTGGCAATGCCGAGTTTGTCGTAGGTTCGCCGAATTTCTTCCGGCACGTCTTCCCACTTGCGCGACGATTTATTGACCGGACTGAGGTAATAAGTGATCGCGTCGTAATCCAGATCCCGCAAGCCCGGCAACCACGCCGGCAGTTCGGTTTTCAGAAAAATATCGAGGCTGCGGTGGCGAAACTCCCGCATCCAGGCCGGCTCGCCTTTCACATCGCACATGTAATCCACGACCGAATGCGACAGGCCTTTCGGAACCGAGTGAATGGTTTTGAGGTCGTCGTGGAACCCTTCTTTGTAAGGGCCCCGCGCCAGCTCTGGTGACGGTGTGGTCAAGCAGACACTCCCATCGATTTATCACCGATAACCCAGTCGTAACCGTGTTCTTCCAAATGCCCGGCCAATTCCCGGCCACCGGATTTTACAATTTTGCCGTCCACGAGGATGTGAATAAAATCCGGCTGGATGTACCGGAGAATCCGCTCGTAATGCGTAATTATCAAGACGCCAAGGTTTGGGCCGCGCAGTTCGTTAACACCGCGCGACACGACTTTCAGTGCATCGATATCCAGCCCGGAGTCAGTCTCGTCCATCACGGCAAATTCCGGTTCGAGCATCATCATCTGTAGAATCTCGTGCCGCTTCTTCTCGCCGCCGGAAAAGCCTTCGTTCAGGTAACGCTTCATAAACGCGTCGTCGATGTCCAGGAACTTCATTTTCTTTTCGAGCTTGTCGTAGAACTCCATTACTTCAAGCTCCTTGCCGGCCCGGGCGTTACAGGCCAATCGGAGGAAATTACTCATGCGGACACCCGGCACCTCGCAGGGATATTGAAACGCTAGAAACAACCCCTGCCGGGCGCGCGCATCCACGTCCAACTCCAACAGGTTATTCCCTTTCATTAAAATCTGGCCGGCGGTGACGGTATATTTCGGATTGCCGGCGATGGTATTGGCAAGAGTGCTCTTGCCAGAGCCGTTCGGCCCCATGATGGCATGGACTTCACCTTTTCGAATGGTCAGGCTCAAGCCCTTGAGGATTTCGCGCTCCTCAATTTTGGCATGCAAATCAATAATTTCCAGCGCATCAGTCATTTTAGCCCTTCATTATCGAACAAGACAATAATTGTCCGATTTCCAGTCCACTATACCGTCTCACCAATTTCTGTCAAGTTCACTTCATCTAGTTTCGGTAGGATTCACTCGTGTGATATTTCCATCGCAAATGGAGCGCCAAGATTGACAAAAGCACACCGGGTCGGTAGCATGGTTGCAGTTGATGGGGACGTAGCTCAGTTGGCTAGAGCGCCTGAATGGCATTCAGGAGGTCGAGGGTTCAACTCCCTTCGTCTCCACCAAACTCTTTTTATTGTGCACAATCCGGTGGTTAGAATCTGAAGCCTACGCCGGCGTTGATTTTTTGCGATGTGTAACCGGAGCCGAACTCAGGGGAGTAGTTCAGGAATGTGCCCAGCGTCGGCGTCCATTGCACAGACACGCCAAGCCCAATCACAATGCTGTCCGCCCCGAGCGTCGAACCGCTGGAGGTGAAGGTATCACCGTTGCCGTAGATAAAATGCGAATCAATCGAAATCCCTCTGTCGATGTATTCATGTTGCCAGGCCACGTTGACATCCGGTGTAATG
>CAIKAP010000185.1 GCA_903825435.1 uncultured Verrucomicrobiota bacterium
CCCCTACTCAATCCCGAACGTCGCTGACACCACCGCCGTGACCTTCTTCTCCCACGATGAGGTGTCGTTCACCCCGGAATCAGCCACTTCGTTGGAATTGACGGGCGTGATCTGAAAGACTCCCATCTTGGCAGAGCGAATGGCACCGATGCGGTTGCCAGTAGCCTTCGCCATATTGGCCGCCCGTTGCTTGGCATTCTCTGTCGCAGCCCCCAGCATCTCCAGCTTCAACTCGTCAAGGGACGATGGAAGGATGGTGACGTCTCATCGACCAATATCGTATTATCTCTGGCAGCAGTGATGAATGCCAATAGCACAATTGCGTCCAACATCTGATTCTGCCAGACTGCCAATCACAACCATGACAACCACCACCCGCCACCAACTGCTCGCCCTTGCTCTTACCAGCCTGCTCCATCCGATACTGGTCATTTCGTCTTTGGCTCAAAACTCAAGTCCACTTGCCATACCTTCTTCTGCTATGCGCGAACGCCTTTCATTTGATCCGGGCTGGCGCTTTCATCTCGGAGACATTCCCTTCCCAGCGGTCAAGGGTCACGAAGCGTCCTACAACAACGCCAAAGCCGGCAATGCCAGGGGCGCAGCCGCCCTTGTTTACGACGATACCGGCTGGCGGGAAGTCAATCTCCCGCACGACTGGGCGGTGGAAGGCCCGTTTGACAAGGAAGCCAATTTAAGCCAAGGGTACAGGGCCCGCGGATTCGCCTGGTACCGTCGTCATTTCAAACTGGATCCTTCCAATCGCGGAAAACACTTGGAGCTGCAATTCGATGGCGTTTCCACGCATTGCACGGTCTGGCTGAACGGCACGGAAGTGCATCATAATTTTTGCGGATACACCGGGTTCAACATCGATTTGACGCCCTACGCCAAATTCGGCGATAAAATGAACACCATCGCCGTTCGGGTCGATGCTGAAGCGCAGGAAGGCTGGTGGTATGAAGGAGCCGGTATTTACCGTCACACCTGGCTGATCAAAAGCGCTCCGGTGCATGTGATTACTGACGGCGTCTACGCCCAGCCCGTTCGACAACCCGATGGTAAATGGCTTGTTCCCGTGGAAGTAACTGTGGCCAACGATGGGGGCGAAGCAGCTGACATCCATGTCGAGGTGGCGTTGAAAGATGCTTCCGGCAAAGTCCTGACACGCGGCACCGGCAAAATCCATCTTACTGCCTTGGACCAAGGGAAGGTTCAAATTCCGCTTTCTGTCTCTTCCCCTCATCTGTGGTCGTTGAACGATCCCTATCTCCATACTGTCCAGACCTTGCTCAAAACCAATGACCGGACCGTCGATCAAGTTACCAACACCTGCGGGTTCCGCACCATCAGATTCGATCCCGACAAGGGCTTTTTTCTGAATGATCAACCGGTTAAACTTCAAGGCACCTGCAATCACATGGACCACGCTGGCGTAGGCGTGGCTGTGCCTGACTCCCTCTGGGATTTCCGCCTGCGGAAGCTAAAGGAAATGGGCTCCAATGCCTACCGCTGTTCGCATAATTCGCCCCCGGCGGAGTTCCTCGATGCCTGCGACCGCATCGGCATGCTCGTGATGGACGAGAACCGCCACTTCAACTGTTCGCCGGATTACATGACGCAGCTACTCTGGATGGTGCGCCGCGATCGCAACCATCCCAGTGTGATTCTATGGTCCGTCTTCAACGAAGAACCCACGCAGGGGACTGAGACCGGCTATGAAATGGTACGACGCATGTCTGCTGCCGTGAAAAAACTCGATACAAGTCGGCCAATCACTGCGGCCATGAATGGCGGCCATGACTCCCCTGTCAACGTTTCTCAGGCAGTGGATGTGGTCGGTATCAATTACAACCAGAACACATACGACAGCTTCCATAAAAACCATCCGCATCTCCCGATTACCAGCTCAGAGGACACTGGTGCATTCATGACCCGCGGTGAATATGTTACCGACAAAAGTCGGAACATCATAGATGCCTACGACGAACACCCAGCGCCCTGTGGCGCCACACACCGCGATGCATGGAAACGGATTGCTGAGCGTCCTTTCATCGCGGGAGGGTTTGTCTGGACTGGATTCGATTACCGGGGAGAGCCCGTCCCATACAGCTGGCCAAGCGCCAGTACGTTCTTGGGATGCCTGGATCTCTGCGGCTTTCCCAAGGCCGCCTTTTATCTGCACCAAGCCATGTGGATCAAAGACCGGCCGATCCTACAAATCGTCCCGCACTGGAACTGGCCGGAGCGCGTGGGCAAACCGGTGAAAGTCCTCATCCCCAG
>CAIKAP010000186.1 GCA_903825435.1 uncultured Verrucomicrobiota bacterium
GAGCTTGTTAAACTTCGAAAACGCAATCAACGCGAGGTTGGCCGCGTTGAGATTCATCTCCAGCGCCATCAGGATGACCAGCGCGTTGCGCCGCACGATCACTCCCGCGATGCCGAGCGCGAACAGCAACCCGCTGACGATGAGATAATGATTGAGCGTGATGGTCGCGATCATTCCATGTCCCTCTTGGAGAGCAACACCACGCCGACCATTGCCACCAGCAGCAACAAGGCAGTGACTTCAAACGGCAGCATATAATTCGCGAACAGCGGTTTCACAACTGCCTCCAATCCGCCGTGAAGATTGGTGTCAGAACCAGCCAGCGGACGAACGGGCTGTTGCAAAATGAGAATCAATTCCCACGCGAGCGCACCCGCGACGGCGACGCCACCGAACACCGCCAGCAGTTTGACGCGCCGCTGTTGCGACGCACGAACATCGAGCAGCATGATGACGAACAAAAACAGCACCATCACCGCGCCCGCGTAAACCAACACCTGAATCGCCGCGAGGAAAAACGCCTCCAGCAACGCAAACAACCCGGCCATAAACACAAACAGCATCACCAGAAACATTGCGCTCGTCACCGGACTGCGGCTCGCAATCACACCGACGCCGCTCAACAGCATCGCGATACTCAGAAACCAAAATAGTGTATCGAGAAAAGTCATAATCGCGAATAACCCGAATCAGACACGAAGCAACACGAATACAACCTGATATCGGTTCGTGTCATTCGTGTCTTCTTTGTCCTCTTTGTGTTCATTTGTTTTTCCATTTCTGAATCTTGTCTTCGCGGACACCGCCGAGTTCCAACAACTTGTCTTTATGGAATTGCATTTCCTCCCGCGAGTAACCACTGACCGAAAAATCGCGCAACAGGAAAATCGCCTCCTCCGGACAAACCTCCTCGCAGAAGCCGCAGAAAATACACCGATTCATGTTGATGATAAAATCAGACGGCTCCTTCTCGACGCTCGCGTCCGACGCGCCTTCTTTCCGGAAACCGGGCACGACGCGAATCGCCTTCGGCGGACACACAAACTCGCAGAGCTGACACGCCACACATTTTACGCGGCCATCCGGATCGCGCACCAATTCCGGCGCGCCGCGATACTTGCCGTACAATGGCGGTTTCTCCTCTGGATATTGCCGCGTGAATTTCTTCCGCGGAATGTGACTCAGCGTCTGCCACAATCCTTGCAACACCTGCGGCAAGTAGAGCCGTTCCCAGAAAGTAAGTTTGGGGCGTTGTACCAACATCGTCAGCGTCCTCCCCACAACGCCAGCACAATGCCGACGAACACAATGTTCACAATTGTCAGCGGAATAAAAATTTTCCAACCGAGCGCCATCAATTGATCATACCGCACGCGCGGAATCGTCCACCGAATCCAAATATAAAGAAACAAAAACACCAATATCTTCGCCAGAAAAATTGCCACGTGCGCCAGCCCGATCCACAGCGTCGTCGCCGGGCGATTGAACGGCGCGAACGGCAGCGACCAACCGCCGAAGAACAACGTCACCATCATCGCCGACATCACAAACATCGCCGCATACTCGCCGAGGAAAAACATCGAGAACTTCATCGAACTGTACTCGGTATTATAGCCCGCGACCAATTCCTGCTCCGCTTCGGGTAAATCAAACGGCGTGCGATTCGTTTCCGCGAACGCGCTGATGATGAAGATAAGAAACGACGGCCATTGCCAAGGCATAAAAATCATCCACGTGTGGTGCGTCTGATACTCCACCATGTGACACAGACTCAACGACCCGATCTGCATAAACACCGGCACCACGCTCAACGCAAGACAGACCTCGTACGAAATCATCTGCGCGCTCGACCGCACGCCGCCGAGGAACGGATACTTCGAGTTGCTCGCCCACCCCGCCAGCACAATTCCATATACCGCAAACGACGACGTCGCGAACACGACTAACACCGCCGCGTTCAAGTTCGCCACGACACATTGAATCTGTCGTCCGAACAACGGCAACTGACTTCCCCACGGAATCGCGCCTGCCGTCACCAGCGCGGGCACCATCGCCATCAACGGGCCGAGCGTGTACAACGCCTTGTCGGTGATGTGGCGCGGCAACACATCTTCCTTCAACATCATCTTCAAACCATCGGCCAGCGGTTGCAGCAAACCGAACGGACCGACGCGATTCGGCCCGACGCGGTCCTGCATCCACGCGCACACTTTTCGTTCGAGCCAGACGGTGTACGCGACGACGGTCAACAACACGCCGAGCATCACGGCAATCTTCGCCATCGTGATGACAACAAACTCCATCACGATTTCACCTCCACGCCGCTATCGCCAATCTTCGACAAATTCAATCCAGCCAAAGCCGGAACATCGCGAGTCATGTCGGCGAAGACTTCTTGAATCGTCGCGTACCGTTTTCCGCCGAGTTCCGCGAGCAACGCCGACAAAATCAAATGTTCCGGTTTTGTTCCGACCAGCGGCGGAATCGCGGGATTCAGTCGTTGGATCCGGTTTTTCGCGTTGATAAATGTTCCGGACTTCTCGGCAAAGGTGACGCCGGGCAGAATATAATGCGCGGCCTCCGTCGTTTTGCCCGGTAAAATGTCGAGCACGATTAACAACTCCAGCTTCGCCAACAACTCCGGTACAATCGCATCTTCGCCGAGTACAATCAGCGTCTTGATTTTACCGTCGGCGATACCGTCGGCAATCACGCTATAATCGCTACTAAAGCCGGTCAACATTGCACCGGCTGCGTTCGGATTCCGGTCGGTGTTCAGGAGGAAGTTGTCCCCTGTTCCAACGCGCGGAATGTATGCGGCGAATGACGGAGAAAATTTCTTGAGCAAATATAATTCTTCCGTCGTTGCGCGGGCGCTGCCGATGACGGCGAGGCTGTCGCGTTTTGCGGCGCGAAGTTTGTCGACGACTTGCCGGATCGCTTCGGGCCACGTGAGATTGACACGCTGGCCGAGCGTTGCGGATTTTACCGACGGCGTTGTGAGCCGATGCGGGTCGTTGATGAATTTATAATTGATACGGCCGTAATCGCACATCCAGCATTGGTTCACGTCGTTGTTGTCGCGCGGTGTTTGCCGGTAGACGACGTCTTCACGCGACCAAATGACGGTGTTACAACCGGTGGCACAATTCGGACAGATGCTCTTCGTCTGTTTCAAAAACCAAACGCGCTGTTGGAATCGGAAATCGTTCGACGTGAGCGCGCCGACGGGACAGATGTCCACGATGTTCAAATCGTAATTCGTTTTCGGCTCGTTGCCGAGATAACAAGTCAGCGTCGAATGGCTGCCGCGCTGGATGAATCCGAGACAATCTTGTCCGGCGACATCGCGCATGAACCGGATGCAGCGCGAGCAGAGAATGCAACGCTCGTCGTCGAGTGTAATCTTCGCGTTGAGCGCCGTCTTCTTCGGTTTGTGGACTTTCTCCTCGACGAACCGACTTTCGGCTTTGCCGTAGTCAACGGAAAATTCCTGCAACCGACACTCGCCCGCTTGGTCGCAGATCGGACAATCGAGCGGATGATTGATGAGGAGAAATTCCATCACGCCTTCGCGCGCCTTCACGACCTTCGGCGATTTTGTAAGCACAACCATTCCGTCGGCGACGGTGGTGTTACAACCGATGACAAGTTTCGGCCCGAACATGACGACCATTTTTCCGTCGGAACCAATCTCCGGTTTCCGGTCCGCTCCGAGCTTCGGCATTCCGACATCAACGAGACACATCCGGCAATTACCCGCGATGCAAAGCTTCGGATGATAACAATAATGTGGAATCTCGATGCCGACGAGCTTGGCGGCTTCGATCAGGTTCATCCCTTTCGGGGCGACGACCGCTTTGTCGTCAATCGTCAAGTTGACGGTATTATCCGCCATGCTTCTCGAACTCCTCCCGGTATTTTGTCACGAACGCTTTCACTGGCCACGCCGCCGCTTCGCCGAGCGGACAAATTGTTTTGCCGTCAATATTATCGGCGACTTCGTACAGCATCTCCACGTCCAGCGGACGACCTTCGCCGCGTTCGATGCGGTGCAACATCTTCTCCATCCACAGCGTCCCTTCGCGGCACGGCGTGCACTGTCCGCAACTTTCGTGCGCGTAAAACTGCGCCACGTTCAATGTCGCGCCGACGATGTCAACCGAATCGTCGAGCACAATAATTCCGCCGCTGCCCGCCATCGTACCGGCTTTACGGAGCGACTCGAAATCGAGCGGCACATCAATTTGATCCGCTTTCATCACCGGCATCGAACTGCCACCGGGGATGACGCCTTTGAGCGTGCGACCATCTTTAAGACCGCCGCAAACATCGAAGATAAGTTGGCGCAACGTCAGTTTGCCCATCTCGAATTCGTAATAGCCGGGCCGTTTGACCGGACCGCTGACGCACACCAATCGCGTTCCCGTCGAACCGCTGACGCCCATCGTCTTAAACCACGTCGAACCTTTGTTGATGATGTGCGGAATATTTGCGAGCGTCTCGACGTTGTTGACGACTGTCGGGCAACCGAATAAACCGACAACAGCCGGGAACGGCGGTTTGATGCGCGGATAAGCTCGCTTGCCTTCGAGTGACTCAATCAATCCGGTTTCCTCGCCGCAAATGTACGCGCCCGCGCCGCGATGAACATAAATCTCGACGCCATTGCCGACATAACCTTTCGCGCGAGCTTCCTCGATGGCTTTCTGTAAAATCTTCGCGCCGCCCGGCATCTCACCGCGAATATAAATGTAGGCGACCTTCGCGCCGACGGCGTGACACGAAATGAGAATACCTTCGATGAGAAGATGCGGATCGTAACTGATAAGTTGGCGGTCTTTGAATGTGCCGGGTTCACTTTCGTCGGCGTTGCAGACAAGATAAACCGGCTTACCGGTTCCTTTCGCGAGGAAACTCCATTTCAAACCGCACGGAAAACCCGCGCCGCCGCGACCGCGAATCTCGCTGTTCTTAACTTCGGCGACAATCTCATCCGGCTTCATCGCCAGCGCCTTGCGCAACGCCGTGTAGCCGCCTTCGCGCTCGTAATCTGCGAGTGATCCGGTGTAGCCGGGCTTGGTGATATTCGAGAGTAGCACGCGTTTCTCCAGCGGATGCGCCGCCAACGGCATCGGCAGCGGTTGCGCGTCGAGTCGGCCTGTCGTTCGGATACGATCAATAATCGCGTCCACTTTTTCCGTCGTCAGATTCTCGAACGTCTCGTCGTTGATCATCATCACCGGACCGGTGCCGCACAACGCGAGACACTCGACCGTTGAAATTGTGAACAGACCGTCGGTAGTATTTTCATCGAGACCGACGCCGAGTTTCTTCCGAAGATGCGCGACGATATTTTTACAACCGCACAACTCGCATGAAAGCGTCCGGCAGACTTTGACATGAAACTTACCGTGCGGTTTCGTCGTGAACATCGGATAAAACGTCACCACTTCCCAGACATTGATCGGTTGCAAACCGAGCTTATTTGAAATCCACAACACCTGTTCGTCACCGAGAAAACCAAAATACTCCTGCAACAAATGACAAAGCCACAGCGTCGCTGCCCGTGTTTTATCCGGCGGATAATGCGTCACGATTTCGTCAATGTGACGTTCGAGTTCGACGGGAACTGTCATCGGTCGCACTCTCCCATCACGAAATCGAGACTCGCCAGAATTGCGACGAGGTCGGAGATCATGTGACCTTTCGCCATCACCGGCAACGCTTGCAGGTTCACAAAACTCGGCGCGCGAATCTTCAACCGGTGCGGCGTGCCGCCGCCGCGACTGACGATGTAGAAACCAAGCTCGCCTTTCGGATTCTCCGCCGAGAAATAAACTTCGCCGGACGGTGCATTGAGTCCTTCGGTGACATTGATGAAGTGATGGATCAACTCTTCCATCTTCGTCAGCACCGCCTTCTTTTCCGGCAACACAATCTTCGCTTCGGGTGCATTCCAGGCGCCGCCCGGCATATTATCAATCGCCTGCTGAATGATTCGGATGCTCTGTCGCATTTCTTCCATCCGGCAAAGATAGCGGTCGTAGCAATCGCCGACGGAGCCGACCGGCACGTCAAAATCAAACTTCTCGTAGCCGCCGTACGGATGCGCCTTGCGCAAATCCCATTCGATTCCGGTCGCACGCAAAATCGGCCCGGTGATTCCAAAATCCACCGCCTGTTCTTTCGTCAACACACCGATGTCGCGCGTGCGGTCGAGGAAGATTTTGTTCCGGGTCAATAGCGTGTCCACCTCGGCAATTGTCGCGGGAAGTTCGGCGAGAAATTTCCGGAGCATCGGCAAAAATTCCGGAGGCATATCGTTCGCGAGTCCGCCGATGCGCGTGTAACTCGTCGTGAATCGCGCACCGCAGAGGCACTCGCAAAGGTCGTAGATTTTTTCGCGTTCCTTGAACGTGTACAGGAACACGGTAATCGCGCCGACATCCATACCGAACGTGCCAATGCCGAGCAGATGCGAACTGATCCGCGCCAGCTCCGCGCAGACAACGCGAATATACTGGCAACGCGGCGGCACTTCGAGTCCGAGCAATTTCTCCACGGCGTACGCGTACGCGACATTGTTGGCAAGCGGCGCAAGATAATCGAGGCGGTCGGTGTACGGAATGAATTGCGTCCACGTCATGTTCTCCGCAAGCTTCTCGTCGCCGCGATGCAGAAAACCGATGTCGGGCCAGACATTGATGATCTCCTCGCCATCAAGTTCGAGCACCAGACGCAACACGCCGTGTGTGCTCGGATGTTGCGGCCCCATGTTGATGATCATCCGCTCGCCGCGCAATTCGTCCCCCGCCTCCTGCGCGCGCGCCGCCGACTCCATCAACTCAATCTGGTGTTCCGTAGCCATTGCTCAGACTGATTCCTTTTTGTTTGGATGCGCCAACTTCTCCTGCTCCTCCGCAATCGTGTCGACTTGTTGCGGCTCGCGGAGAATCGAACTCGGCGAACCTTGTCCCGGCACGAACGGACCGCCGAGCATCGGCGCCACTTCAACGCGCCCCGCACCGGATTCCGGATCGCGCAATTCAGCGTCCATGCCGGCAAGCGGGAATTCTTTTCGCAACGGAAAATACGGATAGCCGTCCCACATCAAAATCCGTTTCAAGTTCGGATGACCGCGGAATTTCAAGCCGAACATATCGAACGCCTCGCGCTCGTGCCAGTCCGCCGCCGCCCAAATACCGGTGACGGTATCAATCGTCATGTCGTCTTCCGTTACCGGAACTTTCACGCGCAGACAGCAACGGTTCGTCATCGAGTAAAGATGATAGACAACCTCGAATCGCGGCTCCGTGCCGTAATTATCAACACCGGCAAGGTCGGTCAACATGTCGAAACCGCATTCCCACTTCAGAAACCGGCAGGCTTCGACGATTTTTTCGCGCGCAACTCGCACGGACGTTTCCCCCCGGAACAAAACCGGAACATTGACCGCATCGCCAAACCGCTGGCGTAATTGTTCGACTGCTTGTGATGGTGTCATGAAGTTAGCTTCGGCGCGTACTCGCCGCGCACGATGATCGGGCTGCTGAGTTTCCCGGTCGTCGCAATCTTGGCTTGAATCGCCATCAACCCATCCAGAAACGCTTCCGGCCGCGGCGGACAACCGGAAATATAAACGTCGACCGGTAAAAATTTATCCACGCCTTGCACGACAGCGTAGCTGCGGTACATGCCGCCGCTGCTGGCGCACGCTCCCATCGCGATGCACCATTTCGGATTCGGCATCTGATCCCAGACGCGTTTGACAGCGCCCGCCATTTTATAAGTGCAGGTACCGGCGACAACCATAAGATCAGACTGACGCGGCGAGAAACGCATGACCTCCGCGCCGAACCGCGCGATGTCGAACCGGCTCGCGCCCGCGGCCATCAACTCGATGGCGCAACACGCCAACCCCATCGGCATCGGCCAGCAGGCATTCTTGCGCGCCCAACCGATCGCGGCGTCGAGGCGCGTCACAATGAAATCGGGGCGCGTCACCGTTGATCCTTTTCCGGACGCGGCTTGCTGCGCGGCGGCGCCCAATCCAGTGCGCCTTTTTTCCAGATGTAAATATGTCCGACTTCGAGAATCGCCAGAAACACGAGCGCGCCGAGTAACATCCGGATGCCGATTTCCTTCAGCATCTCGCGGTAGACCGCCGCCCAACCGAGAAAAAAGACAACCTCGACGTCGAACAACAGGAACAGCATCGCCACGAGATAAAATTTCACCGTGAGCCGCGGATGCGCCTCGCTGTCAGCCGGCATACCGCATTCATAGGCGGAATCCTTGATCGCGTTGTGCGTGCGCTTCTTACCGAGGATTCTGGGCACCACCAGCATCCCTCCCCCCATGCCTAAAGCAACGAGGATAAGAAGCCCGACGGCCAGGTATTGTTGCAGTTCAGTAGTCATTGCCCAATGACAATCCACCGGCAGTCACGCGCCGGCAGTTGCGTGAACGTAGCAAAATGAATCCGCCACGCAAGCGATATCTTCACCTTTTATCGTGGTCAGGATTTGAAGTCGCGGGAGCAGAACGCCATGGCTCCAATAATCCAGAATGTTGCGCCAAGTGCCATCAGATAAACGATCGACTCGCCAATGCTCCACCACGGAATGACGTCGTGGTAAATCCGCAGCCAACTCGACGTGTGGTACGTGATGAAGTATTTCTGGAATGACTGGAAATATGGCACGTTCCGCAATACGAAGTCGGTAAACATCACCGTCAACGTCAAGATCGTCGCCGCTGCAGGTTTCATGCGGAAGCAGGAAAACATAAACGCCAGCGCTGTGATAACTTGCATTGTGACCGCCAACAGTCCGATGGCGGCCGCGTACCGCACCACCCCATCGGCCGTCGGGAAAACTCCGAAGACGTTCTCATGAGGCACGAACACAAACAACTGCCCAAGCCGGCCCCGATAAATCACACCCGCAGCCATGCTGGTGAGTCCGAGGAACACCATTAACACACCTGTGTAGAGCGCACAGGCGAGCCATTTGGTTGCCAGTAACCGCACCCGCGACACGGGGCGCGCCAACACCATCCGCATCGTACCATCCTCGACCTCCTTGGCCACCACATCACCAGCGACGAGCGCCAGATACAGCGCGCCCATCAGGAAGATGGTGAACTCGATGATCAACATCGCCAACGTCAACCCTGCATAGTAATCCTCCGGTAGGTATCCGTTCGTGCTGAGCAGCTTCGTGAACGCCTGTTTAGCCTTCGGTAATTGCAGGAGGAGTAGGATCAACACCTGTAACGCCGCGAATGCGCCAAACCCGATGTAGGTCCGTTTCCGTGCGAACAGCTTTACCAGTTCGTGCTGCAGTTGCTGACGGAACATCATCGCAGGCATCCCGATCCATGAATGGTTTCGAGGTAGAAGTCCTCTAACGTCCGCTCGATCGGATGGACTGCCTCAACCCGGTAACCGTGTGCGACTAGCCACGCCGCCACCGCTGGCACGTCCGCTTGCTGTGCGAGACGGGCACGGCTGTCGTACGCTAATTCGTCCACTAATCCTGACGCCAGCAACGCGCGCTCCGCCTCCGCCTGCCGGTCCACGCGCACCCGTAGCCAGTGACGGTCTGCACCTAACTCGCGCCAGTCGCCCGAGAATAAGAGACGGCCTTCGCGCATCACGGCCAACTTGGTGCAGAGTTGCTGGACCTCGCTGAGTAGGTGCGACGAGAACAGGATCGTCAGGCCCCAATCGCGGTTCAGGCGGAGGATCAGGTTGCGCATCTCATGGATACCTTCAGGATCAAGTCCATCGCCAGGCTCATCGAGGATTAGTAACTCCGGATTCGGTAACAACGCCTGTGCCAGCGCAAGCCGTTGCCGCATCCCGTGCGAGTACACGCTGACGCGATCATGGATGCGGTCCTCCAACCCGACCAACTTGACGATCTCATGCATGCGTTCCGCCTCGGCGGGCGCCGTGTACTCGCAGAAGATTCGCAGGTTGCGCCACCCGCTCAGATAGTCATAAAACGCCGGCGTCTCGAAGATGGCGCCAACTCGCGCCAGCGCCGTCGCACGGTCGGCGAACACGTCGCAGCCGTTGATCCGCAACTCGCCCGCGTCGGGCAACACCTGCGCCAGTAACATACCGATGGTGGTGCTCTTACCTGCACCGTTGTGGCCGAGGAGGCCAAAGATGACGCCGCGCGGCACCTCCAATGAGAGGTCATCGACGGCGACACGCTCGCCGAACCGTTTACTAGCTTGACGAATCGAGATCATGGGCCGCTCACTGAGAATTGGAGTTCGCGCGACGCGTGGCCGTCGCCATAGAGGATGTTAATCTTGTCGCGCAGGTTTGGGTGGAACCCTTCCTTGTCGCATACGAGTGGGATACGCGTCACCTCCGAACCACCTACGATGGAGAACAAGTTCGCGATATACTGCGTGTTGACGGTGAAGTTCCAGAAATAACTCGTCCCCGTGCTAACGTAGAGCCGTTCGCGATCCGCAGGGCAAGCGAACAACGCCGACTGCCCACTGACGTACGACAATAGTACTGTGTCTAGTGCGGGCTGTGCATTGTTGGTGCTGGCGCGGTTTTGAAGAAAGGGGAGACGGCCGTTGTTTTCGTCCGTGTACATCTGCAGTGCCAGACCAATTTGCTTGAGTTGGCTGAGGCACTTTGTCGTGTAGCCTGCCGCCCGCACATTGCTAAACACTGGCATCAACAGCGCCGCAAGGACGCCGATAATACTGATGACAACCAGTAACTCGATCAACGTAAAGCCGCGCGCTGTTTTCATCGTCCAGACTGCATGATGCTCTGGATTTGTTCGATAAACGGTTGCAGGTCCAGCTTCGTCTCTGCGCTGGCGTCGCTAAAGAAACTCCGCATCCCCTCCTCCACCACTCGTTTCACCGTCTGGTCAGGGAGCGCCCTCTTCCCTTCCGGTTTCTCACTTTCGCCGCGGTAGCGTTCGAGGTCGGCCAACGCACGGGCGATCATCTGCCTGCGCTTCTGGGGTGTCATCTCGTTGAACGCCGCCATCATCTGCTTCATCCCTTTCGGCAGTGTACGGTCTATGTAATAACGCCGTTCCGTTTCGTTCATCTGCTCAAACCACCGGCGCAACTCATCATTATAACGAAAAAACTGGCGCTCCTCAAACGGCAACCGGTTCACCCGGTCTGCCATCTCTTCGATGACGGGTTGCCGTTCTGTCGCTGTGAGGCCGTGCAACGGATGTGCCTTGAGATAATCGATAGTCTTGTCTGCAGTCATTTGCTGACCGCGCACCAGCCAGATGGCGGCACCCGCTACGATCCAGGCTGCCGTCAGCGCCATAACACCCCACAGCCAGATTGTTTTTCGACGAAACACTTTTGAAAGATATCCCAAAATCGCATTCCGTACAATTTTATATCATAATTATTCTGGCGGCATTTCGCTCACCAATGTGCGGCATTGTTGCGTAAACTCAACTCCTGGTAGTGCATTTTTGGAAGTTCGACAACAAAACGCGAAGCGCGCTGAAACCCACCGGCGTCGCCACCCATCTGGCGATAGAGCGGATACGTCATGTAGAGTTCGTCCTTGGCGCGGGTGACGGCGACGTAGAAAAGACGGCGCTCTTCCTCAACGCCTTCCATGTTGTCGAGCGTCCGGCCAAGCGGGAACATGCCGTCGCAGAGGCCGATGACGAAGACGGCTTTCCATTCCTGGCCTTTGGCTTGGTGGACCGTGCTAAGACGGATGAATTCTCGTTCGTCGGCGGAGATCAGCGTGGCGTCCTCAGCTTCCAAATTCGTCAGCAAGGCGAGCTGGCTAAGGAATTCCTCCATCGTCGGGAACTGGAGCGAGAAGGAGGCAAGCTGGTTGATATCTTCTTCGCGGACGCGAGCGTTGTCGTATTTGACCTTGAGGTAGCCGCTGTAGAAGTTTTCGAGGACGATCTCGATCATCTCGTCGGCGTGTTTGTCGCCGTCGGACTTGTCACGGAGGTTGTTGTGCAACTTGGCGATCTGCTTCCAATCGGCGGCGGACTTCTTGGGCACGCTGGGATGCGATGTCGGCAAATCGCCGGTGAGGCCACTGATAATCGGATGGATCTTTACCCAGAGTTTGTCGGCTGTCGCAGCACCGACGCCGGTCATGAGCTTTGCGATGCGCTTGAAGGACATCTCGTCGTGCGGGTTCAGCGCGATCTTGAGAAAACAGGCGGTATCCTTGATGTGAGCCTGCTCGAAGAACCGCAAGCCGCTGGTGATGACGTAGGGGATGTTCCGCCGGGTCAGTTCCATCTGGAGCTCCATCGCGTGGAAATGGGCGCGGTAGAGGACGGCGATTTCGTTCAGTTCGACGCCTTCGCCGCGCAGTTCGAGAACGCGCTGGGCAATAAACTGCGACTGCTGATTGGCGTCGGCGCACGGGATGAGCCACGGTTTCGCACCGCCTTTGCGGACGGCTTGGAGATTCTTGGCGAACTGGTTCGGGTTCGCCTTGATGGCGTCATTGGCGAGGTTGAGGATCGCGGGGACGCTGCGGTAGTTGACCTCGATCTTGTGAACAGTCGCAGACGGATAACGCTCGGGAAAGTTGAGGATGTTACGGTAGTTCGCGCCGCGCCAAGAGTAGATGGATTGCGCGTCGTCGCCAACGACCATCAGGTTGCGGTGCAGCATCGCGATGGCGTCAATGAGGTCGGCCTGTATCTTATTCGTGTCCTGATACTCATCCACGAGCACGTACAGGAATTGCTCACGGTAACGGTCGCCGACTTCCTTCTCCTCCTGAAACAGCCGCAGGCAGTTCACCAGCAGGTCGTCGTAGTCCATCGCATTGGCTTTCAGCTTCCGCTCGCGATAGACGTCGCGCAGCGTCTTGATCGGCCCCGCAAGGTGCGAGAAGTAGTCGTACTGCTCGGCAAGGACACGTTCGACGCTACGCTCGGTGTTGACGGCGAGCGAATAGATCTCTGCCAGCACGTCCCCTTTCGGGAACCGTTCCGCCTTCGTGTCAATCTTCGCCTCGGCAATACAATCGTTCAGTAGGCTCGCGGAGTCTTCGCGGTCGAGAATGGTGAAATCTGGTCCATATCCAAGCAGCTTCGCGTTCCGTCGAAGGATACGGTTACCGATGTGGTGGAACGTGCCGCCCCAGATTTGCGAGATGTCCATCGGCAGAAGGCCCTCGACACGGCGCAGCATTTCCTTCGCAGCCTTGTTCGT
Organism: uncultured Verrucomicrobiota bacterium; assembly: GCA_903825435.1. Taxonomy (GTDB): domain Bacteria; phylum Verrucomicrobiota; class Verrucomicrobiia; order Palsa-1439; family Palsa-1439; genus CAIKAP01. The sequence goes on from CAIKAP010000186.1 coordinate 13,216, forward strand.
AAATGTGAGCAGGAGGATGCGCGATGGCTCAATGCCGTGTTCGACAAGCCACGCCACCCGGTAGGTCAACGTCCGCGTCTTGCCGCTACCGGCGCCCGCGATGACGAGCATCGGCCCGGAGTTTAGCGATCCGTCCGCACCGCGCGCCGTGACGGCGGCATACTGCTGGTCATTGAGTTCCTTGCGGTAATCAATGTGCAACTCCCTCGGCGCGTGCGACGGGTGAAGGATGTACTCTTGCGTCATCGGTTCAGAGCACTTCCTTCAACGTGAGCCACCCGTCGTAGAGTCCCTTGCCGATGATTACGCCAGACAGATTCGGATGCTTCAACTCGCGCAAGCGACGAACGTCGTCAGCCGTGGAGACACCGCCACTGGCGATGATATCGCACTTGACCGCGTTGCAAACCGCTAACACCGCCTTGTAATTCGGCCCAGTCAATGTACCGTCGGTGGCGATGTCGGTGAAGATGATCGCGCGCACACCCAGCCCGCTGATCTGTTGAGCAAACTCGACAGCGGCAAGCGAGGTCTTCTCGACCCAGCCTTTGACGGCGACAAATCCGTCACGCGCATCAATGCCAATGGCAACCTTCTCACCGAACTCAACTACCAACGTTTCCACGAAAGACGGTTCACACGCTTTCGTACCCACAACCACGCGCGCCACGCCCATTGCCAACGCATCCGCGATTTGCTGTCGGGTACGCAGGCCGCCGCCCAACTGCACCGGCACGTTCACCGCCGCAAGAATGGCGCGCACTGATTCCCAATTGCGCGGCTCACCGGCAAAAGCGGCATCGAGGTCAACAACGTGCAAGCAGTGCGCCCCCTGCTCCACCCAACGCCGCGCGGCGGCGGCGGGGTCGTTGCCGTAAACGGTGCTCTCGTCGGCGCGGCCTTGGTGGAGACGGACGACTTGACCGTTCTTTAGATCAATGGCTGGATAGATGGTGAACATAGGAGTCAGGAGACAGAATTCAGAATGGCAGAGGCGTAGCAGCCCGGTGAAAAAGTCGGACTCCGCCGCGTGAGGGCACGCGGCCTACACAAATTCTTCGGAAATTCTTGGCTCGCCACCCGCCACGAGTGGTGTTGTAGTCCCGCTGACCTCAGCGGGCGTTGTTGTTTAACGGGCTGATACGCATCCGTGAATCGATACACATTCAACGCAAACTGATACGCCTTCTGCCACACAATAAGGCCACGAAACGTCTTGGCAGGCGGACGGCTCACGTTTTCCGTCCTCCTGACTTCTTCACCAACTCCACAAAATTCTCCAGCATCTTCAGTCCAACGGCTTGCGACTTCTCCGGGTGGAACTGCGTTGCGAAAATGTTATCGCGCCAGAGCGCGGCGGCAAACTCGGCGCCGTACTCGGTAGTGGCGGCTACGACAGAGTTGTCACGCGGCTGACCATAGTAGCTGTGGACAAAATAGACGTGGCTGCCGTCGAGAACGCCGCGTAGCAACGGACAGTCGGGGCGTTTGATGCGGAGCTGATTCCAGCCCATGTGCGGTACCTTGAGTTTGCCGTCGGCAAACCGCGGCACGGTGCCGGGCAACACGCACAAGCCGGGGACGCCGCGCGATTCGTCGCCGCTTTCGAAAAGCATTTGAAGGCCGACGCAGATGCCAAGGAATGGACGTTTGCTGGCGATGAAGTCGCGGATCGCGTCTACCAAGTTGAGCTTCGCGAGGTTGCTCACGCAATCGCCGAACGCGCCGACACCGGGCAGGACAACGGCATCGGCGGCGAGCACATCGGCGGGAGCGCTGACGATACGCACATCGCCATCGACCTTCGCGAGCGCCTTTTCGACGCTACGGAGGTTGCCGCTGCCGTAATCAATGAGTGCAATCATGACGGGCAGAGAGATTACACGGAATTTGGCAGCGGGCAAGTATTCACGCGTGCCTTCAACGCGCGCTTGCTATCCACGGTCGCCCACAAATTGACCTACGAGCCGTTTTACGATGATTTCCCGACCGGCTCCCGCGACTGATACGCGGAACTGACCTTCACTGTAGTCACCCCACTCTGCGCCACGGTGGACAAGTGCTGGGGTGTCGTCCGTATGTGCTACCGGAACAACTGCCTTGCGACACGATGGGGAAATCGCGTACAAACGCCATCGAAATGAGAAGTGGAATACGGCACGAAGACAGATTCGGAGGACGCGTGACGGCAACCGGCAACCTGAATGCCGCTCACTCCCGAATCGAGACAGGAATCCTTTCATCGATTGGCTCATGTAGCCAAACACATGCTCAATCCTCGCTCGCCGGCAACGGCCAGCACAGGGTTAGTGAAGCCTTGCCAACGCACCACGCACGGCGGTAAGATAGCTCTAACAAGACCGATGCGGATGGCCGGTGTACTGGCAAAGTCCCAAAATCTGGAACATATGCGTTCTGTGCCCACTTCTCCCGTGTTGTCGGCAAAACATCTGAGAAAGACATTTGGCTAGTCTGGGTCAACCTTGATGAGACAACCACAAAGAAGGTAATACTAAGCAACGACAACACACTTTTCAGCGGCAGTCCTGACTGTGTTTTTCAGGTTATCCCAATGGCGAAACTACCGCCAAACGATTAGCTCATCTGCAGCACCGGTTCAGTGATCATGTCGACTCACGGAAGAAAGCAAATCCTTTTCGATATTGGACGTGAGGCGTTTCAGAAGCTCACAGGCAGAACCGATGTCGGGTATGTTTGCCCAATCTGCTTGGGAAGATTTCCAAACCTTCAAGGACTTTCTGAGGAACACGTCCCTCCTGCTGCGCTAGGGGGAAAGGTGCTTTGCCTTACATGTCAGGAATGCAATTCTGCCGCGGGACATCGGATTGACACACACATACACCGAGAGCAGATTTCTCAATCGTTCATGGAGAAGACTGGACAAACGAGGAGAGCAACACTGATCAAAAATGGGCATCAGCTAAATGTTGACGTGCGACATGATAATCAGGGCATCAACATTAGCATACTGGGCGAGCACAACAATCCGCGAGTCGTCGAAATACTGCAACCACGAGATATCCTCTCTGGTACCAGTTTGCAGCTCCGAGACCGAGTTTCATATAGCCAAACCAAGGCAGACATCGGTCATTTGAAATCCGCTTATTTGGCCGCCTTCGCGAAGCTAGGCTATGCCTATATTCTGAGGCGCGAGCTAAATAGCGTTCGGCAGCAGATTATATCGCCTGAAACCCAAGAATTGGGTCTATTGCGACTTGAGGCACGGGACGGCAGCAATATCCAAAACGATTTGTTCCTCTTTCAGAGTCCAGTTCGTTGCCTTGGGATCAAGATGGGCAATGTAATCATTTGTCTGCCCGTGGACAGCGAAGGACTGTATGAGAAGCTCCAAGAAATGCGCTCCGTTGGTTGGAAAGAGACTTGGCAGATAAAAGAGAGATGTGACTGGCCGGATAGGTTCGAGTTGGCGCTTGATTTCAGTGGAAGGTACAGGATCGAATAATCCCGTTCCGACTCCACCCACGTCCTTTTGTTGCCTTTGTCTGCCCGGTTCGCTCAATCGCGGCTATCGCGGATGGCGAGAAGGTGCAGCAGGTGCGTCAATGCCGACAGGAACGCGGCGACGTAGGTCCATGCGGCGGCGTTGAGTACTTTGTTGACGCCGTCGGCTTCGTCGGCCATCACCACGCCGCTCTCGCGGAGAATCAGTTTAGCGCGGAGGCTGGCGTCGAACTCGACAGGCAACGTGATGAGTTGGAACACTGTCAGGATGGCGTACACGAAGATGCCGAGCGTGATGAACCCCATCATGTGGAACCAGAACCCACCAATCATCACCAGCGGCAACAGTTGCGACGCGATCATCGTGACAGGCACGACGGTCATACGCACCTGCAATGGCCAGTAGGCGTTCTTGTGCTGGATAGCATGGCCGCACTCGTGCGCCGCTATGCCGACCGCCGAGACGGAGTCGCTGTCGAACACACCGGGCGAGAGGCAGAGCACCTTCTTGGTGGGATCGTAGTGGTCGCCGAGCCAAGAATCGGTGCGCTCAATCTCGACATCGGTGATGCCGACATCGCGAAGAATCTGCTTTGCGACCTCGGCACCGGTAAGTCCGCGCATAGTGCGGACCTGACCAAAGCGTTTAAACGCGCCCATCACACGGAACTGCGCGATGATCGCGATGATCGAAGCTCCAATGACCAACATCCAAGTTACTGAAACGGATAACATCTTCTGTTCTCCTTGTTCGACGGATTAGATACCACACCGCCCGAAATCGTTCAAGCAGCGCGCAGGCCGATGGATGGCGCAACGTCGAGGCTCCAGTCGCTGCGGGCGCCGCGTTGGAGTTTGTGGTACGCGAGCGAGGCGATCATGGCGGCGTTGTCGGTGCAAAGCTGGGCGCTGGCGAGGAACAGGCGGAGGTTGCGCCGCGGACACTCGGCGGCGAGCCGTTCGCGAAACCGGCTGTTGATGGAGACGCCGCCGGAGGCACTGATGGCGCGGACACCGGTGTGGCAGGCGGCGCGCAGCGTCTTGCCGACGAGAACGTCCACGACGGCCTCCTGGAAACTCGCGCAGACGTCGGCAACGACGGCGTTGGGATTCTTCTTTAGGTAGTAGAGGACGGAGGTCTTGAGGCCGCTGAAGCTGAAGTTGAAACCGGGATCGTCGAGCATCGAACGCGGGAACGCGATGGCGGCGCGGTTGCCCTGCTTGGCGAGCCGGTCCACCTCGGGGCCGCCGGGATAGCGGAGGCCGAGAAGCTTGGCGACTTTGTCAAACGCCTCCCCTGCTGCGTCGTCAACAGTCTGGCCTAGAATCTCGTGTCGGCCAATGTTGGTGACGTGGGCGAGGATGGTGTGGCCGCCGGAAACAATGAGCGAGACCATCGGCAACGCGTCGAAGTTGTGTTCAGAAAGCAACGGCGAGTACAGATGCGCTTCGAGGTGGTTGATGCCGAGAAACGGCTTGTTCAACGTGAACGCAACGCCCTTGGCGGCGTTGAGTCCGATGAGAAGCGACGAAGCGAGACCGGGACCGTAAGTGGCAGCGACGCCGTCAATTTGTTCCGTTTTTGTTCCAGCTGCGTCGAGTGCCTGCTGGATAACGGACTGGATGAGTTCGAGGTGGTGTCGCGAGGCGAGCTCCGGCACGACGCCACCGTAGGGACGGTGGAGGTCAATCTGACTACTGACGACGTTGGAGAGAATCTCCGTGCCGTCGCGGACGACGGCCGCGGAGGTCTCGTCGCACGATGTCTCGACGCCAAGGATGTTCACGGGCGTCAGTGTTTGGCTTGTTTAACTTGATGGGCGAAGAGTTTGACGCCTTTGAGAACGTCAACCGCACGGTCGAGCTGGACATCAGCGATCTTCTCGACCTTGGTGTCCGGGTCTTCGGGTAGACCGGCGCGGGCGCGTTGCGCCATCAGAGTCGCTTCGTCTTCGGCGCTGATGGGAACGATGATGTCAGGCGTGACACCGTGTTCGTGGATGACCTTGTGGCTCGGCGTGTAGTACTTCGCCGTGGTCAGGCGCATTGCGGAGCCGTCGGGCAACGGCAACACGCTCTGGACGGACCCTTTGCCGAAGGTGGTTTCGCCAACGAGAACGGCGCGCTTCAAGTCCTGCAATGCCCCGGCAACGATTTCGCTGCCGCTGGCGCTGCCGTTGTTGGTGAGGAGGACGACGGGGTAGTTGCGTTTCTTGCCGCGGTCGGCGCGATAGACAATCTTGTTGGCGAGGTCGCGGCCTTCGGTCGAGACGATGAGTTCGCCGCCGGCGATGAATTTGCTGGCGACTTTGCGGGCGGATTCGAGAAGACCGCCGGGGTTGTTGCGGAGATCGAGGATGAGCGCGTCCATCCCCTGCCCTTCGAGTTTGACGAGGGCTTTCTCGAATTCCTCGGCGGTCGGTTCGTTGAACTGGGTGATGCGGACGTAGCCGATGCCGTCCTGAAGAATCTTGGCGTCCCTGACGCTGTCAACAGGGATGATGGCGCGTTCGACGGTATAGTCCTTGATGCGGTCGCCGGGGTTCTTGGCTTTGGCGCGGAAAACGGTGAAGGTGACCTTGGTACCGGGATCGCCGCGGAGTTGGCGGACGACATCAGGCAAGCCCATCTTGTCGGTGGGTTTGCCTTCGATCTTGATGATGCGATCGGCTGGCAGGATGCCAGCGCGGGCGGATGGGGTATTTTCGATCGGGGTAACGACGGTGATGAAGCCCTCCTTGGACATGGAGATTTGGATGCCGATTCCGCCGAACTTGCCTTCGGTGTCTTCCTTCATGTCCTTGTAGCCTTCAGGCTCCATGAACTGGCTGTGCGGGTCGAGCGAGCTTAGCATGCCGCGGAGCGCGCCGTAGGTCAGATCCTTGTAGCCAACTTTGTCTTTGTCCACGTAATCCTTGCGGATGGTCTCGAGGACCTTCGTGAACAGCTCCAGTTGCGGGTACGGGTTTTCCTTGTCGGCCTTGGTCGCCGTTTGCGAGTAGATGCGGGCGGCAATCGCAAGATTGATCCCCAGCAGTCCGACTACCACCAATACTGTGATTCTCTTGACCATGTCAGTCTCCTACTTCACCAGATCCAATGCCGCCTGGCGATACGCGGCCAACTGTTTCTTCGTTTTGCCTTCCAGGTAACAGCGGAAAACTGGTTCCGTCCCGGACGCCCGAAACATGACCCAACTTCCGTCTTCAAGCAAGAACTTGTAACCGTCAATCGTTACGGTACCTTTGACCTTGCGGCCGCCTAAATCGTTCAGGCCCGCCGCGAACTTCTGGAGCAGTTCGTCCTTGCGCTGCGGCGTGACGCGCAGGTTGATGCGGTCGCTGAGGATCGGCCCCGTCTGCGCCATGATTTCCTTGAGGATTTGTTTCAACGGTTTGCCTTCGTAGGCGACCAGCTCGCACATCAACAGGCACGCGAGGATGCCGTCCTTCTCCGGCACGTGACCCTTGACGCTGAGGCCGCCACTTTCCTCGCCACCCACGATGACCGGCTCGCTCTCCATCACCGCGCCGATGTACTTGAACCCCACGGGCGTCTCGCGCAACGGCACATCGTACAATTTCGCCACGGCATCCACGAGATGGCTCGTCGCCACCGTCCGTACCACCGCACCAGTCCACTTCCGATTCTTCACGAGGTGATACAACGCCAGCACGAGAATGTCGTTTGCGCTGATGAACGACCCGTCGCTGTCCACGACCGCGAACCGGTCGGCGTCGGGATCGAGGCCGAGGCCGAGCGCGGCCTTCGACTTCTTCAGGCGAGCCAGCAATTCGCCCATGTTCTCCTTGATCGGCTCCGGATGGCCGTTGCCGAACAGCGGGTTCAACTCGCCGTGCAACGCGTCCACCTTCCATCCGCTCTTCAACAACAGCGTGTCGAGATAGCCGCGTCCCGTACCAAACATCAAATCCGTCACCGCCTTCTTCGGCTTCCGTTTCAGCGCCTTGAAATCAATCAGCTTCCGCAACTGTGTGACGTACTCCGGCATCGGATTGAAGATCCGCACCTCGCCGCGCGCCGCCGACAACGACGTGCCGTCAAGCGCCTCGGCTTTCGCTTCGATGCCTTTCGCCACTTCGGACGAACAAGGCGCGCCGTTAGCGCCGTTAAACTTCAGGCCGTTGTACTCCGGCGGGTTGTGGCTCGCGGTGATGTTGATGCCGCCCGACGCCTTGTGCAGGCGCAAACAATGCGAGATCGCCGGCGTCGGCGCGTCGCGGTCGGTCAACCACGCCTCGAACCCGTAGCCCGCGACGATCTGCGCGCAACGCGTGGCGAACTCGCGCGACAAAAACCGCGTGTCGTATCCGACGATGAGCCGTCGCTCGGCGCCGGCGGCCGGGTTTTCGTTCAGGTACTGCGCGATGGAGTGTGCTGCCAACTCGACGTTGGCGAAAGTGAAGGTGTCACTAATGATGCCGCGCCAGCCGGAGGTGCCAAACTTGATGGCCGATTTCATAGTGGCGAGAGTTTACCAGCAGCCAGTGCTGCGAGCAAGAGAGCACCGAGCACGAGCCGGTAGATGATGAACACCCACGTCGTGTGCCGGCGCAGGTAACCGAGCAGGAACGCGATGGAGGCATAACCGACAACGAACGACACGACCGTAGCCACGATGACATTCGTCCAGTCCACCGCCCCGGCATGACGGAGTTCTTTCAACTCGAACATGCCCGCCGCGAACACCGCGGGCAGCGACAACAGGAACGAAAACCGGGCCGCCGTGTCGCGTTTCATGCCGAGGAACAGCCCACCGGTGATGGTGCAGCCGGAGCGCGACGAGCCGGGGATGAGCGCGATGGCTTGGAAACAGCCGACAACGATGGCGTCGAGCCAGCTGAGTTCGTTCATCTCGCGAAGTTTCTGCCGGCGGCGCTCGAACCACTCGGCCAGCGCAAGTACCAGCGCCAACCCGATGATAGCAGCAGCGATGACATAGAGTGAACGCCAGTTGTGCTCGATGTATTTCTTGCAGGACAGGCCGAGCACGACGACCGGAACAGTTCCGGCGCAAATCATCCAGCCGAGTTTACTTTTACCGGTGAACGCGTCGCGGATGATGTTGACGATGTCGCGCGCGAAATAAATGAAGACGGAGGCGAGTGTGCCGAGTTGGATGACGGCGGTGAATGCCGCACCGGGATCACCCCAGCCAAGCCACGCGGGAATGATGCGCAGGTGCGCCGTGCTGCTGATCGGGAGAAATTCACTGAGTCCCTGGACGATTCCCAGGACAATGGCCTGCCATAGGGTCATTCTTTGTGGGCCTTGTTGATCTCTGCGATCCGATTCTTGGCGTCGGCGACGTACCGTGAATCGGGCGTTTCCTTCAAAAGGTCTTCGTATTCTTCCCTGGCCCGTTTCCAGTTACCGGTCTGTTCGAGCACCTTACCGGCCTTGAACCTGGCCTCGGCCTCGCGCGCGTCGTCGTAATCGTACAACGTCACGACCTTTAGGTAGCAATCGAGCGCTTCGTAGGGTTTCTCCTTCGCCAACAGGCAATCGCCCATCAACACCAGCGCCTCCGCCATAGTCGTCTCCTGGTCAGGCGGCAGGAAGTCCTTCTTCAATTGCGGGTCGAGGTAGCCCTTGATGACTTTGATGACCTCGTCATACTTCTTCAGCGAAAACAGCACACGGGCATTCTTCACGTCCACCGCCTGCACCTGCGGCGAATTCGGATACAGTTGCTTCAACTTGTCAAACGTCATCGACGCCGATGCCGTGTCCTTCATATCCAGGTACGCATCGCCCAGACGCAGAATCGCGTCGATCACCCAAGGTGCCGGCAGGCCTGCCATGCGGTCCACCAACGGTTTCAACGACTCCACCGTCTCCTGCGGTTTACCCGCCTTCAATGCCGCCAGTCCGCTCTCGTACGCCGCAGGCCGTTCGACCTCGACGCGGACGATGTCGCGGCTCAGCACGCCAAACTCGCCTTGATCGAGCTTAATGAAAACGGAACCGCCCTCCACGTGGGTCACCTGCCCCGTGTAGATGGCCGTGCGCGTCTGCAAGACGTCCGCCCGCGCCGCGACACACACAACCACCAGACCCACAACCAGCATTTTATTCATCATCATGACTCTTCTCCGATATGCGCAAAATAGACGGAGACATCCGCCAACGCCAGCGAAAAACACCACTTGCCGCCGCCCTTAGACGTGCTATAAACCTCCCATGCCTGAGAAGACCCTCGACAACATCAACCGCATGGCGCGCGAGCAGTACCAGAAGGCGCTCAGCGCCATGGAACGCAACAACTACGACTACGCCATTGAGATGCTCCAGCAGTGCCTTGCGCTCGAACCCAGTTTCCTCCAAGGTCGCAAACATCTTCGCGCCATCCAGATGAAACGAGCCGAGACTCACGGTGCATTCCGCCGTGCCATGTCCGGGGCGAAGCTCCAGCCCTTGATGATGAAAGCTCGTGCCATCCTTGCCAAAAACCCAACCGAAGCCATGGTCCTGTCCGAACAAGCACTCAGCGAAGACCCAAAGAACTCACAAGCCCTCCAACTCCTTGCCGAAGCCGCCGAGACCGCCAACCTCCCCGAAATCACCGCCCAGACCCTTGAACACCTCACCAAACTCAACCCCCGCGACATCAAATCCGCCCACTGGCTAGCCCGCTGTTACTCCGCCCTCTCCCGCCACGACCTCGCCCGCGACCTTTACGACCGCATCCTCCAGAGCCACCCCAACGATTACGACGCACAGAAAGGCATCAAAGACGCCACCGCTCACGGCGCCATGCAAACCGGCGGCTGGGACGATGCCAAGTCCTACCGCGACATCATCAAAGACAAAGACGAAGCCGTCTCCCTCGAACAACAGTCCCGCGTCGTCCGCGCCGAGGACATGATCGCCAACCTCATCCAGGAAAACCTCACCAAGCTCAATACTGATCCCAACAGCCCCGTCATCCGCCGCGAACTCGGCAAACTCTACGGGCAAAAAGGCGACTACGACCGCTCCCTCCAATACCTCGAAGCCATCTTCGCCACCGAAGCCGGCGCCGACCCCACCCTCGAAAAAGAAATCACCGAAGTCCGACAGAAGCGTGTCTCCGATAGACTCGCCGTCAAGAAGACACAGCTACAGGCCACCCCCGCCGACACCTCCCTTCAGGCCGAAGTCGCCCAACTCGAACGCGAGTTCGACGAGCTTCAACTCCGCGACGCCATACGCATCGTCGAGAAATATCCTAACGACCTCATGTACCGTTACGACCTCGGCGTCCTCTATATGAAAACCGGCGACGTCCAGAACGCCATCGAACAATTCCAGCGTTCCATCGGCCAGCCCCAGCGCCGTGTTCCCTCACTGAACTACCTTGGCCAATGCTTCCAGCAACTCGGCCTCCACGACCTCGCCATTGACCAATACATCAAGGCCATCGAGGAACTCCCCCTGATGGACGGCGTCAAAAAAGAAATCACCTACAACCTCGGCGCCGCCTACGAAGCCCTCGGCGCCGCCGACAAAGCCCTCGGCGAATTCAAGAAGATCGCCGCCGTTGACTTCGGCTACCGTGACATCCGCGCCAAGATCACCCGCCGGCCTTCGCCAAAACCCTAAACCCAGCGTTTCGCCAGTTTGTGGGCGATGCCCAAGTGGTCGAGGATGCGAGCGACAATCGTGTCCAGCAAGTCGGTGATCGTTGCGGCCCCACCGTAGAAAGACGGACTGGCTGGAATGATGGTGGCACCGGCTTCGGTGATCGCTATCATATTGCGGAGATGGATCAGGCTGTAAGGCGACTCACGCGGCACGAGAATCAATTTGCGCCGCTCCTTTAGGAACACATCGGCAGCGCGGGCGATGGTCGTGTCGGAGGTGCCGTTGGCGATGCGTCCGATGGTTCCCATCGAAGCCGGTATGACGACCATGGCGTCGAACTTCGCCGAGCCGCTCACGAAAGGGACGAACATCGAGCCATGTTCCTCGTACACGGTCACTCCTGCCGGTATCTTTAGGCCACCGGGAAGTTCGAGGGTTTGGACTTCTTTGGCGTGGTGGGTGGAAATGAAATGGACTTCGTGGCCGGAGAGATTGTCGAGCAACCGCTGCGTATACAACGCGCCACTGGCACCGGTAGCTGCAACGACGAGTTTCACAGCGTCTTCACTGCCTCCCGGGCGGCTCGGAGTGTGGCTTCGATATCGGCTTCGGTGTGGGCGAGCGACATGAAACCGACTTCAAACTGCGACGGCGCCAAGTACACGCCGTTTTCCATCATCGCATGGAAATACCGGCCATACTTCTTCGTGTCGCAAGTCTTCGCCGTCGCGTAATCCACAACCGGCACATCCGTGAAGAACACACAAAACTTTGACCCAACCCGTGCATGATAACCTGGCACGATCTTCTTCAACCCGTAGCACAGTGCCGCGCTTCGTTCTTCGAGAGTCTTGTAATGACCGGGTTGGAACAACTCCTCCAGTGTCGCGATCCCTGCCGCCATCGCCAACGGATTCCCGGATAACGTCCCCGCCTGATACACAGGTCCGTTCGGCGCTAGTAAATCCATGATATCAGTCCGCCCGCCAAACGCTCCTACCGGTAAGCCGCCTCCGATGATTTTGCCAAGCGTTGTCAGATCTCCGGTGACGCCGTACAACTCCTGCGCCCCACCTTTCGCCACGCGGAACCCGCACATCACCTCGTCCAAAATCAAAAGCGCTCCGACATCGCGTGTCACCTGACGGAGCGCTTGGAGAAATGCCAGCTTCAAGGGAATTAGCCCCATATTCCCCGGCACCGGCTCGATGATGGCGCAGGCAATCTCGCTCCAGTTCACGCGTTTCAAACCGGCAACGTCATTTAGTGTCAACGTCAGCGTGTTCCGCGCGAAGTCTGCCGGCACGCCCGCGCTGTCCGGCACGTCGAACGTCGCCGCACCGCTACCGGCCTTAACCAACAACGAATCGGCGTGGCCGTGATAACAGCCGTCGAACTTCACAATCTTGTCGCGTTTCGTGAAGCCACGCGCCAACCGGATCGCCGACATCGTCGCTTCCGTCCCGGAGTTAACGAACCGCACCTTCTGGATGGATGGATACGCTTCGCAAACGAGTTTTGCCAACCGGATTTCGAGCGGGTTGGGGGTGCCAAAGCTCGTTCCATTACGCGCCGCGTCCAGCACGGCTTGAATGACTTTCGGATGCGCGTGACCGAGAATCATCGGCCCCCATGAGCCGACGTAATCAATGTATTCGTTCCCGTCCACGTCCCAAAGCCGGGGGCCTGTGGCTCGTTGGGTGAAAAACGGCGTCCCGCCGACGCCGCGAAACGCCCGCACCGGCGAGTTCACGCCGCCCGGGATAATTTGTTGGGCTTCGCGAAAAAGTTTCTCGGAGTAATCGTGTTTCATGTTCGTGATGTCTAACTTTAGCAAATTCACTACCGCTTACGAGGCAAATTCAAATCGGCAACTACCATTCGATGATCTGAGTTCTTCGTGCGCTGCACAAAAACATGCGCAGCATGCACAGCATCGTTGCCCCAAATCTGATCAATGCGTACAAACGGAAATTCGTTGATCAGCGTATTGCCCCATCCGGTGCCGGCAGCCCGAAACATGTCGTGCAAGCGTGGTTTCAGTGATTGTAGCAGGGCGTCGTTACCGGCCAGATTGAAATCACCACCCACGATCAGCGGTATATCGCGCGGTATGCCAGCCGTCCGCTCGATTAACCAATCAATCAGTTTGCGTTGACGCCGTCGCGCATCTGCTTGAGCGCGCCAGCAGTCGGGTGTCCACAGGTCGGTGCGGAGGTCGTACGGCCAGAGGCGAAGAGAAATGATGGCGACCTGTGACTCGTTTGTCAGGGTCACGCGTGCTTCCGTGATGTGCATGTTCCATGGACGCGCCACCGCAACCGGGGTGACGCGCCCGCGAGCAATGAGTGATGTGTTGCCGGTTACGACAAAACCGTCATCCCGTCCGTAAAGTTGGCGTGCTATTGCGGCGACCTCGCGTGTGGTGGGCGATTCTTGAAAAAATGCAATGTCAGGATTCAACGCGATGACTTCGGCGGCAGCCAACTTGTTGCCGCAATCACAATTCAACGAGACCACTCTTACCGGCACTCCCGTTGGCACTGATGGATGAGGGTGGCAATGCAGTTCTTCAACAAAGATAGCAACGTAGACCAGCCAAACCAGTCCTGCGACCATTGCGAAGCGTTTTGCGGATCGGTGCCAGCTAAGACCAGTCAGCAACAAGGCCGGTGCCAACCAGAGCCAACGCGGCCAGATGAGAAAAGCCGCCCACGCATCCGGTTGCCACCAACACACCGCCGATACGAAAAAGCAAAACGCGATTGAAGCGACCGAGGCGCTCCAGACTCGGACAGACGTTTTCATGGCAGGCTAGGGCAGGAATGAGCAGACGTATTCGCAGATGCCGGATTTGACTTCGATGTCGAAACCGGAGTTGGCGGGAACGTCGAAGAGTTGGTTGGCGGCGTAATCTTTCCAGTTCGATTGGCTATCGAGTTTGACGCGACAGGTGCCGGCAACGATTTCCATTCGCTCGGCGGCCTTGGTGCCGAAGTGGAAGGAGCCGGGGTAGATGAGACCGACGGTTTTCTTCGAGCCGTCAGGAAACAGGACGGAGTGGCTGACGACTTTGCCGTCGAAGTAAACGTTGGCTTTGGTGAGAACGGTGACGTTGGTGAATTGTTGTGGGGTGACTGCCATGGGAATCAGTTAGCCATAGTGTGGCAGAAACGCAAGCGAATCTGTTCGATTCGCGTTGACAACGGAACAACGGTGATTCAGCATCCTGCCCGGCGTTGTTCGTATTGCATTTGGGATTGCGGGATATGAGAATTGAGCAACAATTTAATGTAGTTGGCACGCCGTTTCGCCGTTTCGCCGTTTCGCAATGAACGTGCCACGGTAGAATCTCTCCCTGTTTTTCAATCCGAATCTTCCTCATCCCGCTGCCGAGTTGGCTTGCCGCGAGTGCGTGTTACGCTTCCTGACGGCCAAGCACGGCTGCTTGGCCGCTGGGCGGGCTTACCTGACAGCGCGGTTGCCCTTCCTGACTGTCAGGTTGCCTTACCTGGCCTTCAAGTTGCCCTTCCTGGCCGTCAGGTAAGTCTGCCGCGCCAGCGGGTTTCCATTCCCAAAATCCGCACCATCAACCACTAACACCATAAAGGAGCAGTTATGCCGAAAGCCAAAGTAAAACTAGACCTCCACGGTCAAACCGTTGTCCAGAAGATCGCCTCCACACGGGCGTATATCAAGGCAATGTTCGGGAACCCGACGTTCGTGGCACCGGCGCCGACGCTCAGCTCGGTGGGCACCGCGACCACCAAGCTGGAGACCCTCCCGGTTCTACCGCGTCCGCCTCGCTCCGTAAGAGCCGTTGCCATCAGCGGGATCGTCACGGTAATCTTCGCCCGGTTCTATCCGCCAGAGACGGACAATCGCGCCTGACCCATAAGCCGTTGTGCGTTACAGGAGCGACCGCAACACGCGCAAATTCTCGACATCCTCGTGCAGATCTTCGCTCTTGGGCTTCTCCTACACCATCAGCAGCCTGCGCCAGCGCGTAGCATTGTGCAATCGCTTTGGCGTGTGCTATCGTGCCCGCGAATGAATGACGCCATCGTCCAGGTCGAGCATCTGCGCAAGGAATTTAGCGGCACCGTTGCCGTCGCAGACGTGTCGTTCAACGTGCGGAAGGGCGAGATTGTTGGACTGCTCGGCGCCAACGGCGCAGGCAAAACGACGACCATTCAGATATTGCTCGGCTTGACGACGCCGACATCGGGCAGCGTACGCGTGTTCGGGAAGGACCTCGAACGACACCGTTGCGAGATTCTCCAGCGCTGTAATTTCTGCTCCGCCTACACTGCGTTGCCGTCGAACCTGAAGGTGCGCGAGAACCTGCGCGTGTCCGGTGGGCTGTACGGTGTTCCGGATTTGTTCCGGAAGATGGACGCCTTGCTGTCGCTATTCGAGATCGCGCACTTGAAGAACAAGGTTACCGGTCAACTCTCATCAGGCGAGAGCACACGGGTGAACCTGTGCAAGGCGCTTTTGAATGATCCGGAGCTGTTGATGCTCGATGAGCCAACGGCGAGCCTCGACCCGAACATAGCGGACAAGGTGCGGAAGTTGTTGCGGAAAATCCAACGCGAGCAGGGAATCACAATGATCTACACCTCGCACAACATGCGCGACGTGGAAGAGGTGTGCGACCGCGTACTCTTCTTGCACAAGGGCCTAATCATCGCCGAGGGAACACCGCAGGAGGTCATCACGCAATTCAATCACAAGACGTTGGAGGAAGTCTTCATCACCGTGGCACGCAGCGGCGACCTGTTGGAGGAGACAACGTGAGCTGGTGCCGTATCCAAGCGCTGGTGTTGCGTTACACGTACCTGTACACTCGCAGCGTGCCGCGGGTAACGGAGATTTTCTTCTGGCCGCTGATGGACCTGCTGGTGTGGGGTTACGTCACGCTCTATCTACAACGTATCGGCGGCGTGTCGGCTCCAGCGAACGTCTTCATGTTCCTGCTCGGCGCGATGATCTTCTGGGACATCCTCTACCGCGCCCAGCAAGGCGTAACGCTGTCATTTCTGGAGGATGTTTGGGCGCGGAATCTGTTGAACGTCTTCGTCGCTCCGGTGCGCATCGGTGAGTTCGTACTGGCGACGTACATCGTCGGCTTGTTTCGCATTACCATCACCGTCGCCATGCTGGCGGGGCTGGCGTACGCGCTGTACTCGTTCAATATCTTCTCGCTCGGCATGAGTCTGTTGCCGTTCTTCGCCAACCTGCTGTTGATGGGTTGGGCACTCGGCATGGTGACGACATCTCTCATCATGCGTTGGGGTCAGGCGGCGGAAGCGTTGGCGTGGGGTGTGCCGTTCTTGATCCAGCCAATCGCGGCCGTATTCTATCCGCTCGACGTGTTACCGCGCTGGGTCCAGCCGATCGCACTTTGCATCCCTGCCACACACGTCTTCGAGGGCATGCGACAAGTCCTGCGCGGCGAAGGCGTCTCCGCCGCGAGCCTGACAGCGGCGTTCGCACTCAACGCTATTTATCTTGTGGCGGCGGCGCTGTTTTTCCGTTACATGTTCGACGTAGCGCGACGGAAAGGTCTACTGGCCAAACTCGGCACACAATGAAACGAATCCTGATTCTGACAATCGCATGTTGCGCCGCGGCTGGCGCACAAGGACAACTCTTCGACACCTCGGCGGCGCAGTCGGAACTGGTGGCGACGTTAATGGGCACCGGGCGCGTCTTCAGCGCGAACGTGACGGTCAAACGCGAGAAACGCGACAAGCAAATCAGAATCGCCGACAACGTCATGTTTATGCGCGACGGCGACCTCCGTATCGAACACAAACCCGCCGACGAACCGTCGCTGGCGAAACTGACCGCCAAGCTCAAGAAGGACAACCTCGCCGAGATTGTCACCATTCTCCTTCCGAAAACCAACAAAGCCTACCTGATCCTTCCCGGTAAACGTGCCTACATCGAAGCATCTTCCGAGAAGACAGCCGCACCCCGCACGGAAAGCAAGCTCTTGCGCGCGGAGACCCTGGACGGTCATCTCTGCACCGTCCGTCAGATCACCCTGACCAGCGAGGATGACTCTCGCCAACAGATCATCATCTGGGAAGCCGCCGAACTCCAAGGATTCATCGTCAAGAGCCAGATGGACCGCGGCGACGACACCAACGAGATTCTCCTCTTTACCAACATCAAGCTCGAAAAAACCGACGATACAAAATTCGCCATCCCCGACGGTTACAGCAAGCTCAAAGGGGAATCCACTGGTGAGATCGCCGAGGTGATGATGGAGTTCGACCTCGACCGCGACGCCGCGCTCGCCGATCTGCTGCGCTAACGTTTCCGCTTGCCGGCTTTTACCAGCATCTCCTCGGCGTGCTTTAACGTCACGCTCGTCAGGTCGCGCCCGCCGAGCATCCGCGCCAACTCCTCCGCGCGTTCCTTCTCCGCCACCGGCGCGATGTCGGCGGAAGTCCGACCGTCTCGGACGGTCTTCGTCACGACGAAATGGCACGCACCCTGCGCCGCCACCTGCGGCAGGTGCGTGATGCAAATGACCTGTCGTTTGTCAGCGACAACCTGCAGTTTCTCGCCAACCGCTTTGCCCATCTCACCGCCCACGTTCGCGTCAATCTCGTCGAACACCAGCACCGGAATCTTGTCGTGCGCGGCGAGCACCACCTTCACCGCCAGCATTACGCGCGACATCTCGCCACTCGACGCGATCTGTCGCAACGGGCGCGTCGGTTCACCGACGTTCGGCGCGAAGGCGAACTCGATCTCGTCGAGGCCGGACGGCGCCGGCGTTGCCGTATCGCTTAGCGTGACGTCGAAGCTGCCATGCGCGAAGCCGAGGTCACGCAACTCCTTCGTGATGGCAGCGGCAAGCTTCTTCGAGGCAGCCTGTCGCAGCTTGCGAAGCTCGCATCCGTGCTGCTCAATCTGTGCGACGGCCTTCGTAATCTCGGCGTCGAGTTGTGTGGCGCGCTCGCCGCGTGTTTCGAGGAAACGAAGCCGCTCCTTCGACTTTGCGCGGAATGCCAACACGTCGGCGAGTGAGCCGCCGTACTTGCGTTTCAGCTTGTGCAGTGTGGCGAGACGGTCGTCGAGGAACTGGAGGCGTTGCGGGTCAGCGTCAATCCGCCCGGCGAAGTTCGTGACGCTGCGGTCCAACTCCTGCAACTGCACCGCGACCGACGCGGCCTCGTCTTTCCACGCCGACGCTTCGGGTGCGATGGCAGCGAGGTCGGCGAGTGGTTTCTGCGCGGCGACCAGCGCGCTGAACGCCGATGACTCGTCGCCAGCGAGCACGGCGTGGATGACATCGGCGAGTTCGAGGATGCGCGCGGCGTTGGCGACGCGGTTGTGTTCTGCCTGCAACTCCGCCTCGTCGAGGTCGGCGAGTTTTGCGTCTTCGATTTCTCGGACTTGGAACTGGAGAAACTCGATCTCCTGCGCCGGGTCGCGTCCGTCCTCAGCGAGCGCGGCGCGGTCGCGCTGGAGTTGCTGCCAGCGCTGGTAGGCGTCCTTGTAGGCACGGCTCGATTTGTCGTGTTCACCGAACGCATCGAGCAGATCCATCTGAAACTCGCGGCTCAACAGCGATTGGTGGTCGTGCGGTCCGTGCATGTCCACAAGCAGATCGCCGACGCGCTTGAGCGACTGCACCGTCGCTGGTGAATCGTTGATGAAGACTTTGCCAGTGCCGTTCGCGTTGAATTGCCGTCGGATGATGAGCGGTCCATCTTCGCCGTCGGCGAGGCCGAAGTCGTCGAGCAAGCCGCGCGGAGGCGCGGTGAAGACGGCCTCAACAGCGCACTGGTCGGCGCCGGAGCGGATGAGCGACTTGTCGGCGCGGTCGCCGAGGATGAGATTGAGTGCGCCGACGATGACGGATTTGCCCGCGCCGGTTTCGCCGGTAATGACGTTGAGACCGTCGCCGAACTCGACGGCGACATCCTCGACGATGGCGATGTTACGGATACGAAGCGACTGGAGCATGGTGCGGAAGATAGCGAAGACAGGCGGAAAGCGAAAGCTGGAACATTTAGCGACCCCACTGCTCATTTGATCTTATCATGCTTCTGAAGTTCGATTTGGCTTCGGTTGATCCCACTTTCATTAGTGTACAAAGCGGCTGGCGGCATCACAGACTTTGGCAATGTCGCGCTCGTTGAAACGCACGATGCTGACGTGTTCGCCACGCGGCTCCCAGATAGGCAAGGATGCCGGGCCAAACAACGCGATAGTGGGGGTGCTGACAGCGGCAGCCATATGGGTGATGCCGGAATCGTTCCCCACGAATAGGGTGCACCGTTCGAGCACAGCGGCCAGCTCGACCAGCTTTAGTCCCCACACCCGATGGAATATAGGGAACTCGATCAACTCGGTCAGGCGTGCCACAACCGCTTCGTCAGCCTCGCCTTGCACAAGGAGGAGTTGAACTGCCAGTTCGTCTACAAGCCAACGTGCAATAGCCGCAAACTTCTCGACGGGCCAGTTCTTGCGCTCGCTACCACTGCCGGGGTGGAGCGCGACGATCCGTTTGCCGCCCACCGCCGCCAGAAAACGGGAAGCCAACGCACGGTCAACATCGTTCGGGAAAACCCGTGGTACCGTCTGTTGGACGAAGATAGCGAGTGTTTCGAGCGGTTTGCAGTAGTGCTCCGCCGCATGCAACTGGCTGGGGCGAGGCGAGGCTTCGATAACCTGTCCCGCGCCACATCGGCGGATGTTGTCGGCGAATATGTGGTCAGGGTCAAAGATGTAGGAGAGAACGACGTGAAAGCCGCGGAAGTAGTCGACGAGGGATTCGTTGAACTGGCCGTTGGGGACGAAAAAGCCGGCCATTGGTCCAGCCTCGATGGATCGGATGGCGTCGGCGTAGTGGCGTTGGTGGGCAAGCTCGATGATATGGGGATAGCCGAGGATCTCGATATGGGCGTCGGGCCAGCGTTCGCGCAAGGCGCCGACGGCAGGCAGCGTCAGGATGAAGTCGCCAATGGCTCCACCACGCACAACAAGAATACGGGGATGGTTCACTATTTAGGGCGGTAGGTGCGCAGTTCCAAAGGCTGGTCGTTGGAGTAGATGGCGAGAAGGTCAGCCTGTTCCGTAAATTTCCACTTCACGCATGTCTCCGTGCCATTCATTCTACCGTATCACCTTTGTGAAACCGTCCAGCTCGACGCCCACAACCTTCCCCTTCCCGTCAAAACGAACGATGAGCCGTTTCTCCGACGGCAGGCTGTACTCCCAAGTCACCCGCGACACCATACCGACGACACTCCTCACGTGGTTAGGTTCTCCCGCGGCTTTCACCACTTCTGTCTCCGTCATTCCGACTTTGATCACCGATTGCAGATGTTCCAGCTCGATCTCCCACTGTTTCTTGGGGGCAGGCGGTGGTTCGGGGGACGGTGACGATTTAGCGGGTTCGCCACAACCGCACGCCAGTAGCAACGCAACTAGGCCACACAAGAAATGCTTCTTCGTCATGGCGGTCAATATGCCAGAACTCCGAGCGCCATCAAGACGGCGCCAAGGCAGATTCCCAGCGAACAAACCGTGCGGCATCGTTCGTCGTTGGCCATCGCCCAATCGATCAGGTCGCGGAAATGATGCGGCGCGACCGTCATCCAGATCGACGCCACCACCCAGATGTACGCCAGCACTGTCACAAACAACCGCAGCACCGTCTCACTCGCGTCAGCGGCATCCACCATCTGCTTGGCCAGCAGCAACAGCAGCGCCGCCGTCGCCCGCAACGCCAAGTAATGCACACTGTAGCGATATACCAGGAACAACGCGACCGGCACACCAATCACAACGAACGGCTGCGCCCACTTCCATTCGTCGCTGTCGCGCGCCGCATTGAACATCACCCACCAGGCGATCAATCCCGCGACGGTAATCAGGACACGTCCCCATAACACCGAGCGCGGGAATTTCACAAGAAATTCCCGGTGCCGCGACGGCACCAGCACCCCCGGCAGCCGCACCGCGATAATCGCACTACCCACCATCGTCGAAATCAAAGCTAGTCGTGTCATAAATTTTGAATTGCCGGCGTGCCGTATAACGTGACATCTGTGGCTCGTTCAATCCGCACCGACAACAGCGCGTTCTTATGCCGCAAATCGCCCTCAAACACAACCCCCTTATTTGTCCGCGTACGGCCGAACATCCTTCGTGGATTCTTTGCGCTTGGTCCTTCGACCAAAATCTCGACCGTATGCCCGACAAGCTCGCGATTCTTCCGCAACGCCGTCTCGTTGAGCATCTCCAACAGTCGGTGGTGGCGTTCCTCCTTCACCGCCGTCGGCACCTGCTCCTCCATTGCCGCCGCTGGCGTGCCGCGCCGTTTGGAGTACATGAAGATGTACGCCTGCTCAAAGGAAACCTCCCGCATCAACGATGCCGTTTGCTCGAAATCCGCCTCCGCCTCACCGGGGAAACCGATAATGATGTCACTGGAGAAAACCATCTTTGATTGAGCCGCCCGCAGTTTTTCCACGATCCGCAAAAATTTCGCCCTGTCATACCCGCGCTTCATCGCTTTTAAAATCCGGTCCGAACCGCTCTGTACCGGCAGATGTGCCTGCTCGCATAACTTCGGCAGATCGCGGTATGCCGTGACCAGGTCATCGCCAAACCCCTTCGGATGCGGCGAGGTGAACCGGATCCGCTCAAGCCCATTCACCTCGTGCACGGCCTCCAACAGTTGGACAAATGCCGACTTGCCATTCTTCTTCGCAATGAGGCCGCGACCGTAACTCGTCACGATCTGCCCGAGCAACGTCACCTCCTTGACGCCGCAATCCGCCAACCGCCGAACCTCATCCACTATCTCCCCAATGTTCCGACTTCGTTCCGGTCCGCGGGTCTGCGGCACGATGCAAAAGCTGCACTGCATGTCGCAGCCTTGCATAATGCTGACAAACGCCGTCACCCCACCGGCTTGATGTTCCTTGACCGCGGATTCGCTGCCGATCTCCTCCGCGATGTCCACGATGGGAGTCTTTTCCGTAAAAAGACGATCCAGGTACTCTGGCATGTGATGGAAGCGCTGCGTTCCAACGACCAAGTCCACGGCCGGTAACTTTTTGGACAGTTCCGCGCCACGGCTCTGCGCCATGCACCCCATAAATCCGAGCCGCAGCGTCGGCTTCGAGCGTTTGCGCCCGGCCAGCGCCGCCATTTTGTTGAGCGCCTTCTGTTCGGCAAGGTCGCGGACGCTGCAGGTGTTCAACAAAATTGCGTCGGCTTCCTCTTCCGTGGTGACTATAGCGTAGCCGTGTTGCGCCAACATCGCAGCGACCGCCTCGCTGTCGCGCACGTTCATCTGGCAACCGTACGTCTTGATGAAAACCTTCTTCACTAGAACGGCTGCGCAGGATGACGTCCGTGGATTAACGCCAACACCTCGGTGCGGGTCGAGATGCGTTTACGGAACCCACCACGCATGGCGGAGGTGATGACCGTCGCACCGGGTTTCTTGACGCCGCGCATGGTCATGCAGGTGTGGACCGCCTCGCAGACAACGGCGACCCCCTGCGGCTTCAACTCCTGATCGACGATGTCGGCGATCTGGCTGGTCATTCGTTCCTGCACTTGCGGACGACGCGCAAACGACTCGACCACGCGCGCCAGCTTGCTGATGCCAACGACATGACCGTTCGGGATATACGCCACATGCGCCCTGCCAAAGAACGGCATCAGGTGATGCTCGCACATCGAGAAAAACGGGATGTCTTTGACCAGCACCATCTCGTGGTGATCCTCATAGAACTGTTTCGAGAGGCTCTCCTTCGGGTCCTCCTCACCAGCACCGAAGATCTCCTCGTACATCCGCGCCACACGTTCGGGTGTCTCCAGCAATCCTTCCCGTTTCGGGTTCTCACCGATAGCTTCCAGCAACATACGGATCGCTTCGGCAATCTTCTTTTGGTTGACGCGGCGTGTTTTCATAACAGGAACGGTGAGGAGCATACCCCATCACCTTCCATAGGTCAATTAGCGCCATACGTACGCCTTATCGGGAAAGGCATACGCGTGTATGATTGACTTGCATCAATGCCGCTGTTATTGTCAAGCAGAGAATAGGAGAAACTGCTGCGATGAAAACAGTTCAAACCGCTACAGACTACAGACGGAAGAAACCAATTGCCTTTACCCTGATAGAGCTGTTGGTAGTGGTTACGATCATCCTCGTTCTGGCTGCCCTCCTGTTTCCTGCCCTTGCGAACATCAAGGAAAGAGCGAACCGTGTAAAGTGCGCAAGCAATCTGCGCCAAATAACAACCGCCGCTATTCATTTTGCTTCCGAGACCAAGTTTGATACTGATGTCAAAATAATAGCTAGCGCTGCTGCAGGTGTGCAGGCATATGGCCAATTGCCGCTTCGCTCTACCTGGTGGGGGACGAATACGCTGACTGGTACTACCAGTGCGGATTTCATCGGTGGGGATATTTGGCCATACCTCGGCAGAACCAATAACATCGGCATTCCTGGTAACCCGGAAATCCTTCGCTGCCCATATGACAAGGTTCCGTCAACCGCCTGTAAAGCATGGAAGGACAGCTCCTACGTCATGAACGATTGCGTTTACGCAAATCCTGCCCCTTACTCCGGGAGGCAAAAAGTTCTCTATTGTTATCCTGCCGATGCCGTGTTTTTCTACGAAGCCAACCTTTCTACTGTTAATCCAGGCGGGCTTTATTTGAATCCAGCCGCGAATAAATTAACTAGCCGTCACGCAAATGGTGGCAACCTGAGTTGTTTTGATGGTCATGTCGAATGGATGTCAATCGCTGAATGGAACGCATTGGCCGGAGTCAGTGCAGGCACAACTAATCGGCTATACCCTTTCGGCAACTAATCGAGTGCGGCTGACTGTCATTGAGAGCCTCAATGACTTCTCTCTGTTCCCCTTATTGCCGCATTAGTTCGTCAAGTAATGCAGGTACTTGATTCGAAACTTGACCTGCTTGCCAGCAGGTGCGGCGAGATCTTCGTACCGCTCTACAACTGCATGCACGACAACTTCACCAATAACTATGTCAGTGCCCGCGTCGAAATTTCCGTCTGCGTTTACATCCACAATAGCTTGTCCAATAGCCCAGATGCTGAATGTGCTGGACCGGGTCGTGATGAGGTTGGCGATGGCACGGACACCAGCTTCGCGTATGGATTTTTTGTTTGCCACTCCGTCGGCGACTCCAGCGACTTCGCAAATTTCGCCGACCATTGAATAGCCGCTATTGGTGAATATCGTCCCGAACACATTGAGTGTCCCCCAGTTGGATATGGGGCGATATTGACGGATGCTGTTGTTCCAATTCCGATTCTGGATATCGGCCACGTTGAGGGACGCAAGAGAGGTGTTGGTGACGAGAGCGATCAGTACGTCTTGACGCAATTGGCTTGGCGACGGGTACAGCCATTGAAATGGATATACGATGTATACTGTGTCGTTGATGTTGATGCGGCCTGCCACTGGCTCGTTAGTCGTGGTGAACAGGTCCAGCATGGCCCAGTCGGGAATGCTGTTTGTTTCCGACACGGGCGCAGGCCCCATACACAAAGTCCGCCACGGCACCCCGGTGTGGATGTAGCCAAGTTCACCGAGTGATTTGATGGGGCTACCCGCAACGCTGCCGATGTTGGTGTGGCAGGACCAGTCGGCATCATTACCGGTAATGACGGAATCACTGACGAGCGGCACGGAACAGCCGAGTACGGTGTTGGTGAGTCTGTATGTGTTGTACGCGCCACCCTGTCCGTAGCTACCAGAGTTCCAGCCGCCTAGAGTCCCAACGACAAACGTCGTCCCACCGCCGAGGCAGTTCCAATACGTATTGACCGGTCTGCAACGCGGATCTATAGAAGCGCTGCCCCAGATCAAATTCGTCACTGGATTAAAGAAGTCCGGAGCGCCAGCCATAGCGGCTTTGAGAGTGTACGTGTGGTTCGTCATCGGAATGTGGGCATAGTCAAACCGTTGTAGAGGGAGTACCTTTTGAAAGACCCCGGTGACCATTCCGGAGTTGAAAGTGACGGTGACGTCACTCAAGTTAGCGTTCGTGAACGCGTACTTTTCCGCGCTCACCACCAGTGCCGTGTACACCCCAAAATTCCCCACCACAGGAACCATGACGCCAGTGATGCCGCTCAGCGCGTTGGGATTCGGAAATGTCTTGGTCTGCCCACTGCTAAACTTGATTGAAGGCTGGTTATAAAGCGTAACGCTGTGCGAAGTCAGAGGATACGAGATCGACGGGTACATATACCACAACTCGACATAGGTAGTTGAATCCATCTGCACCATCAATTGGCCTAAAACATTGGTTGCCACTCGAAAGGAATTGGAAACGATTAGCTCATTCAGATAGGGCGTCCGCTGAAGGCCGAGATAGGTTGGCGGATTCCCAAGACTATCGACAACGGTGGTGCGGGGGACACGGTAGGCGACGATGTTGGCTGCGATTTGCAGGCAGTTACTCCCGTACTTTTGGGCAAAGGTCATCGGGAATAAATTTGTGAGATTGGGGTTTTGGAGATAGGCTGCTATATTTGTAACTAGGTCCGAAGGGAGCGAATAACTTTGGTTGAGGTTGAAGCAGGGAGCGCCCCACGGTGTCAACTTGGTGTTGGCACTGTAGGCGGTGATGTTAAAAATGCCGTTCATGCAGTCTTGAGTGCTGATGGCAGATGACGACCCCATCGGCCAGGAGCGTTCGGTCGGATAGCCAGCACTCGTTGCCGTGGTGTAGGAGGTATTGGGTTGGACACTCGCACCGAACACTCTCAGGTCAATGTTCGTTGGGGTACTACCAAGTGGATCTCCCCGTTGTTTGGCGGTGTTAATGTTGACCTTGCTGGCATCGTCGTCCACCCAATAGGCGTAGCGACCGACAAGGCCCGGTTGTCCCCATGTATAGTTGATCCAGTTGGCCGTGATGTTTGTTGTTGTGATGCCAGTGATACGTGCGCCCGCGTTGAGATCACAGCTGCCATTAGCCCCCATACTGTACATTGAGACAGAGAAACCTACACCGTTGGTGCGAGTGAGAATCAATCCCGGTGCTGTGATATAAGAAGTGGTCGGTGTGATCTGTGGGGTGGCGGTTCGAAGCTGCATGACAGCCGCATCGATGCCAGCCAAAGCCATTTCTCTCGCTCTGATTTGGTCGCTGAAGGCAAGCGCGGCACTGTTCTCGATGCGCATGCTAATGGCAAAGGCAACAACCAGAATCGTTACGAGCACCAGTATGGCGAGGGTCAAGATGAGCGCAACGCCACGCTCGTCACGATGGCGGTTCAAGAGACGGTTGTTCATATGGAGAATCCTCACGGGCTAATGGCTCGGTAAATAAACGTCTAGACTGAACGTGCGCGCTGCGGAATTCGTAATGTTGTTGAAAACAGCGGAACCAGAAGCGGCGTTAGCTTTGGCCAACCGGGCAGCGGCACGACTGTCAACGATGGTCAGTGAGAGTCTGACAGAAACAGGATTTTGGTTTCCCCCTGGCAGCGCGCTAGACCATGTTTGATTTGAAGCTACAATTGTCGCGTATTGAAATGACACATCCACTACGTTATCCACCAGAACGTCTCCCCCATTGGCATCCGCTGTGAGCTTCCAGTTATTCCCAGTCCCAACCGTGAATGTGTTTGTAGCGGTACGGCGCAGGGAGCACAAGCCGTTGGACTCCGTATTCATTTGGTAGGTGATTGTGAGGATGTCAGGCAGACCGTCATTAGCTGCTGCGGGAAACGCGATCCAGTCAGCACCACCTTGGAGAATTAGTGGCTGGGGATCGGAATTGGTGCGCAAGACGGCTTGCGAAATGTCACGCGCAAATAAGTCTAACGCGGCACGGGCCTGCACAAACGTTTCAACTCTATTTTCGGTTAGTAGCCAGGCTTTGCTGGCCTGATTAAACGCTCCAAACAGAATGGCGCTCAGAATCGCAACGATGGAAATGGCCGCCAGCATTTCCAGCAATGTAAACCCCTCCGCGTATCGCGATGATGGAGCCAAGAGTCGTTTCATGGAATCGAATAGTCCGAAATAACGGTATAGTAGTAGTACTGCGCGTATTTGCTATGGCAACTCCACACTAAGGCGTAATACTTCCTGCTATTGCTCGTAATCATGTCAGGCTGTATCTGTACTTTGAAGTAGTAATCCGAGTACACCCTCACGCCGTTTATGTCGTACCATCGTTCGTTGGTAGCACCCGAAGTATTATTCACAGCACTCGGATTGGCGCGAATTTCGGTAAACCGTCTCTCCACGAGCAGGGCAGCCATGGTATGTTCTAGAGCTTGGCTGGCATTTTGTGCTGTGTTGGTTAGCAGGGCGAGTATTCCCATCAAACCAATAAAACAAACCGTAACAGCGATCAAGACTTCCGCCAGTGTGAACCCAGCGCAATGACCGCGCCTGAATTTGGAGAGAGATTGTGGTTTCACGGGCGGAGAATCTGAATGCGGCCGACAAGAGCCTTGTAAACAATGTCGACCCGGTTGCTGTTTAACACGTAGGCTGGCGTGCCATCAGATCGGCGGGTACCCTCATAGATACTTAGGGTGCCAGCGTTACTACCACCGCCCGTTGGACTGGTCGCCGCACCGGTGGGTTTGAACTCGATATAGGCAACGGTCCGGGTGCCAAAGCCAAAGTCCATATCCGTACTGTTTAGGCTTGACGCATCATTCAATGAACCATTCGTCACACTGCTGTTACCAAAAAGGGCGCCAAGTGGGAGGCTTTCCCAGTTTCCAACTTGGCACCAGCATTCCGGATCGGTTATCATATTGGTGCGGGCGATGACAGTGTAGGTGCCGTATTGCTTGGAAAGGTTTAGGTCCTGTGTGGTTCCGTCGTAATAGAAAACGACTCGGGTATTGGTGTGTCGGTTGATGGCGTACTGTCGAGCCAGGTTGAGTGTATTGTAAACAGCCCGGCTACCGGAGGAGACGGCAGTGGCGCGAAAACTCGACAATGCGGGAAGTCCGAGTGCCAGCAATATGCCTATCAACAGAACGACAGATAGCAACTCAAGTAGAGTAAATGCATTTTGACATCGGGGGGGCATAGCGCGCCTCTCACCAACTCGTACAAACCGAATCAAGGTCATTCGCCGTATCCTTGCTAGTGCCACACGTGCCACCCGCAGGCCCAAATGACCACACCCAAACATTGCGAGATGCATAGCTTGTTACGCCAGCAAAGGGATACCCAACGCCACCGCCACCCGCATTGGCACCACTGAAATCACCGTCGCATCGGAACCGATACGGCTGCCTCCAAGGATCAAGATAGTTCCCGGTACTGTCAACACTTCCCTTCCTAGTTGAAAAATCGTAAAAGTTTATGCTCCGGGTATTCAGAAATGTATTTGTCGCAATGTTATAACAATTCTGGTTGTTGGTAGGCCAATACCCAAACTCCGTGTAAAATGCTTGGAAAGCTGCTGATAAGTTACGCGCCTCGGCTGTTGCCTTTGCTTTCTGAGCCGAACGGATCGCGGAACTGATAGCAGGAAACAAAAGCCCAGCGAGAACACCTATGATACTGATTACTACGAGTATTTCAATCAATGTGAATGCGCGCTGTTTTCGGAAATCTCTTTTCATGGCAGTTGCTCCTTGCATTGATCTATTGCGTCCAGTTGCGATATACCACACTATTGTCCACGCCGATAACCCACAAATCATACCCGCCTAGGTTATGGGTGCCAGGGCAAACATATTGGTATTCATTGCCAGCAGGATTGGCGAGTGGATTACTACCGTTGATCCAGCCGGCTTGAACAGTGCCACCTGCTGAGTCCACATAATGTTCAGCACCATCGGGACCGTGATTGTAATCCCATCCCTGCAAATAGCCTCCACCGAAGCCATCAGCATCGAGAAACCTCCCTAAGAGATGGATTCCTTGCCTGCTACCGGCCCATTCTTTATCAGCGCCTGTACCGGCTGCATATGGACTCGCCAAGTTGGTCGGTGGATAATACCCATTGTTAGACTTATACGCTTCGATGGCCAATTGGAGAGCCGCAAACTGTGCTTGGCATTTACCCTCAAGGGCTTTCCTTTGCATATACCGGGCACTACTAAAAATCATCGAGACTAAGATTATGATGATAAAAACCACCGCCAGCAACTCAAGTAACGTAAACCCTTTGTTTTTAGTCGTCTTCATCTCTCTCCTCTCGAACGTAGCTCAGTTTCAAGCTTCTCGCTGAGCCACTGTTTCATCATGCTCTGATAATTCAAATATCGCGACCGCGCCAGCCGTTTGATTCGCGCCAACATCCGTGGGTCAAAACGTAATGTGATCGTCGTTGACTCGCTCTGGTCAGGACCCGCCACCGATTGTTGCATCAACTTCGCATCCAGCCGGTGCGACAGCCAGAAGTCGGCCTCGTCACTCTCCGACTCGAAGAACGGTATGTTCTCCCATTTCATCACGAGATCCATTCCGATACCTTCCTCTCGTAAAAGTAGCACTCCTCCTGCGTCATCTCCCTTGCTGCAAAGACGCGTATCTGTTTGCCATCCGACCGATACACACTGAAAACTCCTCGTCCCGACAAAGTCTTCCCCAAGCAAAACGTTCGCGATTCCTTTGCAAACCGAGGCGAATCAGGGAAAAGACGGATCCCGTGAGGATCCTCAAAAGACTCTTCAATCTCGCGAGTCGTCGGTCCTTCTTTCGTATCGAATGGCTGCTCTGACCAGTCAAAGTCCATATCCTCCATCCACACAATGTATCTACATCGTACATACCAACATGTCAAGCGCTACTTCTCATTTTTTTAGAAAAACATCCGTTCGCCATGGCATCACATGCCAAATCATGGTTTGGAGAGAACTGGAGTTCTTGACTCGCTGTGTTGCCTAGGTAGAATCCGCAACATCATGAACCTACTCATCATGCTTATCGCCCCCACCGCACTGCTGCAAGCCCTCGGCAACATGGTCATCTTCGCCGCCGTCGGCGTCGGCGTCGCGATCCTGGGTTATAAAATATTCGACAAATGCACGCCCGGCGACCTGAACAAGGAGATCGTCGAGAACAAGAACATCGCCGCCGCCATCGTCGCCGGGGCACTCATCCTCGGCGTGTGCATCATCGTTGCCGTGGCGATGATCGGTTGAACCGGTGAAACGCAGCCGCCGCGTCAAGCTCGTGCTCCTCAGCAGCCTGTCGGCAGGCGCGCTGAGCAGCTGCGGTCCGTCAGCGGGCGGACCGCCCGCCATCAGCACCGGCGCTGTTTACACCAACAACTTCCATGTCCCCGGCGCCGGTTACTATCATGCACCGTTCCGTCGGTGGTACGTGCTGCCATACAATTATTTTGATCCGCAGACGAAGCGGTACTACTACGGCGGACAATGGGCACTGGAACCGCACCAAACCATCACCAACATCTCCGCACCGACGGCGGATGCGGTGAACTGGGTCGCCGCCACACGCACCGACGTGCAACGCGGCGGGTTCGGCAGCAGTTCCCGCGGCTACAGCAGCCATTTCATCGGGTCCTGATGCAACGCCACCATTGCGAACCGCGTCCCGCTTGGCGGGAGAAAGTCGAGGAGATCGGCCTCACCTTTCACTCACACGAACACGGGCCGTACTGGGACGAGTCCGCCTGTTACGAACTTACCGCCGCCGAGGTGGACACGCTCGAAGCCGCCGCCCACAAACTCCACTACCTCTGCATCGAAGCCGCCGAGGCCGTCATCCGAAACAACTGGTGGCAACGCCTCGGCATCCCGGAAATCGCCGCGCCCGCGATCCTCCGCTCGTGGGAGCGCGACGACTTCAGCCTCTACGGCCGGTTCGACCTCAGCTACGACGGCCAATCGCCGCCGAAGCTCCTCGAATACAACGCCGACACGCCGACTGCGCTTATCGAGGCAGCCGTCGCGCAATGGTTCTGGCTCCAGGACACGCGCCCCGGCGCCGACCAGTTCAACTCGCTCCACGAACGGCTCATCGAAGCGTGGCGCCGCTGGGCCGGGCAGACGATTCATTTCAGCAGCATCAAGGAACACGACGAGGACCAGCAGACCGTGCTCTACCTTCGCGACACCTGCGAACAAGCCGGCGTGAAAACCAAGCCCGTCTTCATCGAGGACATCGGGTGGGATCAACGGCAGAGTTGCTTCGTTGACCTCGACAACGAACGCATCACGCATTGCTTCAAGCTCTACCCGTGGGAATGGTTCTGGCACGAGGAGTTCGGGCCGCATCTCGCGCGCGAGCCGGTCCAGTTTATCGAGCCGACCTGGAAAATGCTCCTCAGCAACAAAGGTCTCCTGCCGGTTCTCTGGGAACTTTTCCCGGACCATCCGAATCTCCTGCCGACATACGAAGACGCCGCGCCGCTCGGTCCCCGCTACGTCCGCAAACCGAAACTCAGTCGCGAAGGCGCCAACGTCGCCTGGTTCGAAGGCGGCGTCGCCGTCGAGGAAACCGGCGGCGATTACGGCGAGGAAGGCCACGTCTTCCAGGCGACGGCGTCGTTGCCCGAGTTCGACGGCAATCGCCCGATTTGCGGCGTCTGGATCGTTGACCACGAGCCGGCCGGTCTGGGCATTCGCGAAGACACCCGCCGCATCACCGGCAACCTCAGCCGGTTCGTCCCGCACTTTTTCCCATGAGCGACTACACCAATCCAACCGCGTTGCAGGTCGGCATGTCCGGCAAACTCTGCGGCCTGAACTACCGCGTTGTCGGCCGCGTCGTCCTCGGCATGACGGAAGATGGCGAGACCTACTACTGGAACGAGTACAACCTTGTGGACGACTCCGGCCAATCCGCCACGCTCGTCTTCGAGGAGGTGGAGGAAGGCCCCGAATGGAAGCTGTTCATCCTGTTTGACCCGGTCGAACCGATGACTGCCACCGAAGCGGCGCGCAAAAAAGTCGGCGACAAGGTGAACCTCAACGGCTCGCTGGTGAAGATCACTCTCGTCAGCCAATCCCGCGTCTATCACATCGAGGGACAAGCGCCCGAAGGCGTCGAGGTCGGCGACATTGCCAGCTACTTCAACGCCGACACCGGCGTCGAGATGCAGGTCGCGAGCTGGACCGGCGACGAGATCGAGTTCTACCGCGGCATCAACGTACCCGTGGACGATGTCGCCTCCGGTTTCAACCTGCCGACGGAGAAACTGACCGGCGGCGGCCCTGCCGTTGAGGAAACCGAAAGCTCATCGGGAAGTTCATGGCCGGTATTGCCGAGACTGATCGCCGTGGGAGTGGCCACGCTGATCAGTTTCGTCACCTACTCGTCATGGCGAAGCCCGCGTCTGACCGGTGGCGCGCCGAAGAAACCGTCAACACGCACCTCACCGTTGCCAACCGGCGCTTCCGGCACTCTCGCCACTAAGCACACCACCATCGCGGAACACGTCGTCGTCGAGATCGCCAAGGTCGGCGCGTTGTACGACTGGCACGAGTACCGTCTTCGCGACGATACCGGTGAATCGGCGCTGCTCATCTGCGGCCTGACCGGCGACGCCGCGCAATGGCACCTGTTCCGCAGTGCGCAACCGTTCACGTCGTTGACGCCTCCGCAAGCCGCCGCCCTGCGCGTTCGTGAAACGCTGATAATTGGCGAGCGCACACTGCGAATCGAGACGTTGTTCCAAGCGCGCCGCCTCGATGGCGCCGTGTCGTTTGGTTTTCTCGCCCGCGCCGGCAACGACTGGGGCGTCGTTCGCTGGACGCAGAACGAGATCGAGTTCTACCTCGGCACTCCGTTACCGGAGAAGGAAGTCCTCGCCGCCTTCAAGTAAGTTACAGGACAAGGAAGAACCTCAACGACCTAAGCATCTTTCTGCGCGCCAAGTAGAAGAAGTTCAGGGACACGATATAGTAGGTAAAAGAACAGAGGCTCGTTTTAGTACGATCCCCAGTCAATTCCCACACCGTCCAACGCGCTCTTGGTCGCGTCAGAAACCCTGAATTGATTTGTGCCGACAGTGCCGATGACGAATGAATTGCCGAGTGAATCAATGGACCTCCAAGGCACTTTTAGGTAGGTTGCAATTGCAGATTCATTACCAGCAACTGTATCTCCATCTTTTTTTCCGTTTTCTAGCGCCCACTGATTGATCGCATTGTCCTGTACCCGCGCATCGTTGACGATACGACGGCCTTGGGACACCTTGCGCGATTTCACGAATGTCGGCATTGCCAAGACAGCCAGCAGCCCAATAATGGCTACAATGATCATGATTTCTAACAGCGTAAAAGCTGCAGCTTTGTCGGTGGTTTTGCATTTCATGTTGTCTGGTTCCTCCAGCCAAATGTATCTCTTGCCCATGCCGTCGTCTCGACCTGAACTCTCTAGCCAGTTGCACTACGGCATCTTCCAGAAAAAAGCAACCCTGCAACAGCCATATTACAGACCGCTGCAGGGATGCAATGTTGGTTAGAACTGACCCCAGTCAATTCCTACGCCATCCAACGAACTCTTGGTCGTGGTGGCGATCTTCATCTGGTTGGAGCCAACCGTGCTGATTGTGAACGAATTACCCAGCAGGTCAGTATCTTTCCATTCGCCCTTCAGATAGGTAGCGGCCTCTGACGTTGTGACGGTGTCGCCGTCCTTCTTGTGTTTCTCTAGTGCCCATTGATCAATGGCTGAGTCCATCTGACGCGCATCATTCAGGATACGACGGCCTTGCGATTGTTTACGAGCTTTCACGAAGCCCGGAATCGCCAACGCTGCCAGCAACCCAATGATAGCCACCACGATCATGATTTCCACCAGAGTGAATGCTTGGTTTTTTCGGGTGTCTCTCATCACTGTGTCACTCCTTTCTTTGGTTGGTTAGTGTAACGTTAACTACTGTAACAGATACTGTGCCAGCGACAAGATATATCAATTACTGTGGTTTTGACTATCTTTAAGACTGAAATAGAAGTTTCTTTGCAAAAACGCGACAGCGCGATGACGCCTAGATGCAAAAGAGAAAATTGGTCGGGGCGGCGAGATTCGAACTCGCGACCCCTTGCACCCCATGCAAGTGCGCTACCAGGCTGCGCTACGCCCCGACCATAAGCAAAATCCACTTTTTGAGACTTCAGACTTGCCATCTGGCACTGCTTTTATATACCGACTCAAATGAAACGCAGCCAAAACGAGCACAAAGGCCCGTGGCAAAAAACTCCATACGCCAACTTGATTTGGCACGTTCCATCTCGCGCACATATTTCGCTCGAATTCGCATCAAAGGCAAGCTCATTGTGAAGTCGTTGAAGACGGACTCCATCGCCGTCGCCAAGCTCCGTTTGGCGGATTTGGAGAAGGACGAGCGACAGGCGGCTGAACATCGCGATGTTCGTGGCCACGGGGAAAATGACGTTTGGCGATTGTCTGGATCTGTATCAGCAACGGCTTCAGGCTGATCCAAAATTCAAACCCAAAAGACGTTCTTGCAAAACTTCTTTTAGTGGATGGCGATTGGAGTGGAGATGGCGAGCCGAAGGTGTGAAAACAGTTTTTCCAGAGGCCCTTCGGCTTACTTTTACGATGGGCGACCATGCTCCGCCCTTGGCGTCGGCCC
>CAIKAP010000187.1 GCA_903825435.1 uncultured Verrucomicrobiota bacterium
GAGTGTAGGGAAAAGATGGCGTTGAAGATGGTGGAAGATCGCGGTCAGTTCATGCATAACTCTGAGACGCTTCCCCTTGCATCCCGTTCAAATCCATCGCCGAAAAAGCCCGCAAAAGCGAGTTTTGCAAGAACGTCAATAGGTAGAAATTGTTAGCGCAAAATTGCCCTTGCGTGGGAGTAGAGAGTTGAGTATCGTACGTGCCTTCAAATGGAAATGGAGTAATGACATGTCTCGAATCTGTGATATTTGTGGTAAAGGTGCTGTTCGCGGTAGCTCGATCCTGCGGCGCGGCCAGGCGAAGAAGAAAGGCGGCATTGGCCAGCACGTGACGGCAATCACTCCACGCTCGTTCAAGCCGAACCTACAGTCGGTGCGGGCGTTGGTCTGCGGTAAGACGCAGCGGATGCGGATTTGCACGAGCTGTTTGCGATCGGGACGGATTCAGAAGGCGCCGTAACGCCGCGTCGGTCTTTGGAAAAACTGAAACACGGAGTCGGTTCCGTGCTTCAGTTTTTTTGTGCGTCTAACCTTTGCTCAGTGATTACCGAATCGCCGCCAACAGCTTGGCGTTGTCCGCCGGTTTCCGGAAAAAGGCGACAACGCCGCGCTTGCGAGCCTCGCGGCGCAGGTCTGAAGCCGGTTGAGCCGTTCATGATTGCCGGGGTTTTCCGCAACGCGTCATACGTCCGTAAACAATCGAGCAACATGATGCCGTTGCCGATCGTCAGGTCGATGTCCAGAAGCATCAGGTCCGACGGCGGCTGATGTTCCACCGCCACCAGCGCGATGTTCACATCAGAAGCCTCAATCACCTCGTAACCACTGGCCTCCAGACGCACGCGCATCGCCAGGAGAAAATCGCGATCGTCGTCCACCATTAAGATCCTATGTTTGGGCATGGTTGGTCTCCATTGGTTGAATGGGTAACGTGAAATGAACGGTTGTTTACTGATGCCGACGTTCATACTTCAGTTCTCTTGTTCCGTCGTGAAGCAACGGACGCGAAGCGCAAAGATCAAGAAGTCCTAACGGAAGACCAACTCAACGAAGACTTCGTAGCGAAAGCGAGTTTCGTTTCCTGCACACAACAAGCTATCTTTACGTTTTTGCCCGGCCGCGTCTGAAATATCTTGGTCAATGACAGAAATTCCGCACTGATTCGCCGTCGGATGACCGAGTGCGAGCCATCGGAGAAGTTTGGAGTAATCAACCGCGGCTTGATCACCGGTAACCGCGATAAATACTTTGCCAAGACAAAAGCCCAGTATGAGCCAAACATTGCCGGCAGCAACGTGCATCGTCACCACACAATGCGTACATCGGAATTCGTGCTGTTTCGGAAATCCAGGACTGCGGACGGTTGCTGGAGCCGTGCATTTCGCTCCTCACAAGCTTGTTATCAGACAAATCTGCCAAGAACCAACCGCGCGTATTCTTGCGAAACCGCTAGCGGTAACCGGTAATCTTTCCACCGTGAAAGCCGACACTGGCGAAGGAGAACTCTATTTGCTCGGAATCATCAATTCGCGACTAACCGGTTTCTTCTGGCACACGATGTTCGCTGACTTCAAGACATCGTTCCCACAAGTAACGATTTTTAGTCTACTGATTTCTGACTTCTTTCCATCGTGGGGTTTGTGTAGCCTGACGGCGATGAGCAAAGGCATTCGTGAACGGTTGCTGGTGTTTCTGCGAGCGCATCGGGTATTGACGGTGGCGGTGTGCGACGGGGAGGACGCGCCGCACGCGGCGGCGTTGTTTTACGCGGTGGATGAGAAACTGCGATTCTATGTCGTCACGGACCCGTCGTCGCAACACGGGATGGCGATGTTGTCGCGGGGTATCGTGGCGGGGACGGTGCATCGAGATGAACAGCAGTGGCACGAAATCCAAGGGGTACAGTTCTGCGGTGTGTGCCGGCAGGTGGAAGGCTCGGAGCGGTCAAAGGCGTGGGCGTTGTACACAGCGCGGTTCCCGTTTATGGCGTCGGGTAACCTGGTGTTGACGGGGGCGTTGGCACGGA
This sequence comes from uncultured Verrucomicrobiota bacterium, assembly GCA_903825435.1. Taxonomy (GTDB): domain Bacteria; phylum Verrucomicrobiota; class Verrucomicrobiia; order Palsa-1439; family Palsa-1439; genus CAIKAP01. The sequence continues at coordinate 2,027 of CAIKAP010000187.1, forward strand.
CGGCGATGTGGCGGATCGAGACGGAGTGGATGCGGCTGATTGATAACCGGCTCGGGTTCGGCCACAAGGAGGAATGGCAGCGTCACCGCCGACATTCGTTGGAAATGTTGTGACAGATCAGAGGGGGAAGATGGCTTTGACGGTGATGGAGCCGATGGCGTCGGTGCCGCCGGGCTGGTTCTCGAATCGGTCGCCGCGGATGACGCCGGTAAAATTGGCTTCGAAATGCTGGAACAGCATGAAGCCGCCGCCCCACATGAAATCACCGACGAGGTTCTCCTTGTTGACGCTGAGGCTGTGGGCAAAGGAGTTGCCGTCGAGGAAAATGTCGCGTCCGACGATGCGACCTTCGCCGCCCACGAAGATGTGGCAGGAGAACCACCGTCCTTTTTCGGTCTTTACTGGCGCGATGGACGGCGCGGTGCCATCAATGAGGCTAACGCCGAAATCCTGTGGCAGGTTGTAGCCGAAACGCAGGAAGCCGCCGGCGTTGGCGTCGAGGCGGATGTTGCCGATGTCGGCGCCGACGTGGGGAACGAAGTCGAAGTAGCGGCCGACTTTTTCGTTGGGGGTAAGACGCCAGTAGCGGGCGCACTTCAGTTCGAGGCCGGGTTCGTTCTTGAGCTGGTTTGCCCAGCCTTGGGGGAGGTCGCCGGCAATCCATCGGTGCCATTGGCGTTGAATATCCTTGGCAAAGGAAGCGGGACCGACGACGCCGATGTCGAGTTCGTAACTGTCGAGGGTGGGAACGCTGTTCCCGGTAGTGCCGCGCCGCTGGAAGATGAGACTGCCATAGAGCAAGCCGGCATAGGGCCAGTCGCCGGGAATGGCAGAGTAGGATAGCTTATTAATCGGTGTGTACATGTTTTGGCCGATGGCAAAACCAACGTTGCAGGCTTCGTTTTGCAGGCCGAGCTTGGGCACCCACCGGTTCAGAAGAGAGGAAATCGCCGTGAAATCCTTGTCGCCGCCGATGTACATAATCTTGAGACCCTGTGTGTAATGGCGGTCCTGGCCGCCATACTTGAACACGTTGGCGTAGAGGTCGTTTTCGGTGGTAAGGACCAAACCGGGAGCGCGCACCTCTTCAGCGCCGCGGACTGCCGCGGTGCCGACGACGATGATGGCAACAGTATGCAGAAAGACTTGTTGTGCTTTCATCCTTGCTTCTCCTGAGAAGGAATCGGGCGTGAATCTAACGAAAGCAAGTATGATTGCAAGCAATTCTTGGAGTTGCAGGTTCATGTAACCGTGGTATGATGCGAGCGCGGTGACGAACCGTAATCAACCAAAGGAGATTGTAGCATGAAGAAAGTATTCGGATGGATGCTGGCGGCAGTGCTGATGATTTCAGCGAGTGCCGCGTTTGCCGACTGTGGAACCTGCGGGAGTGACGCGAAAGCCAAGGGTGGCAAACCCCCGTGCTGTATGGCGCTGGAGAAACTCACGCTGACTGCCGACCAGAAGGCGAAAGTCACGGCGCTCCAAGCAGAGTGTATGAAAGGTGGCGTCTCCAAGGAGGGCTGCCAGAAGATGTGTGAGGGTTTGAAGAAGATACTCACTAACGACCAGTACCAGCAATGGGAAAAGGCCTGCTCTGAAGCCAAGAAGAGCGGCGTTTGTCCGGCCAAGACCGGTAGCTGCCCGGTCAAAACGCAATAGCTCGTCCGCTTGAGCGTTGAACTCGTGGACCCCGACGTGTGTAGTCGGGGTTCGCGTTTTTTGCGGTTGAGCCGACGAAGCGCTTCGCATAGAAGAAACGCATGCCAGACGACAAAACCATTGTGGCCCGCACCAAACACGGCGAACTGACCCTCGAACAGATCGCCGAACTTCAGCCCGGCCTCGGCATGCTCATGCGCGAGATCAACGACCGTTACTGGATCGCCTATTACGCTGCGCAGGGCGGCAACTGGCTGCTCGCCGCCTACCAGTTGCGCGCCACCCGCAAACGATTCGCCGACGGTGCGCTCACCCGACCCAAGCACAAAGGCATGCTCGACGCTTACACTGCAAAGATTCTCGAACCGCTCCTTCAGCACTGCGACGCCAGCGACTTCGCCGCGTTCGAACAGACCTACCGCCACGGCATCACGCTCGCCAACCAGATGCATGTCGCCACCAAACACGGAGAGATCATCTGGAAACTCCCGCCGCATCCACCGGGGCACTTGGAACTGGGTTCTTGAGCTTCGCCATTGAACATCGCGACGCGAAATCCGAAGCGCGCACGGGGCGGCTGATGACCGTGCATGGCCTCGTTGAGACACCCGTGTTTATGCCGGTCGGCACGCAGGGCACCGTCAAGTGCATGTCACCGGAGGAACTGCACGAACTTGGTTCACAGATCATCCTTGGCAACACCTACCACCTGATGACCCGGCCCGGCCTCGATTTGATACGGAAAGTTGGGGGACTTCACCGTTTCATGGCATGGGACGGACCGATCCTCACCGACAGCGGCGGCTATCAGGTCTTCTCGCTGGCGAAACTGCGACGGATCAGCGAGGCGGGTGTTGAGTTTCAGTCGCACGTGGATGGGGCAAGGCTGTTCCTCGGGCCGCGCGAGGCGATGGCGGCACAAGCGGCGTTGGGCAGCGATATTGCGATGGTTTTTGACGAATGCGCGCCATGGCCGTGCGACCGAGAATACGCTTGCAGAAGCGTGGACCTCTCTCTACAGTGGGCGACCATTTGCCGGGGGGGAGAGAAACCCAACGGTCAATTGCTCTTTGGCATTGTGCAGGGAAGCGTGTACCCCGAGTTGCGGGAACGCTGCGCCCGCGAACTGACGGCGATGGAGTTCGACGGTTATGCCGTCGGCGGCGTCAGCGTCGGTGAACCCGAACTGGAGATGTTGGCGCAGGTGGACATGAGTGTGCCGCATCTGCCGCAGGAGAAACCGCGCTACGTGATGGGCGTCGGCACGCCGCCGCAGATGTTGAAGATGATCGCGCGGGGCGTGGACATGTTCGACTGCGTGTTACCGACGCGCGCGGCGCGTCACGGCAAGGTGTTCACGGCGCGTGGGTCGTACTCGATTCGTGCGGCGGATTGCCGCGAGGATTTCGGGCCGCTGGAGAATGGGTGTGATTGTTACGCCTGCCGGAAGTTTTCGCGGGCGTATTTGCGGCATCTGTTCTGGGCAAACGAGATTTTGGGATTACGGCTGTTGACGTGGCATAACCTGCACATGTATCTGGGCTTGATACGCCGAGCGCGTGAGGCGATTGCGGCGGGTGGGTTTGAAGAGTTTCGGCGCGAGTTCGTCGCGCATTACAAAGAAGGAAATGAACAAGATGAAAATGTTTGAAATGTTGGCAATGGCTGGTCAGACGCCGCCGGGTACCGAACAGGACCCGCGGGCGGGCATGATCCAGATGATCGGGATGTTCGTAGTGCTGGGGTTGATGTTTTACTTCATGATGATCCGTCCGCAGCAGAAGCAGAAAAAGGAACAGGAAAACTTGATGAAAAACCTCAAAACCGGCGACAAGATTTTGATGTCGAACGGCATCCTCGGCATCATCAGCAACGTCAAGGATAAGACCCTGATGGTGAAGATCGCCGACAACGTCAAAATCGAAGTTCTCCGGACCGCCGTCAGCGCCGTTGTCCAGAAGGCCGACGGCGAGAGTGAGACAGCCAAGTCGTAAACAACTCGGAAATATTTTGCCATGAACAAACAGTTTGGTTGGAAGTTCGGTATCGTCATTGCGATTGCGCTGGCCTCGTTCTATTTCATGTGGCCGCCGTTCAATAGCGACCTCGTCAAGCAATTCGAGCAACGCGCCATGGCCAAGGACGCGGCCTTCAACACCCTCATGGAGAAGGTCCGCGTCAAGCAGGCCGCCGCGCCGGCGCGCGAGTTTCAGAACCTGCGCGAAGCCGTCGAGGAGCAGAAGGTTGACCTCCGTAATTATTTCCCCGACCTCGCCAAGACCGATTCCAAGACGCCGAACCTCGACATCCTGAACAAACTCGACCGCGATTGCGGCGGCAAGATCAAGCTCGGCCTCGACCTCAAGGGCGGCACCTCGTTCCTCTTGCGGATGGACATGACGCAGATTGACCCGCAAGGGCGCGGCACCGCCGTCAACCAAGCCATCGAGATCATCAGCAAGCGCGTCAACAAATTCGGCGTCAGCGAACCGATCATCCAACGCATCGGCGACGACCGCATCCTTGTGCAGTTGCCCGGCCTTGCGGAGCGCGACCGCGCCGAGGCGCGCCGCACCATCGAGCAGACGGCTTACTTGGAGTTCCGCATCGTCCACGCCAGCAACGACGAGATGCAGGGCCAAGCCGCAACCGATCCGAGGTTCCTGCCGCCCATCGGCTACACCAACATGACCTATCGCTACGAGCGCGACGGACAGATACAGGACGAGCGTCTCTTCGTGAAAGTACGCCCCGAGCGCGGCCTGACCGGCAAGTACGTCGAACGCGCCTATGTCGCTCCCGGCCAACTCGGCGAGCCATACATCGCACTCACCTTCAACAAAGAAGGTGCCGTGATCTTCGCCCAAGTCGCCGCCGCCAATTCCGACCGCCGGCTTGCGATCATCCTCGACGGCGAAATCCAGTCCGCACCCGTCATCCAGCCGAAACTCGCCGAGGATGCCCGCGCGATCGGCACAGTCCGTAACGCCCAGATCACCGGCAAATTCAGCCTCGTCGAAGCTCGACGGCTCGCCAGCGTCCTCGAAAATCCGTTGCAGGCGCCCGTCAAGGTCCTCGAAGAACGCGGCGTGGACCCGTCGCTCGGACGCGACTCCATCCACAGCGGCATGCGCGCAGCGCTCATCGGCGCGATCGCCGTTGTTCTCTTCATGATGATTTACTACATGCGAGCCGGGTTGGTCGCCAACCTCGCGCTTGTCCTGAACATCCTCATCCTCGTCGGCGCGCTGGCGCTGTTCAAGTTCACCCTCACCCTACCCGGCATTGCTGGTGTCGTCTTGACCATTGGCATGGCCGTGGACGCCAACGTACTGATCTACGAACGCGTCCGCGAGGAACTCAACGCGAACAAACCGCTACGCGCCGCCATCTCCGCCGGCTATACACGCGCCTGGCTTGTCATCTTCGACTCCAACTTCACGACCATTCTGACCGCCGTCATCCTCCTGTTCCTCGGCACCGGTCCCGTCAAGGGCTTTGGTATCACGCTCGCCATCGGCCTCGTCGCGAATCTGTTTGCCGCCGTGTTCGTCACCCGTTTACTGTTCGACTGGATGGTTGTCAACGGCTGGATGAAGTCGTTCAACATGCTCCACGTCTTCCGTCACATTCCGCACATCAACTTCATCGGCATCTGGAAACTCGCCTTCGCTCTCTCCTGGGCGCTCATCCTCACCGGCATGGTCTTCTTCGTGAAACGCGGTGGCCTCGACGTCGGCCGTGGCGAAGTTTATGGCATTGACTTCAAAGGCGGCGATGCCGTCACGATGGCTTTCACCCAGAAGGTCACTTCCGAATCCGTCAGCAAAGCCATCACGAAAGCGGGCGTTGGCGAGCATTTCGTCCAGTACCAACGTGACCTCGGCGGCGGCGCCGAAGTGCTCAACCTCCGGCTGCCGCTCAACGAGACCGAAAAAGCTGTCAAGGCGTTGCAGACTGACCCCGACACGCAAGTGGCCCAGTTCAAGATTCTCGGCACCGAACGGGTCGGCGCGCTTGTCGGCAACGAACTGCTCCGCCAGGCGTTGTGGGCGGTCTTGGCCTCGCTCGTCGCCATCATGATCTACGTTGCCTTCCGTTTCGGCGAATTCAGCTACGGCCTCGGCGCCCTCGTTTCGTTGGTCCATGACATCCTGATGACCGTCGGCTGGTTCTGTCTGACAGGCCGGACCTTCTCGATGCCCGTCGTCGCCGCCATCCTGACGTTGATCGGTTACTCCATCAACGACACCATCGTCGTCTTCGACCGGATCCGCGAAAACAAGAAACTCACCGGCGGCCGGCTCAACTACTTCGATCTCATCAACCGCAGCGTTAACGAGACCCTCTCCCGTACGATCCTCACCGCCGGCACTGTGTTTCTCTGCTCGGTGGCGCTCTACGGGTTTGGCGGCAATGCCATCAACGACTTCTCGTTCTGCTTCATGGTCGGCGTGTTGACCGGTACCTACAGTTCGATCTACATCGCTAGCCCGTGCGTACTCTGGTGGCACCGCAAGGAAGCCAAAGCCGCATTGGTCAAGGCCGCCGCGAAAGCATAACCGTGTCCAAACGCTGGCTCATCGCGCAAGCGGAACCAGCGGTTGCCGAAGCGCTCGCCCGCGCCCTCGATCTGCCGTTGGCGCTGGCGCAGACGCTCCTGAACCGTGGCTACCGAGACGCCGACGCGGCGCGGCGCTTCCTGCGTCCGCAACTGCGCCAGCTCGCTGATCCGTTCACGCTGCCCGATATGGCCGTCGCTGTTGAGCGACTCCAACTCGCCCTCCAGCGACGCGAGCGCATGGTCATCTACGGCGATTACGACGTTGACGGCGTTACCTCTAGCGCTTTGCTCACGCACGTCCTGCGCGCCGCAGGCGCTGACGTCACCAACTTCCTCCCACACCGCATGGACGAAGGCTACGGACTCAGCCGCGATGGCATCGCTCGCTGCGTCCGCGAGCACCAGCCGCAACTTCTCATCGCCGTGGACTGCGGCACCAGTTCGCCGCGGGAAATCGCCGATCTCAAATCACACGGGATTGACACCATCGTCCTCGACCACCACGAACCACCCGCCGAGCTTCCGCAATGCGTCGCGCTTGTGAATCCGAAACGCGGCAACGGCGAACCGTTCGCCTCCGTCGGCGTCGCGTTCAAACTCGCCCACGCTCTGCTGAAATTGAACCGGCACTGGGACATTGACCTGCGCGAGCACCTCGACCTCGTCGCACTCGGCACCGTTGCCGACGTCGTCCCGCTTACCGGTGAAAACCGCATCCTCGTCAAAGCTGGGCTGGAGCAGCTCGCCGCGACCGACAAGGTCGGCCTGCGCGCGTTGATGAAGATTACGAAAGTGCCTGACAACGTGACGCCGTACCACATCGGCTTCCGACTCGGTCCGCGCCTGAACGCCGCGGGGCGGCTCGCCGACGCAATGGCGTCGCTCGAACTGTTACTGACCAACGACGCCCTCCGCGCCGCCAAGTTGGCGAAGCTGCTTCACGAGCACAACGCCCACCGCCAGCAGATCGAGGAGAAGATCGTTGAGCAAGCGCTCGCGCAAGCCCGCGAACAAGCCGGTGCCTGTGTGATGGTGCTCTCGAATCCCGACTGGCACATTGGCGTCATCGGCATTGTTGCCTCCCACGTCCTGCAAAAGTTCTACCGTCCGACAGTCATCATCGGTGCCGACGGTAAAGGCTCCTGCCGTAGCATTGCCGGGTTTTCGATTGTCGGCGCGTTGGCCGAGTGCGCGCCGTTGCTCGTGCGGTTTGGCGGGCACGAGATGGCGGCGGGGCTGAGCGTGATGCCGGAAAATGTTCCGGTTTTGTTCCGGCAGCTCAACGAGATCGCGGCGCGAACGATTCCGGAGGCGTTACTGACGCCGTCGGTGGCGATTGATGCGGTGGTGCAGTTGTCGGAGCTGGACGCGGAGTTTTTCGAGGCGCTGGAGCAGTTTGAGCCATGCGGCTCGGAAAACCCGATGCCGACGTTCGCGGTGCGCAATGTCATGGTGCGCGGCGCGGTGCGGGTGCTGAAGGAGAAGCACCTGAAGTTCTCGGTGACCGATGGCGAAACGACGACAGGGGCAATATGGTTCGGCGCGGGCGATGTAAAGTTGCCGTCGGGCGAGATGGACGTGGCGTTCACGGCGTCGCTGGATGATTTCCGCGGCGAGCCGACGGTGCAGTTACGAGTGCGGGATATCGGATGCGGAGTCGTCTTGTAGGAGTGCCTAAGGTTGGACAAGCGCGAGGAGAAATTTATCAATGAAGTCGCGACGGACTTCGTCGGCCTACTGGTAGGGGTGAGACAGGAAGTGGGTTTCATTGGCGCGAAAGTCAACGGCCAGTTGCATGGTCTTTCTCCCATGCAGTGTCAAATTCAGTCGCCCTCATGGCGTGACCTGTAACCAAGTCGAAACGCTTCGACAATCCTTCGTTTCACTCAAAACGACCATAGCCAAGGAGCATGTTTTCACCTTTATCCCGAATATGTTCGGGACCACGGCGGACAAAACGGTTTTGTTCTGGACTCAGCTTGCGCTGGCGGTCATCTGGTGAAAGACGAGTTTGCCTTCGGCGACGGCAACCTCGATGGTCTCGGTTGGCTTGATGTTGCCGCGGAGAATCTCCTCGGCAATCGGGTCTTGGAGGTGTTTCTCGACGGCACGGCGCAACGGTCGGGCCCCAAACTGCGGGTCATAGCCTTTCTCGATGAGGAACTCGGTCGCACCAGGCGTGAGGATGATTTCGACGTCCCTGTATTTGAGGCGGCTTTTGACCTTGGCGACTTCGAGATGGACGATGTTCCCCATGTCGGCCCGGTTGAGGTTACGGAAGACGATGAGGTCGTCGAGCCGGTTCATGAACTCGGGCTTGAAGGCACGCTTGGCTTCTTCAAGCAACTTGCCCTTCATGTCCTCGTAGGTATGCTCTTCTTTCGACGAGGCAAACCCAAGGCCCGCGCCTTTGCGGACGACTTCGGCGCCGATGTTGGAGGTCATGATGATGACGGTGTTGCGGAAGTCCACTTTGCGTCCGAAGGAGTCGGTGAGATGGCCGTCTTCGAGAATCTGAAGAAGCATGTTCATCACGTCAGGATGCGCCTTCTCGATTTCGTCGAACAGGACGACGGAGTACGGATGGCGTCGGATCTTCTCGGTAAGCTGGCCGCCTTCGTCGTAGCCGACGTAGCCGGGGGGCGAACCGACGAGGCGAGAGACGTTGAACTTCTCCATGTACTCGCTCATGTCGAGCTGGATCAATGACTCGGTGTTGCCAAACATAAACTCGGCCAGCGCGCGGGCCATCAGCGTCTTGCCAACGCCGGTCGGGCCGAGGAAGACGAAAGAGCCAATCGGCCGGTTCGGGTCTTTGAGGTCAGCACGGCCGCGGCGCATCGCTTTGCTGATGGCGATGACGGCTTCGTCCTGGCCGATGATGGTCTTGCGGAGTTCTTCTTCCATGCGAAGAAGTTTCTCGGTGTCCTTCTGTTCCATCCGGTTGAGCGGGATGCCGGTCCACTTGGCGACGATATGGAGGATGTCGTCCTCGGTGATGACGATGGACTTGGCGTCACGCGTCTGTCGCCACTCGGCCATGACCGCTTCGAGCCGGTCGCGCGCTTGTTTCTCCTTATCACGGAGGCTGGCCGCCAACTCGAAGTCCTGCGCCTTGATAGCGGCCTCTTTTTGCTCTTTGAGCTTTTCGATCTCGCGTTCTTTGTCCTGCACATCCGGAGGACGCGTCAACGACTGGATGCGGGCGCGCGCGCCGGCTTCGTCCACGACGTCAATCGCCTTGTCGGGAAGGAATCGGCCGGTGATGTAACGGTCGGAAAGCCGCGAGGCGGCAGCAAGCGATTCATTGCTGAACTTGACCTTGTGGTGGTCTTCGTATTTGACGCGGAGGCCCTTCAGAATCTCGACGGTCTGTTCGACGGTCGGCGGCTCGACGATGACAGTCTGGAAACGCCGTTCGAGCGCGGCGTCCTTCTCGATGTACTTGCGGTATTCGGTTATCGTGGTCGCACCGACGACCTGCAATTCGCCGCGCGAGAGCGCGGGTTTGATAATATTGCTGGCGTCCATCGCGCCCTCGGCGCCGCCGGCGCCGACGATGGTGTGAAGTTCGTCCACGAACAGGATGACGTTCTTGGCGCGTTTGATCTCTTCCATGACGGCTTTGATGCGCTCCTCGAACTGTCCGCGGTACTTCGTGCCAGCGACCATCAACGCAAGGTCGAGCGTGATGACGTGACGGTCGTGGAGAATCTCCGGCACGTTGTTGTGGGCGATTTCCTGGGCGAGTCCCTCGACGATAGCAGTCTTACCGACACCGGCTTCGCCCAGCAACACGGGGTTGTTCTTCGTGCGCCGGCAGAGAATCTGGATGACGCGCTCGATCTCGTTCTTGCGTCCGACGACGGGGTCGAGTTCGTTCTTGCGGGCCAAGTCGGTCAGGTCGCGGCCAAACATGCGGAGCGCAGGCGCCTTGCCCTGCCCTTTCTGGGCGGGCTGGCCTTCGCCTTCCTCGACGCCGCCTTCGCTTGGGACAAAGTTCGGATCGAGTTCCTTGAGGACTTCGTTGCGGCAACGCTCGATGTCAATGTCAAGCGATTTCAAAATGCGTGCGCCGGCACCTTCGCCTTCGCGGAGCAACCCGAGCAGGATGTGTTCGGTACCGACGTAGTTGTGGTTAAGCTGCTTCGCCTCTTTCTGCGAGAGCGCAAGGACCTTCTTGACGCGGGGCGTGTAGGGGATGTTGCCCATCATCTTCGTCTCGGGGCCGGAGCCAATCTGTTTCTCGACTTCCATGCGGACGGTTTCGAGATCGAGGCCCATCTTCTGGAGAACGTTGACAGCAACGCCCTGCCCGAGTTTGATGAGGCCGAGCAACAGATGCTCGGTACCAACGTAGTTGTGGTTGAACCGGTCCGCTTCTTTGCGGGCCAAGGCGAGTACCTGCTGCGCTCGCGGCGTAAAGTTGCTCATTTCCATTTTCTTACCTCAAACTATTTTCGTCTGGCCGCCTGTGGGCGGTTCCACGCCGTCCTCGCGGGGCTGCGCTAAATCTTTCATCCGCCCGCGGATCAAGTCCGCGCGACACAAATCTCGTTCCTCGGCAGTGAGCTTGCGGTCCACGGCTTTCTGCACATGCGCCGGCTGAGTCAGGATAAACAACTCATCCATCACCCGCTGCGTGTCCGGCGGGAACAACCCCAAGTCCACTCCCATTCGTACCAGACTCAACAGATTCAATGCTTCCTTCGAACTCATCGTGCGCGCGTTGGTCAATATGCCGTACGCGCGACCAACCTGATCGTACACCAAACGCGGCTTCTTCTCAAGGAGGCTTAAACGGGCGTTCTCCTCGTGATCGAGGATCTGCAGCACGACCTTGTTGAGACGCTCGATGACTTCGCCTTCCCGCTCGCCAAGCGTGGTCTGGTTGGAAATCTGGAACACGTTGCCGAGCGCCTCGGTCCCTTCGCCGTAAAAGCCGCGCACGACCAAGCCGAGCTTGCTGACGGCTTGGATGACCTGGTTGATCTGGTCGCTGACCACCATCGCCGGCAGGTGCAACATCGCCGAGGCGCGCATGCCGGTGCCGACGTTGGTCGGGCACGCCGTCAGGTAGCCGAGACGCGGCGAGAAGGCGTAATCGAGCCGCTCCTCCAGTTCCGTGTCCACCTTGTCCAGCACTTTGAAGGCGGCCTTCAGTTGCAGGCCCGACTTCAACGCCTGCATCCGCAGATGGTCTTCCTCGTTGATCATCACCGCGAGCGTCTCGCCGTCGTTGATGACGACGCCGCTGCCGACATTGCGGGCCGCGTGTTCGCGGCTGATCAGGTGGCGCTCGACCAACACCTGTTTATCCAGCGCCGCCAGGTTGTCCATCGAGGTGCTGAAACACCGCTCCATCTCCGGCAGATGCTGCACCACCGGCAACATCGCCTCTAACGCCCGCTGGCGCTCCGGTTTCTTCGCCCAGCCGGGAAACGCGAACCCGCGCAGATTCCGCGCGAAACGGACCCGGCTCGACAGCACGATCTTGCGCTGCGGGCCTTCCGCCTCGACCCATTCCATCGGGCTTTTGAGAAATTCTTCGAGGTTCATGCGACCTTCAATTTCGCCTCCAGCGTCCGGATCTCGTCGCGGATGCCGGCGGCCTCTTCGTATTGCTCGCCACGGATGGCCTTTTGCAGATGCTCCGACAACTCTTGGATTCGATCGTTGATCACTAGTGTGTGCGCCGCCTTACCCGGCACCTTGCCGACATGACGGTCGCCCTTGTGCATCGCCTTTAACAGAGGCCCAAGCCCATCCTCAAACGCCACCCAGCAGTCCGCGCAACCGAACCGGCCGAGCTTCTTGAAATCCGCCTGCGTCATCCCGCAGGTCGGGCATTGCACTCCCGGCCCCTCCGCCTGCGCCTCTTCCGGTTGCGCTGCCGGCGCGAAACCGGCCAACAGCTCCGCCAGCGAAAACGCCGCCGAGTCCTGCACGCCCTTGGCCTTCGAGCAGCCCTCGCACATGTCCACCTTCAGAATCTTGCCTTCCACGATCTGGGTCAGGTGCACTGTCGCCTCGGTTTTTTTGCAGATGTCGCACAACATGATTTACTTCTTCCCTATCGGCGTTCCTTCCGACCGTGTCAACTTATGGAACTCCGCCATCAACTGCAACGTGACCGGCCCCGGCTTGCCGCCGCCAATGGGACGGCAGTCCACTGTAGCCACAGGGACGACCTCCGCCGCCGAGCCGGTGATGAAGCATTCGTCGGCCGTCATCAAATCATACCGGGTCAGGTGCGCCTCGCCGGCTGGGATGTTCAGCTTTGCGGCCAGCTCGAAAATCACGCCGCGCGTGATGCCAATCAACGCCCCATCACTGACCGGCGGCGTCTCGATCCGTCCACCGCGGACGACAAAGATGTTGTCGCCCGTGCACTCGGCGACGTTGCCCTGCGTGTTCAACATGATCGCCTCAATCGTCCCTGCGTGGATCGCCTCGATCTTGGCGAGGATGTTGTTGAGGTAGTTCAACGACTTAATGGCCGGGTTCACCGCGTTCGGATGATTCCGCTGCGTCGCCGCCGTGATCAGCTCAATCCCCTTACGATACACTTTGTCCGGATACAACGCGATCTTGTCGGCGATGATGAACACCGTCGGCTTCGCGCACGTGAACGGATTCAACCCCAAGTTCCCGACGCCGCGCGTCACGACCAGACGAATGTAGCCGTCGCGCACCTTGTTCATACGGCAGGACTCGCAGCAAGCCTTGACCAACTCCTCCTGCGTCATCGGAATCTTGAGCATGATTGCCTTGGCCGAGTCAAACAACCGGTCAAGATGCTCGTCAAGGCGAAAGATGCGCCCGTTGTACACACGGATGCCCTCGAACACGCCGTCGCCGTACAGCAACCCGTGATCGAAGACGGACACCTTCGCGTCCGCCTCCTTCACAAACCGACCATCTAGAAAAATCTTCATATGCAAGTCCTCATGTGCCGCAGCTATTTACCGCAGACCCCCGCTGCCTGCAAGAGTTCAATTAATACGCCAGCCACCTTCGACCTCATCGCAGTCATCTGCCGTTAAAACGTCACGTTCCAGTTTCCTTCCCGACACGCGGATAGAAAAGATTTTATCTGAAATTTACCGACTAACACAGCCACAGGGTTATCATACCCTGTCAGGGACACGCCTAGCGGCCAGAAACTAAGGCTGCCTCGGGGAACATCGAGATCCTGAACTTGGTGCAACCGTAGGGAACGAGGCGGATGGTTTCCGATGCGCCGCCCCTCACCGCCTCGCTGGGCAAGGCTTGGGCGTCTGTCGGTTTCCAGTCGAAGCCCCGGGCCGGTGCGGTCAATGTCAGAGGCGCGTTCAGCGGCCAGTCCCAATGCGCGGGCATCGGCTTGCGCTCCACCCGAATACCGGCACCCGCGCGGCACGCATCAATATCCAATGCGTACTGCCACTTGGCTGCCTTTGCGGGCGTGTTCGGATTCACATCGGGAATCGACAATGAGAACAACAGCGGGCCGTAGAGAACGCTGGCATAGGGCAGTCGCCGCGGTTGGAAGACGGACTCCGGCTCATAATCGTAATATTGGCGGTTGGCGGACGGAAACTCGGTCTCAAAACCGGAGACGACCCGCGGTTCCATCGGAAATCTCAACTCAATTGTGTCGCCGTCAGACCATATACGGACAATTTTTACGAAACCCTTGTCGTCAGACCTCACCCGTACCGGGACACCGTTAACCGCGATCTGCGCTCTTTTGCACCAACCGGGGATGCGGAGGTAAAGAGGGAAGGCCACATCCTTTTCCGTCGTCACTTTCATATGTATTGTCTCGTCAAACGGATAGTCTGTTCTCGTGGTCACTTTCACCGGCACCCGCGCACCCGCTAGAGCCGAAACCGTGCAAGGGCCATACAAGGTTGCCGCCAAACCGTTGTCGCGGGTGGCCATCCATGAGTGAATGATGTAGCTAGGGATGATGCGGTTGACGGCGCCCACGCAGCACAAGATCCAAGGGCGGCCGAGGGGGCTAAATGTGAGGCCGTCGTGCCATGCGCATTTCGGTGATTCATGCGGCAGCGAATCACTGCGGAGGCGGTTGGGCGACTGGTAGTAGCTCATGGTCTTGAAGTCGCGGGAAACCGGCCCAGGGCCGGCGTTGAAGAAGGCCCGCTCCATGCGGTCGCCCCAATCGCCATTGCCTTGGATACGATACATCCACGAACTGGTGTGGAGCATGGCCGTCACGTCGCAGGTTTCTGTCTTGCGGAAGGCGCCGATTCCAGAGGCATATTCTTCACCCGATGCCACGCCGTAGGGAAGCACATGATTGTCGTCCAGCCACTTCAATACGTTCAGAGTGGCCTGAAGCTGACGTGAGTCGCTGGTCCAAGGGTAAGTCAATGCCGGCAGACGGGCATTCTCATAGAGGATGACCATATGGCCGGGGGATATGATGCCCTTACTCCACTCCTCGATGTTCGTGACCACAGTGGGTTGGGATATAATCTTCAGCGCACGATCGAAAATCCGCCGGTCGCCGCTCATGGAATATGTCTCCAGCATCGCATCCAGATTGCATAAACCGTCCAAGTCATGAAAAGTGGTCTTGCCCATATTCGTCGGATAATCGGCGTACACTTTGACCAGCGCGTCGAGCACCCGATTGTCGCCGGTGCCCTGGTACAACCCCACGAGCGCGCGACCCATATGAGAATGCGCCCAACTGTTGAAGCCCTCCGGCTTGTAGCCTTTCTTCCAGTAGATGAACGACGTACCGAAATCGGCCTTATTGACGCCGTCAACAATCGGATCGAGCCGGCCGCGAATTTTCTTGATCAAAGCTTCGTCGTGCAGAACGAAGCCGAGCCTAAGCGCGCCATCAAGCCAATAGGCGCACTGTTCGATGGGCCAGCCGGTACCGTCGGGGGCAGCCTCGGTTGCCTTAATGGGCGCACCCTTCCAACCGTCGCGGAAAACTGCGCAATGCTCGTCGAGATGCCCGGAGATCCCGTCTCGCGCTGCCAAGGCCCAATCACGCAGCCAGCCCGCAGGCTCAACAGCGCCGGGCGGCAAAGGCAGAAAAACCGGCTTGATCTGCGGCTCACACACCCGTGCATAGTTGATTGACTGAACATCCGGCGCAGATTGTGAATCGGAAACCTCTTTGTTGGCCGTCCGTTCCACCGCGGGCCCGTAACTGTACACCCAGTAATGAAACTCGTTGATACCTTGCTCGGGATTGCAGGAATCCAGGTATTTCACCTTGACGGTGATCTGTTGTTTGCCGGCCGTCAATGAGGCAGGAATGAAATAGTCGGTATCCAGCCAGCCGGTCTGCGCCGGGGTGGCCAACTCACAGACATACCAGGGAAACTCACTCACTTTTTTGCCGTCCACCTGCACCTCGGCCACCTGACGGCGGCTCATGTGGCGGTTGCACCGGCGGCGGAGCAGGACGCCCTGATTCTTCGGATCGATCCGGACAGTAAAGCAACTGGAACCCTTGAACGCCCGCCCGTCATCCGTGATGGAGGGATGGTTTGGAGCCTGCTCGTAGGTGTCGTAGGCACAGGTCACGCTGCCGGTCCAAGTCGCTCCAGTAAGATTGTAGTGATGCGCCTTTTCGTCGCCTGCATTCCCAACGTCCAGACTGTCGCTCAGACTGAGATTGGCGATGCCGTCAGCCTTGTAATAATAAACGATGGAATCGGTTTTTTGCTCGAAGCGTTTGCCGCCGGCGTCGGAATGCTCGTAGGTGATCCGAATGTTCCTATTGAACAGGTAGGAATCGTTCATGTAGTAGCGATAGCCGCCTTGGAAGCCGTTGGGCATCCCGCCCCACAGCGCTTTCTGGTAGGCGTCGCCGCCCCAGCCCTGGTCATGGTCGTCCTCGGTCCCGCTGCCGTGAATCTGGGGCGTGAGGCTGTCGTCCATGTACACAAACTCATCCCCGTCCATGGCGTAGCCGTCGGAATCAAAGAAGATGCCGACCACCCTGCCCCAGCCCTGCTCCACCATGGCCGTGGAATAAGGCGCTCCCGGCAGCGAAACGTCCACGGTCCGCTTGGCGTGGAAATATCCGGTCCGTTCCCGGGAATAGCTCAGCGCGGCGACGGGCTTGTACTCGACGCGGGCGTTCAAGAGCGTAATGGGCGCGCCGCTGTGGTTGGTGAGCACGATCCGGGCGCTGGACCAGTACGGCATGGGCCAGTATGAATAAAGGCTCCGCGTCTTCGCGTCAAAACCCAGGAACAGGGATTGGAATTTTTTCGCGGGATAGCCCGAGCCGGCGGCGGCAAAAAAACTGCCCAGCGGCATCTCCACGGACGGGGTCGCCTGGTCGTCCCAATAGATGGCCAAGGTGGTCTTGAACAGGGTTTCGCGGGAGTACGGCTCGATTGCAAAGCGTAGGCTGGCGATGGAGCCCTGGCCTTTCAACTCAACAGCCGTAACGGATTCCCCGGCCGCGATTGTCAGGTTGGTCGAGACCACGACGTTGCCCGCCGTATCCTTGGGGTCAGTGCCAAGATTGTCCCATTGTTTCCGCACGAGCGGGCTGTCCAGTTTCTTGCCGGACCAAGATGCCACAGCGGTGCCGGTCGGATACTTGATTCCGGTGTACTGGAACCATTTGCAGTCATCCCGTGGTTGCGGCGTCATGATGATCGTCAGGCGCTTTTTGAAGGGAAATGGATAATACGAAATGGCAAACCGGTTTGCGTGATACGGCAGGGGGAAGTTGTCGAACAGGACCAGCGGCGGGGTGAATGGTGGGGAGTAGGTTTGATTCTTTCCGAAAAACTGGTCAAAAGTCATGTCCAGGCGCGGGACTTTTTCATCGTCGAAATAGTATTTGATCCGAGCCGTGGGATCGAGCGGGCCTTTGCAGGACATAGGGAACCAGACATTCATTTGCTGACGGTAGAGGCAACCGGGTCCCACTTCGTCGAAGATGACCCATTCGCCATTCTCCGCAGTGTAGCGGTTCCATGCCTCGTCGAGTTTTCCGTCCGCGTTCCCGCCGGAGGTGTCGTATGAATTGACCTGGCGGGTCATGGTGCCGTTGGGAGGAAGGCAGGGCAGATTTTCCGGATGCTCCATGGCGGCAAAACCGGTTCGGAAGGTTTCGGCGCTCGGGCCGGCCAGCGCGCTGGTCTCTTGTTTCGCGGCGGCAGCCCGTTTGTCCGGCGTCAGACGCTTGACCTCGTGCAAACACAGGCCATAACGACCGCCCGTCGGGTTGGTTTTGAGGTTCACACCGTTCCAGCCGGGGTTGAAATTCGCCGAATAACAAAGCCACAGAGTTTTTCCATCCGCGCTGATGAACTTGCTCGGGAAATTGAGAAAGTAGGCTTGTTCGCCAAAATCCTTCATGTAGGACACCATCTTCCACGGACCGGTGATGGCGTCGGACTCGAGGATGTAGGAGGTCATCTTGGCCACCGTCGGCCAGCCGTCAGTGACACACATCAGATACTTTTTGAGGCTGGGGACATAGGTGGCGGTGACGCAGCCCATGTGGTTATTCCAGTCGAGTAGAGGCTTGATTTTGGTGAAATCATTAGTCCATATCGGCTTTCTATTGGCATCGTGGCCGGCGAAAAATTCATAGGCCTTGATGTCGTTGATAGTTTCCGGCGATGGTGTGACACGGGCCAGATAAACCTGGTCAGCGGAAATCCAGCTCAAGTTGCCGTGCGCGAAACTTTTGTCAGGGCAATTGGTTGATACTTGAAACATCCCATTCGTTCCAGGCGTGAGGCAAGGGCGGGGCAGTGGATCGTTTTCTTCCGCACCCTGCGCGAGGAGGTATGCCTTGCCGTCCGGTGAATACTGCAAATTCTTCCCAAAATCCACGAAGTGCGGCGCGCCCATTTTAACCGGGCCGCCTGCTTGCCGCGGTTCCGGGAACAGCGGTTTTTCCGGCGAGAGGGGCGATGGCTCCCAGGTTTTGCCGTAGTCGCGCGATATTTGGAATCCCGGCATCGGCCCGAGCGTGGGCCACGCCCATGCGAAACCATTGTGTTTTAGCTGGCCACCAAGACAGGCGTTGAGGCAATAGGTGCCGTAATACCAGATACCGTTGTACACCAGCGAGCCGGCGGGATAACGTCCTCCGTATGGTAGCGCGCTGGCCAGCTTGGGCTTCGAGGTGTTCTTGATGGAAAGCTTGAGAGGATCATCGCCGATCATCACCGCGTGACCCGTATAGGCAGCGGCACCGTTCATCCAGCAGGACGCGCACTCAATCCCTTCCGTCTTCCCGTCCGTCCAGGGCGAATACAGGTTGTCATCGCTGGCCCAGAAAGGATACCAAGTGTCGCCGCATTGATAGTCGCTATGAAGGCCGGTAAAGGCAATACCTGTCAGGGTGGTTGACTTTGGAAATGGGCAACCCTCCGGAGCCATGGCTTTCCACACCAAATTGTTAGGGGCTGCGGGTTGCTTGTTGGCCGCTTGTCCGGACAGATTCATGGAAACAGCCAGCAAAACGAACAGGATGATGAAGGATTTTTTTATGGGATTTGAAAATCTCATCTAACGAGTGTGCCGATGGGCTTACCGAGGATGGCGCGCTGGATGTTACCGCGCTTAAAGAGATCGAACACGATAATCGGGATCTCGTTCTCCATGCAGAGGCTGAAGGCCGCGGCGTCCATCACGTTGAGACGGCCCTTCAAGGCATCCAGGTAGCTCAGACGCTCGTAACGTCTTGCCTTCGGGTCCTTCATTGGATCGGCGGTATACACGCCGTCCACCTTGGTTGCTTTCAACAACACGTCGGCATTGATCTCGCTGGCGCGCAGCGCGGCGGCGGTGTCGGTCGAGAAATACGGATTGCCCGTGCCGGCGCCGAAGATGACAACGCGGCCTTTTTCCAAGTGGCGCATCGCGCGACGGCGGATAAACGGCTCAGCCACGGAACGCATCTCGATGGCGGATTGGACGCGCGACGGCACGCCGGCGCGCTCCAGCGAGTCTTGCAGGGCGAGCGCGTTGATCACGGTCGCGAGCATGCCCATGTAATCGCCGGTGGTGCGGTCGAGGCCGCGTTTGCTGCCGGCGATGCCGCGGAAGATGTTGCCGCCGCCGATGACGATGGCCAACTCGACGCCGAGCGCCTTGACCTCTTTGATCTCCTGCGCAATGGAGTCGCAGGTCTCGGGCGAGATGCCGTGTTCGCGTTTGCCCAACAACGATTCACCGCTGAGTTTCAACATCACCCGGCGATATTTCGGCTTGGGCATGGCGGTGTGTTACTTGATTTCTTCGCCGACCTGCCAGCGGGTGAACCGGCGCACGACGATGTTCTCGCCGAGCTGGGCGATCTTCGCGGTGATGTGGTCGGTGATGGTGATCTCGGGGTTCTTCACGAACGGCTGTTCGAGGAGGCAGACGGTGGAGAAAAACTTGTCGATTTTGCCCTGGCAAATCTTCTCGATGGCGCCGGCGGGTTTGTCCTTGACCTGGGCGCGGTAGATTTCCTTTTCGCTCTCGATGATGGCGGCGGGAACCTCTTCGCGACGGACGTAGGTCGGGTTGGCCGCGGCGATCTGCTGGGCGATGTCCTTGACGAGGTCGCGGAACGCGTCGTTGCGGGCGACGAAGTCGGTCTCGCAATTGACTTCGAGAAGCACGCCGAGCTTGCTGCCGTGGTGAATGTAACTGGCAACGCAGCCTTCGTTGGCGGCGCGGGTAGCTTTCTTCCCGGCGACGGCGATGCCCTTCTTGCGAAGGATCTTCTCGGCTTCCTCGGGGTTGCCTTTCGCCTCGGTGAGTG
Organism: uncultured Verrucomicrobiota bacterium; assembly: GCA_903825435.1. Classification (GTDB taxonomy): domain Bacteria; phylum Verrucomicrobiota; class Verrucomicrobiia; order Palsa-1439; family Palsa-1439; genus CAIKAP01. Next base: position 22,012 of record CAIKAP010000187.1, read on the forward strand.
CTTGTTTGCAATCCATCATTCCTGCGCCGGTTTTTTCGCGCAGCGTTTTTACAGTGTTGGCGTCAATCTGCATGATATGTAATCTCAGTTGGGTTAGCTGGCTGGTGCGGCTTCGGGTTGAACGGCAGGCGCCGGTACGGGTGCGGCTTGCGGAGCGGGGATGCTCTTGCCAAGCTCGGTGAGAGCCTCGACGATGGTCTCGGCAATGATGTTGGTGATGAGCTTGACCGAGCGGATGGCGTCATCGTTGCCGGCGATCGGGTACGTGACCCAGTCGGGGTCGCAATTGGTGTCCACGATGGCGATGATGGGGATGTTCAGGCGTTGGGCTTCGTGGATGGCGATCTCCTCGCGCATGATGTCCACGACAAACATGGCCGACGGCGGACGGTCGAGGTTGACGATGCCGTCGAGGTTGTGATGGAGCTTGTGCTGTTCGCGGCGGAGGGAAGCTTGTTCCTTCTTCGGGGTCGCGGCGCCTTCGGGTGAATCGAAGAGTTTGTCGATATTCTTCATCCGCGCGACGCTCTTGCGGATGGTCTGCAAATTGGTCAGCGTGCCGCCGAGCCAGCGGTCAACGACGTACGGCATGCCCGTGCGCGCGGCGGCGTCGCGGATTTCCTGCTGGGCCTGTTTCTTCGTGCCGACGAGCAGAATGTTGCCGTTGTTGAGGACGACATCGTGCAGGAAGCCGCAGGCCACTTGGATCTGCGTGAGGGTCTTGTTGAGGTCGATAACGTGAACGCCGTTGCGCGCGGCGAAGATGTACTTCTTCATCTTGGGGTTCCAGCGTTTGGTCTGGTGACCAAAGTGAACGCCCGCATCCAACAACTCCTGGACAGTAATATTAGCCAATGTGGCCTCCTGGTTTCATCCCGCGAACGCATCCGCGCCGCGGAACATCCCGCCTGACAGCACGGGATTTTGGTTTATTGTTCTTGTGTCCCGAAAACGTCCGGAACGGTTACCTGTTCCGATGTTTCGGAGCAGGGATGTGTATACTACACGCCGCCGTCAGGTTTGCAAGCGCGATTTCGAGTGTCAATCCAGTTATTTCGGGTTTAACGGGTCTTTCAGAAATCGTCTTACTTCACAATGTCGCGCAACAGGGCGACATTGGCTGACGGCGTCGCCGAGGCGATGGCGTATGAGGTGCTGAGGATGTAGACAGAGGCCGTCCTGCCAACCTGCAATCGCTGCCGCACATCCTCACGGACTAGTCAGGGATGCCGTTCAAAAGAACGTTGACGGAATCGATCATGTTGCCCTTGATGAATACGCGGTCACCGATGCGGAGCACGACTTGCGACGGCGCGATGACGTCGCGGTAGATTTCCCGCGAGATGAATCCCTGACCGGATCACGGCGCGGAGACGTTCATCGCGTCGGCTCCGGCGGCGATTTGTTCGCGGGCGTGGACGGCGACGGCATTGGCGAAACGCAACCGAATCTCCCGGTATTTTTACGGCTCGGTGAGCATGGCGATCATGAGCGTACGGGCGTTCATCATATTGCTCATCACCTCCTCGGGATAGAAACGCGCACAGCGGAGCGACTGAGCCGCCGTTCGCGGACACGGTATTGTGTCGGGCTGCACCGCAGGATGCGGCGGAAGATGCGATTGAAAAATGAAACGTGACTGAACCCGCACGAGAGGGCAATCTCGAGTACGGACCGGTCGGTTTCGATCAACTCGCGGCAGGCTGCCTGCAACCGGATGTGCGTGATGAAGTCGCTGAATGTCTTGCCAGAATGCTTCTTGAACTGTCGCGAAAATGTCGGCTTGCTCATGCGCGCGAGCTGCAGCACGTCGCCCAGCCGGATTTCGTCGCGAAAATTGGCGAGGAGATAACGCATCGCTTCGCCCATCGCCTGTTGGTGGAACGCGGCGCCCGACAACGCAAACGAGCGGGCCGAGAGAAATCTCTGGTCGGACTCGGAAGCGTTCACCAGTAGCGCCAGCAGGCGCAGCAACAGCCCGAGCCGGTCGGCGCCGCCACTGTCGGCGATTTCGTACAAACCATCGCTGATGGCCGCGGCTGTGCGACCGGTGTACTGGATGCCGCGCCCGGCTTTCCGAAACATATCCGCGATGGCAAACGTCTCCGGGAACGCCCAGAAGGCGTGTCCGTGAGGAAAATTCCACTGCACTGACAAACCCGCCGACGGGCCGCGCGTATGCCAGTAATGTGGAAGTTTCTCGCCGAGCAACACAACGTCGACGGCCGCAAATGGGGCAATGCGGTCGCCAACGAATCGCGTGCCTTCGCCCGCGGTGAACAACGTCAATTCCATCGCACCGTGATAGTGCCAGTGTGTGCCTTCACCCGCGATACGTGCGACCCGGCCCGGCGCCAACACTGATTCGATCTCCCGCAGGTTGCGCGTCCAGCGAAGCACGCGGAAGGAATGCCCGATCGGGAGATGGATTTGTTCGCGGCTGCCGCGCATGGCACTTTGGTAGCATGTTACACGGGCAAGGTCAACCATCGTGAGACAATCATCGCAGCCTGCGAGACTACTAGTGTAGCGCCCCACAAAGGAATATGCGAAATTTTCTTTCATGAAGAAATCCACTACTCTCACCACCTACCGGTTTTCGTTTGGTCCTTGGAACATCAGTGAAGGTGCCGACCCTTTCGGGCCGGACTCGCGGGCAGTGTTCCCGCACGAGAAAAAATTCGCCCTCTACCGCCCGCTCGGCTTCGAGGGTGTGCAGTTTCATGATGACGATGTCGTGCCCGGTCTCGACGGCTTGACCGCCGCGCAGATCCAGCGCCAGGCCGCGCGCATCAAGGCCATCCTCGCCAGCGAAGGGCTGACGCCGGAGTTCGTCGCGCCGCGGTTGTGGTTTGCCGAGCAGACCATCGACGGCGCGTACACCGCCAACAGCGCCGCCGATCGCGCGTATGCGTGGGACCGCACCAAAAAGTGCATCGACATCGCCCGCGCCATCGACTGCAAAGCGATCGTGCTGTGGCTGAGCCGGGAGGGCACGTACATCCGCGAAGCCAAGAACGCGAAGCTCGCCTACGACCGCCTGCTCGAATCGCTCAACCAGATGCTCGCTTACGACCGCACCATCGAAGTCTGGATCGAGCCGAAGCCGAACGAGCCGACCGACCAGGCGTACGTGCCGACCGTTGGCCACGCCATCGCGCTCGCCTACGCCTCGAAGGCGCCCAAGCGGGTGAAAGGCCTCATCGAGTCCGCGCACGCGTTGCTGGCCGGGTTGGATCCGAGCGATGAAATGGCGTTCGCCATCGCGCACGACAAACTGGGCAGCGTCCACCTCAACGACCAGAACGGCCTCAAGTACGACGAGGACAAAAATTTCGGCAGCGCCAACTTACGAAGTGCGTTCAATCAGGTGCGCGTGCTGGAGGAGAACGGCTACTGCCGCCGCGGCGAGTTTGTCGGGCTGGACGTGAAGACGATGCGCTCGCAGCGCGGTTGTCCGGTCGTGGAACATTTAAAGAACAGTCGCGCGATGTTTCTACATCTATTGGACAAGGTCCGTGCGCTCGACCAGAAGTTAGTGCAACAGTACAGGGATGCCCGGGATTACGAGGCGCTGGAATTGTACGTCTTGAAGCATCTGCTAGCCGTAAAGTAAACTTCCACCAAACGAGGAGCCACCATGAATCAGCCAACCTTCGCAGTTTCCCGCCGCACGTTTCTGAAAACCACCGCAGCCAGCGTGGCAACCTTTGCCATCGGCCGGTCCGTCTTTGCCGCCAACAGCAAACTCCAGCACGCCTGCATCGGTGTTGGCGGCATGATGGGCGGACACGACTTCAAACAATTCAAAGATCATCCGCGCCTCCAAATTGTCGCCATCTGCGACGTGGACAAGGAACATCTCGCGAAAGCCGCGGCACAAGTGCCCGGCGTGCGTCAATACACCGACTGGCGCGAAATGTTTTCCAAGGAAGGTACGCACATTGATTCCGTCAACGCCACCGTGCCCGATCACATTCACGCGCCGATCACGATGACGGCGTTGCACGCCGGAAAACACGTCTATTGCCAGAAACCGCTTTGCCACGACGTTGCCGAGTGCCGCGCGGTCGCGCGCGCGGCGGAAACGGCGGGCGTCGTCACGCAACTCGGAACGCAATTCGCCTCCGGCATCGGCGACCGGATGGCGGTGCAACTGCTCCGCGAAGGCGTCATCGGTAAAGTCAAACGTGTCATCACTTGTTCCAATCGCACCGGCGCCGTTGACGCTTACCGGCTCGTCGGTCCGCGTCCCGCGCAAGGCGAACCGCCGCCCGCAAATCTCGATTGGGATTTGTGGCTCGGCACCGCGCCCGCGCGTCCGTTCGCACCGGGAATTTATCATCCCGTCAAATGGCGCGCGTGGCAGGATTTCGGCACCGGCTGGTCCGGCGACATCGGCTGTCACATTTTCGACGCCGTCTGGAAAGGTCTCGGCCTGACCGCGCCGCGCACCATCGTCGCCGACGTGCAGGAGTCGTGGAAAAATTCACCCGCCCGCCGCGCCGACACCTGGCCGCAATGGAACCACATCACGTGGACGTTCCCCGGCAACAAACTCAGCGACGGTGACGACATCACCCTCGAATGGTTCGACGGCGACAAGTTTCCACCCGAAGAGATCCGGAAAATTTCCGGCATGACAAAATATCCAGAAGAATCCGCGATGGTCATCGGCGACGAAGGCGCGTTGCTGTTGCCGCATCAATCCGGGCCGCGACTCTTCCCGACTGAAAAATTCGCGAACCGACCGAAGCTCCATTTCGCGCCGCGCAACCACTACCATCATTTTGTGGATGCTTGCCTTGGCGGTCCGATGACAGAGTCACACTTCCAGCAGACCGGCCCGATGGCGGAGGCGATTTTGCTCGGCACCGTCGCCATCCGCGTGCCCGACATTGTGCTTCGTTGGAATGCTCATCACCTGAGCGTTTCCAACTCTTCTGAGGCCAACCGCTATCTCCACCGTCATTACCGCAGCGGCTGGCAGATCCACGGGTTGTGACACGCGGTTTCTGACCTTGGAAAGCGGCGCGCCAATGCTACGTTTAGAAATGAGTCGCAAGGGACGCACTCTCAAGAAGAGTCGTTGCGCCAACACTCTACACCACACCCTCCTACTTGGCTATTGATACCTCCATCCGGTGCCAGCGTGACAGTCAATCAGCTCGGCTATTCCCTAAGTGACACCCCCCACCGAAACAAATCCTTTCAGACGGCAATCGTGCTACCTTTTCACAATGGATATAGGGTGAGCCACTCGCTGTCGGTCAGTAAAATGCGCTTGTGGATCTGGTTGCGGAGGACACGATTCTCTTCCAGGAGCTATTCGCTTCGACGCAGAAGGTCTTCATTGACAGTTGCGACTGACTTCTCGTGGTGGGCCACTCCGAGTTGCTTCAGCAGATCGGTGAAACCACGCTGCTCGACGGAGACAATGCCGTCTTCCATCGCCCCATAAAGAATCTCCTCGATGCGGCGAGGGAGGGCGTGCAGTTCGTCAATGAAAAGCACATCATTGGTTTTTAACTGCAAAAGGTGCTGTGTCATGTCATGGGCGGTTTTGACCGACGCCCCCCCCCCATCTCTGAGGCTACGATGCAAGCGAGCGTTGTCTTGTCCAAGCCTGACGGTCCGCTCATCAGCATGCGGTACTGGCTCACAAGCTGGTGATCGAAGTTCTGCCGCCCAACCCTCGTCTTATGGGATTTGTTTGGGCGTGGGGTCTTGATGACCAAACAGGCGCTGATATCGTTCTTCGACGATCTGCTGTACCTTCTCCTGAAGATCAGCCGACAGCCGGGAATGCCGCATCTCGTCGAGCACCGTCGAATGCCCTTGGCTGAAACGATCGAGGATTCCACTGACAACCTTGGGCGGAATCTTCAGTCCATCGCCAAACGTCAAGAAGTCACGACGAGTAATCTTATCGTGCTTGCCATTCACAGTCAGCGCACAGTCGGTCTCTTTGGGGATCACGACCTTGGAGCAAACGATGTCATACGCCGGTGACAATCGCAGGTCGCCGTCATCGGTTTCCAGCATCGAGAAATCCTTCAGATGCGCATCGCCATTGCCGAGCAGGAAATTCAACAGCACTCGCTCGAAGAACAACTGCACATCGAGTCCGGGGACGCTGGAGAGCTCCCGTATCTTCTTTCCGATCCGCTCCATTGACCCTCTGTACTTGTCGTCCTCTCCCAGGATCTGAACAAAATCCTCGCACCGCAGTTTCCCGCCGTCCTTGGTGCGGTCAAAACGGCGGATAAGATAAGCTGGGGATCCGTCCATCAGATCAAAAAGCCCGTGCGGCGGTACATCGATTCCCATCAGCCCGGCCATGATCATACACAGGTTCTCATTCTGCGGCAGCAACGGGAACCGCTCCGTCTGGGGCTTGAGGATAAACTGTCCGCCGGAAGTCACGGGTATCAAGTGAGAGCCTTGACGGGACACGGAGAGTTTGGGTTGCACCCCCGAGATGGACATCCTCCCCGCCATCTCCTGGGCCTTCATCAACACATCGCCGTGGCTCATGTCAACACTCGGCAGGGATGGGGTTCCGAACATACGGCGTAGGCAGGCGGAATGATACCGGCTGTCAGCGTCGTCAACGCCCCGTCCGCAAATGTCGCAGTGGTTCGTCATGGCTTGATCCATACCGCCCCGATACAATCCCCGCAGGCATGGATGAGTAATCCGAAGTCATCCTTGGGGTCTATCTTGAGGGTCTGGCAAACGATCTCCCGAAACCAGCCCTCAGGCAAGAGTCCCTTAAAAAACGGAAACAAAGTCCGACTTTCATACGGCTCTTCCCGCAGAGGGAAGGCGATTCCGATGATTTTGCCACCGGTCAGGTAGGAGGGATCGTAGGTGAAGCGATAGCCCGTACCGGTTTCCTCGATGACACCGGACATCGTCTCCTTGAACATCACGCTGGCTTTACGCAAGGGTTTCACGATCCTTCACCGCTTGAAGATGGCAGCCAAAAAGAGCGAGTACTTGATTTACTTTGTCCACACGCACCGTCGCCTTTCCCTGCTCAAGATCCCGGATGAACCGCAATCCGACACCGCAGCGACTGGCCGTCATCGCCTGCGTCAGGCCAGCCTTCTCCCTCAATTCTTTCACTTGAAGGTTGAGGGTGCTTGTTATACCTGATGGGGTATGACGTTCATCGTTTTCCATAACGGCTACACCATAACGGGTATAGCAAAGACATTCAAGATGTTTATTTATACCCGTCCGGGGTCATTATAAGCACAGGGCGACTCTGGTTATACCCGACTGGATGGCTCTTTGGCTGTCACCCAGACTGGTAAATAGTTATCACTTGGTGGACAACCCAAAAGAGTCACCCCACAGTCCCAGCGCGGTCGCCGTATTGGATGAGCACTCCGAGGATCCAACCGAGGAGATTTATGCGGATCAAAGGGATGTCGGTGGTGCGCTTCAGATCGAGGCCCTGGCGATTCATATCTTGCTCTGTGACATGATGCTGTTCGCTGAGAATGAGACGGGCTTGATTGATTGCGCTCATCCAGGCGTTGATGTGGGCGGCGGGGAATGCGACACGGAAGCACTTCGGGTCGTGCGGATCGGCCTGCATCGCCGTGAGGTCCTGCAAAACGGTTTCACCGGCGCTCACAAACAGATGGCGAAGATCCGGCGTAACGAACCGCTCCCACTCAGCGTTGATGCTGTCGTCGGTGCTGGGCGTGGGAATCAACCGCTGGCGCGCTGCTGGGGTATCCCGTTGCCCGAGGATGTCGCCAAGACGTTGCAAGCAGTCAGCCATCAGTGGAGCAATGCCGGCTAGCCGTACAGTCTTCTCGTCCACAGTTTCAACGCGCAATGCCGTCATGCCTCGACCTTCTCCATCTTCGCCAGGAGTTGGTAACTGTGAAGTTGATGGACATAATGCTCCGCCTGTTCCTGCCCGCCTGACCAAACCAACGATCGCCCCTTGTTGTGAACTTCAAGCATCAAGATCTCGGCTTTGGTTCGCGGGTAACTGAAGATTTCCACCGCCGTTGGAAATCGGCGCTCCTTGGAGACTCACTGAAGCCTCCGACCTCAACTGTTGCGAGTCTGAGCACCATCTGTTGCGAGTTTTGCCCCTCACCAAATTGAAAATGCCCCTAAACTCGCAACCGTTCCTGTCTTTTTAGGGTGAACTCGCAACACCCTGAGGGAAACCGGTAACACTTTAGCCATTTGGTTGCGAGTTTTTGGGTCTGCTCTGTCGATCGGAGGTGGGTGAAGTTTAATTCTCTTGTCCCAAGACGTTCTTGCAAAACTTCTTTTAGTGGATGGCGATTGGAGTGGAGATGGCGAGCCGAAGGTGTGAAAACAGTTTTTCCAGAGGCCCTTCGGCTTACTTTTACGATGGGCGACCATGCTCCGCCCTTGGCGTCGGCCC
>CAIKAP010000188.1 GCA_903825435.1 uncultured Verrucomicrobiota bacterium
AAAGATGGCGTTGAAGATGGTGGAAGATCGCGGTCAGTTCATGCATAACTCTGAGACGCTTCCCCTTGCATCCCGTTCAAATCCATCGCCGAAAAAGCCCGCAAAAGCGAGTTTTGCAAGAACGTCATATGAATATTATTACTCCCAGCATCCTGTACATCGTGTACCATGTGTTTTACGGCATCCAAGTTGAACACAGTTTACATACACTGAAAGCAGCCAGTTGGGCTTTCGTAACTCCACTCGGCAGGGCCCTTTGGATTGACCCTCCCTGGTCCTTTGTCTGTAAGTTGTATCTTCTAATTTGCAGAATCACAGGAATCTCATTCTTAGTCTATTTTGGATTCAAGACGATTTGGTACTATCCTTTTATCCTTTGGGTCATAGCGTCCATTATCGACGTCGGTTGTGATGTTGTTGTTAGAATCTACAGAGGTTACGGTCACCTGACGTTGCTCGGATTCTTTGTCGTTCCCATCGTGGGAGTTTGGATGTGGCTGGCGGTCTAGCGGGTAGTTTACATTAGAATCCCCAGCGTCGAGTCCTGCCAATTGACTGGAATGAGTGGTATAACGCTGTGTCCCGGAAATGTTCCGGATGGAAAACGTGGAGACGGTTGGCAGAAGTTGTAACGTCTGGACCGCCGATGCCTAGTACTACTAGGTATCAACACAGTCGCCGGAGTCAACTCGTCACACTTGACAGCAAGAGGAGTGAAAGGGGAGACAGCTCAGAGGGTCACAGTTTCAGGCGGACTTGGTGTCGGCGGTACGGAGTTTCGGGTCGAGGGCATCTCTCAACGCGTCGCCGAACAGGTTCAGCGCGAGTACGAGGAAAAACATGGCGGCAGTGGCGCCGGCGAGTTCCCACCAGTTACCGAGCCAGAGGCGTTGTTTGGCGTCGTTGATGATGGCGCCCCAACTCGGTTCGTTGGCGATGCCGACGCCGAGGAAGCTGAGGACGACTTCGGTGAGGATGAGGCCGGGGAAGCGGAGGGAGAAGTTGATGATGACGATGTGGAGGACGTTCGGCGCGATGTGCCGGAACATGATGCCGAGATGGCCGACGCCAAGGGCGCGCGCGGCGAGAACGTATTGGCGGTCGCGATGTTTGATGTATTCGCCGCGAATGAGCCGGCAGAGGCCGACCCAGCCGGTGAATCCCATCGCGATGCAGACGGAGAGCAGGCCGCTGTCAACGTAGCGGGTCAACGCCTGCATGGCAGTGCTGCGGTCGACGACTCCGTGGATGACGTAAGCGATGCCGATGATAAGCAGAATGTCCGGGACGCTGCCGATGACGCTGAACAGGTAAGTGATGACGGTGTCGGTCTTGCGTCCAAAATACCCGGCAAGCGCGCCGAGGACGAAGCCGAGCGGGATGACGATGAACGAGGTGAGCAGACCAATCTCGAAAGCGATGCGGGTGCCCTGCGCGACCAGCAGCAGGTTGTCTTTGCCGGCATAGTTGGTGCCGAGCCAGTGGTGCGCGCTGGGCGGCAGGTTGCGGATTTCGTAGTGGGCAACTTTGTAGGTTGGCGTCTTGTCGAGGATGCGTCCGCGCCAGAACACTCCCTCGGCGTAAAACCAGATGATGATGTACGCGGTGAGGATGCCGAGGCAGATCATCGCCAGCCGGTTGCGGCGGAGCTGGTGCCAGGCGATGGCCCAGAGGCTTTCCGGTTTGGAGGCAGCGGCGCTCATTTCAGGCGAATCCTCGGGTCGGCCCACGTGTACGCGATGTCAGTGAGCGTATTGGCGACCACGAACAACATCGAACCGAGGAACGTCTCGGCGTAGATGACGTCCTCGTCACCGTTGGGGATGGCCATGACGAGCTGGCGACCGAGTCCGGGGATGCCGAAGAAGCTCTCCAGCAACAGCGACCCGGTATAGAGGAACGGCAGCGCGATGATGACATTGGTCAGGATCGGAATCAGCGCGTTGCGCAACACGTGGCTGAACAGGATGCGCTGCGGCGACACGCCCTTGGCGCGGGCGGTGCGGACGTAGTCTTGGAACATCTCGTCGAGCACGACCGTGCGGTAGAACCGCACGCTGCCACCGACGCCAGCAACGACGCCGATCAACAGAGGCAACGCGAGGTACTGCGGGCCTTCGAAGCCCCACACCGGGAACAATCGCCATTCTCCAGCCAGCCAGAACTGGGCGACCATGATGTACACGAGCGAGCTGACGCTCATGCCAACAGTCGAGAGCACGACCAGCGAGCGGTCCACCCAGGTGTTGCGGTAGTACGCCGCCACCAACGCCAGCGCGACGGCAATCATGAGGTTCAGGAAGAACAGCGGCATCGTCAGGCATATCGACGGCCAGGCGCCTTCGATGAGGATGTTACGGACCTTCTCCTTTGTCGTGATGGACTCGCCGAAATCGCCGCGTACCAGCTTGCCGATCATGCGCGGGAACTGTGCGTCGAACACCTGGCGCGGGAAATTCTGGAAGTTGACGAAATACGGCTTGTCGTAGCCGCGATCGCGCGTGATCTGGGCGATCTTGGCGGGCGTGGCGTTCTTGCCGGCGATGCGGTAGGCGGGATTACCGCCGATGACGCGGAACAGGAGGAAGGTGAGCATCAACACGCCCAGCGTGATCGGAATCACGGAAATAAGCCGGCGTATGATGTAGGCAATCATGGCGTCAGTGAGGCAAAACCTTGTGGTACTTCGAGCTGGCGTAAGAGAACGGGTGGCGCTTGTAGTTCTGGAACCACGGCTGGTACAGGCCGTAGGTCAGCGGATACGTCATCAGCGCCCACGGGCAATCCGCCATCACCATGTCAACCATCTGCTCGTACAGCGCCGTGCGCTCTGGCGAATCGGTCATGATGGCGATGCGCTCGTACAGCTTGTCGAACTCCGGGTTCTGGTAATTGGTGGCGTTGACGCCGGGGCATTTGTTCGGGCTGTAGAACAGATTCAGAAAATTCTCCGCATCCGGATAATCGCCGATCCACCCGGCGTACATGACCTGGTAATTGCCGTCGTGTTCGCGCCGCAGGTACTCGGCGAAACTCAATTGCTGCGCCACCAGTTCCACGCCAAGGGCGCGCAGGTGATCGGCGAAAAATTCCCCCATCTGCCGCACGTCAGTGCTGCCCGCGCCGGGCATGATCATCGTCAGCCGCAGCGGGTTGCCATTCTTGTCGCGGCCACCGGGGTAACCGGCCTGGGCGATCAATCGCTTCGCGCGCTCCGGGTTGTAAGTGTACGCGTACGGTTTCTCGGTGTGCCCGGCGATGCCGGGCGGGATCAGCGAGTTGGCGGGCGTGTAGCGGTTGTTATAAATGACTTCGCAGAGTTTCGGGACGTTGATGGCGCAGGCAAACGCCTGGCGCAGCTTGGGGTTGTTCCCGCCGACAACGGTGTCCTTCATGTTGAAGCCGATGTACCAGGTGCTCGGTTCGGGCGTCTTGTAGAGGCGGACACCGCGGCGTTTGAGGTCGTCGCTGAGACCCAACTGCGGCGTGACCGCCTTCTCGAAGTAGTCCTTATTCAACGCGGACGCGCCAATCTGCCCGCCTAGAAACATCTGCCAGAACGTGTAGTACTCGCTCACGTCGTACAGGACAATCCGCTCGACGATCGGCAACGGCTTGCCGGCGTCGTCGAGCAGCCCCGCCTCGCGGTCGCCGGGCATGCCTTTGTCGGGATAACGTTGGCCGCTGAAGGATGGGTTCCGTTCGTACTCGATGCGGTAGCGCTGCCGCCACGATTTCAGGCGAAACGGCCCGGTACCGACGGGATGCTCGCGAAATTTTTTCTTGTAGAGCTCGACCGCCTCGCGCGGCACGACGAACGCGTACGACATCGTCAACACCCAGCGCAATTGTGGGTACGGTTTGGCGAGCTTGATCTGCAAGGTGTAATCGTCCACCGCGACGAAGCCCGGCAACGGCGCGTCGAACTCGCCTTTCTCCGCCCACCCTCTGGCGCCGAGCACGTGGTGGATGAAAATCCAGTCGCCATCCGATTGCCGTCTCGGGTCGAGCATCCGCTTGAACGAATAGACAAAATCCGTCGCCGTCACCTCGCGGCCCTTGCCGCCGGGGAAACACGGGTCATCGGTGAACCGGATACCCTTCCGGAGACGGAACGTGTACGTCAACCCGTCCTCGGAAATTTCCGGCAACGCCTCGGCCAGGCGTGGGGTGACCTTGTACGGACGCTCCAAGTACGAGTACTCCAGCAATCCCTCGTATACCCGACAGACTTCCTCTGCCGACTCCGTGTCGCCGCTGTCCACGGGATCGAATCCCTTGAAATCGCCGCCAATGAGGTACAACGTCGAGTCGGTGTTCTCCTGTTTACGGTCGCAACCGCTCAACGCCAAAAGAAGGATGCTCCCCGCCGCCGTGATTTTCGTCAACAAACGGACGGAGAGCATCATCGCCTCCGAAAAGTTGTTACTTCACCGGCGCAGGAGCCGGGGTGCCGACCGGTGCGGGCGCGGACGCCGGCGCCGGGATTTGTTCCGGTTTTGTTCCGGGCATCGGCGGGGCGCCGCCGGGCGGCATGGCAGGCGCAGTTTGTTGCAGCTTGTTCAGCAGCGAAGCTTCGCGCACCTGGCCGCTGCGGCGCGAGTGCAGCGCCGCCAGCGTCAACGTCGTCGCCAGCATGATGCAGGCGCAATAGATCGTCATCTTGACCAGCGGCGTGATGCTGCCGCCGAACATCGTCTCGGTCATCTGACCGCCGAACGCGGCGCCGACGCCCTGATCGGACGACTTCTGCATCAACACCAACACCACCAGCACCACGGCGACGATCACGTGAATCGTCGTCAGTATCCAAATCAATATATTCATGCTTGTACTCCTGCTTTCACGATGGCGGCAAAACCGTCCGCCTTCAAGCTCGCGCCGCCGACGAGTGCGCCGTCGATGTCGGGCTGGCCGAGCAGTTCCTTTGCGTTGTCCGGCTTGACGCTGCCGCCGTACTGGATGCGCACCCGCGCCCCGGTGTCGGCGTCGAACAGCGACGCGATCAGCTTGCGGATAAATGCGTGGACGTCCTGCGCCTGTTGCGGCGAGGCGGTCTTGCCGGTGCCGATGGCCCAAACAGGCTCGTACGCGATGACGGTTTCGAGCATCTCGTTCTTGCTCAACCCGGCGAGGCCGCCAGTGATCTGCGTTTTGATGACCTGCTCGGTCCGGTTCGCTTCGCGTTCCTTCAACGTCTCGCCGACGCAAACGATCGGGCGCAGCCCGTTGGCCAGCGCGGCTTTCGCGCGCTTGTTGACGCCTGCGTCCGTTTCGCCGAAGAACTGCCGACGCTCGCTGTGGCCGATGACGGCGTAGCGGACGCCAAGTTCCTTGAGCATCGGCGCAGAAACTTCGCCTGTGAACGCGCCTTCCTTTTCCCAGTGAACGTTTTGCGCCGCAAGCTGGACGTTCGAGCCGGCCAACGCCGGTTGGACGACGGCCAGCGCGGTGAACGGCGGGCAGACGACAGTCTCAACGGTTTCGATACCGGCGACTTCGGCCTTGAGGGCGTTGACGAGCGCGACGGCTTCCGCCGCCGTCTTGTACATCTTCCAGTTGCCGGCAATGATGGGTTTGCGATTGGGATTCATGTCGAGCGGGTAGTGTCCAGATTTACGGCCAACAGTCAATACTTCTGTGCGACGCTATTTCATCCGCCGTTCAACTTGTTCCCATCCATCCAGAAATGGTGTGAAATCCCGGTCTTTATTCGTGAAACGGTCAAAGGCCAGCAATTCTTGGTCGGCATTCGGCAAGCCTCTTGTTTCCCAACAACGTTTAGATTTCGTCACCGAAAGATAGGAGTGAATCCGTTTCTCGGCTTTACCGTGGATCCTCCGAAGTCGCCGCAGGAGTTCTGCTGGTGGGATGACTATGAAACAAGTCTGGTGCTCTGTGAATGAAGGAAGGACGAAAACCCAGAAATCCGCACGCGATTTCCTAATCTTCTCTTCCTGATGCGTCCACCACCCGGTTGCCATCAACTTCATCTGAAGAAAATCAGTCCGGTGGGTGGGAGTGAAGTCCTTGGAGAACTTAACTTGCAGAGACACTGTCCGGGTGTTTCTCGCGTTTGTGACGAGCAAATCTACTCCTGTGTCCTTCGACGGCACCCACACATTCCATTTCGGGTAATGCGCCTCGATATGTGAACCAACGAGGTATTCTCCGGCGTGGACTGTGAACAGCGGTTTCATTCTCCTTTAGGTCTTCTCGCTTAGCGCGGCGACGCCGGGGAGTTCTTTGCCTTCGAGGAATTCGAGGCTGGCTCCGCCGCCGGTGCTGACGAAGCTGACTTTGTCGGCGAGTTTGGCTTTCTTGACGGCCTTGGCGCTGTCACCGCCGCCGATGATGGTGGTGGCGCCGTTCTTCTGCGTCGCGTCGGCCACGGCCTGCGCGACTTCAAACGTGCCCTTGGCGAAATCGGGAATCTCGAACACGCCCATCGGGCCGTTCCAGACGATGGTCTTTGCGGTGGCGATGACCTTCTTGTATTCCTCAATGGTCTTCGGGCCGATGTCAACGCCCTGCCAGCCGTCGGTGATGTTGGGGTCCTTGGTGATCTGCGACGGCGCGCCGGCTTCGATCTTGGTGGTCTGAAGCTGGTCGGAGGGGAGGAGGAACTTCTTGCCCTTGGCTTTTTCGAGGAGCGACTTGGCGAGGTCGATCTTGTCGTTCTCGCAGAGTGAGCCGCCGACGTTGAAGCCTTGCGCTTTGCGGAAGGTGTAGGCCATCGCGCCGCCGATGAGGATGACGTCGGCGATCTTCAGCAGGTTCTCGATGACGTTGATCTTGTCGGAGACTTTCGCGCCTCCGAGGATGCAGACAAACGGATGCGCGGGGTTGGCGAGCGCGCCGCCGAGGTATTTCAATTCTTTCTCCATCAGGAAACCGGCCGCCGCCTGACCGCCGCGTTTCTTGATGAGTTGCGCGACGCCCTCGGTCGAGGCGTGGGCGCGGTGAGCGGTGCCGAAAGCGTCGTTGATGTAAACGTCGGCGTTCTTGGCGAGCTTGGCGCTAAAAACCGGGTCATTCTTCTCTTCCTCGGCATAGAACCGGAGGTTTTCGAGGAGGAGGATGTCGCCATCCTTGAGCACGGCGACGGCGGCGTCAACTTTGTCGCCGATGCAATCGTCCACAAAGGAGACGGGTTTGTTGAGGATCTTGCTGAGGGCGACGGCGCAGGGTTTGAGGCTTTGTTTCGGGTCGCGTTTGCCTTTGGGGCGGCCGAGGTGGGAGCAGAGGATGATCTTGGCGCCGGCCTTGACGAGGTATTCGATGCTGGGAACGGTGGCTTTGATGCGTTTTTCGTCGGTGATGGCGCCGGTCTCGTCGAGCGGCACGTTGTAGTCCACGCGCATGAGGACGCGCTTGGCGCAGAGGTCTTTCAAGTCTGTGATGGATAGCTTTGCCATAATTAAATCTCCAAGTTACGGGGTGCGACGGAGAGTACCGAAACGCTCCACTGAGTCAAACCCAAAAGACGGTTTCGGCACGCGCCTGGCCGTTGCCACACGCGTGCCGAAATGGAAACCGAAAATTGCGTCAGGCGGTCACGGGAGCGAGGTCGATGTTGACGCGGTGACCGTTCTTGTCGAAGCGGACTTTGCCATCGGTGAGCGCGTACAGCGACCAGTCGCGGCCGGTGCCGACATTGGCGCCGGCGACCCAGCGGGCGCCGCGTTGGCGGATGATGATGCTGCCGGCGGTGACGGATTCGCCGCCGAATGCCTTTACGCCGAGGCGTTTGCTGACGGAATCGCGACCGTTACGTGAACTGCCTTGTCCTTTTTTATGGGCCATGGTGGGTACTCCTTCTTGCTGCTGCTACTTTACGATAATCTCTTTGATTTTCAAAATGGTGTGGTGGGCGCGGATGCCGCGCTTGCGGTGGTAGCCCTCGCGGCGGCGGAACTTGAAGGCGATGACCTTCTTGGCCTTCTGGTCGGCCTCAATGACCTCGGCGGTCACGCGCGCGCCGGCGACGGTCGGCTTTCCGACGGTCACATTGTCGCCGTCGGCGACGAGCAACACGTCGTCAAGGACGATTTCCTTGCCGTTTTCGCCGTCGAGCAATTCGACTTCGAGTTTATCGCCGGGTTGTACCCGGTACTGTTTGGCGCCTGTTCTGATGACTGCGTACATAAAATGTCCTTCTTTTCCTTCCGTAAGGGGGCGCAAAAGTAGCGGAAGAGTCCGCCGGCGTCAACCCCGATTTTCGGGGCCGTGGCCGCCGTAGTAGCTTTCGGTCGGCAAACACGTCCGATGCCGCACGCAATCCCGAATCGCATCCAGTTCTGCGTCCGACAGCGCGGTCACCGAATGCCAGGCGGGCCGGCCGTTGATTGTCGCCATGGGGGCGCGGGCGACGGTGCCGATCTGCACCTGCTTGATGCTCCCGTTCGCCGCCAGGATTTCCAGCAACCGGTCACTGTACGCCCCGATCTCTTCCGCCGACGGCCCGTGGCCGTACACCTTCATAAACATGCTCTGGATTACTATCGGATGCACCTTGGCGCACTCGGCCAGGTTCTTCAGGATTCGCGCAAACGGCATGCTGGTGCGGTCAATCAACTTGAAATACTCCTCCGTGCCCGCGTCCAGCTTGGCCCAAATCTCGCCGTCGTGTGCATCCATCGTGGCCAAGCCGCGTTTCACCTCCGCCCGATCCAGCCCCGCCGCGTCCGTGATCAACAGCAACTTCACCCCCGTCGGTTTCACGCGCGCCACCATCTCGACTGCCTCCGCAAAACCCGGCAGCAGGGTCGGTTCGCCGTCACCACTTAGCGCTACGTCCTTCAACTGCAGCAATTCTTCCGGCACCTCGCGAAACTGGGAAAGCTTACCGAGAGCTCCAGATTCCACCATGTCTAGCATCGCCCGCAATTCGTTTTCCGCGACAGCCAGATCGAACCACGCATTGACCGGCATGGAACTCCGATCCACCTGACAGTAAATGCAGTTGAAACTGCATTTCCGGTCCGGATTCATATTCAATCCGATCGAAATGCCGCCGCTCCGCCGCGAGAGGACCGGATAGACCAACTTGAAATCCTCAAACTGCCGTGGATGAGCACGATGCGCTGGTAACACCTGTTTCATTGCGTCGAACATAATGTATCTGATAGCAAGGATGCAACCTTGCCGTTGCTGTTTGGGGCCTTTCTGGGTTACACTTTGCCGTGATGGATAACCCCAACTTCAAATCCGGTATCGCCGTCCTCGTTGGCCGCACCAACGTCGGCAAATCCACGCTGCTCAACGCGCTGGTCGGCACCAAGATCGCCATCGTCACCCCCAAGCCACAAACCACGCGCGACACCTACCACGGCATCGTCAACCGGCCCGAAGGTCAGATCGTCTTCGTTGACACCCCCGGCATCTTCAAAACCCAGCCCAGCAAGCTCGTCACCAACCTCCACCACAAAGTCCGCGACGCCATCGAAGGCATTGACGTCTTCGTCCACGTCGCCGACCCGACGCGTCCCGTTGGCCCCGAGGACCAACGCGTCATCGAGATGGTCAGCCACGTCACCAAGCCAAAGATTCTCGTCCTCAACAAACTCGACCTCCCCGACCGTCCCTTCCGCCAGAGTTGGGTGGAACGCGGCCCAAAGTACGCCGGCGTCATCGAAGTCTCCGCGCTCAAGGACAAGAACATCGACCTCGTCATCAAGGCCATCTTCGGCCACCTGCCCGTCGGCCCGGCGCACTATCCTGAAGGCCAAGTCAGCAACGTCACCAACGAATTCTGGATCACTGAACTCATCCGCGAAAAACTTTACCTCAAGACCAGCCAGGAAGTCCCCTACACTGCCGTCGTCAAACTCGAAAAGATCGAAGACCGTAAGACAAAGGACGGCCGTTCGATGCTCTACATCAAGGCCGTCATCCTCACCATCGACGACCGCCACCAGCGCATGCTCATCGGCCAGGGCGCTCGCAAGATCAAAGACATCGGCAGTTTCGCCCGCAAAGAACTTGAAGTCGCCATGAACCGGAAAATCTTCCTCGACCTCGACGTCCTTGTGGACAAGGATTGGATGGACAAGCTCACCTGACCACCGTTGCTGGTTTTGCAGTTGCTTCTCCAAGATGCTCTGGCAAACTGACCACATGAAAACCTCGATTCTCGCCATCTCAGTCGCCGCCTTGTCGCTGTCGATGCTCGGCGGGTGCGCCAGGCAAGCCGGCCTCGGCGTGAACATGGGCAACGTCTTCCGCGTCTCGGAAGCGCAAACCCGCTCGATCAGCCCGGAAAACTTCACCGGCGAAAAGGGCAAAGCCGGCATGGCCACCGAAGGCACTGGCAAACATGCCGCCAGCGAACTCGGACAGGGCTGGAAAATCTCGCCCTCCATCCGCATCAAATCGAAAACGATGTTCACCCTCGGCGAGATCACTGGCCCCGGCTGCATCCAACAGATTTGGATGACGCCGACCGGCAACTGGCGCCGCTCCATCCTCCGATTCTACTGGGACGATGAAACCGAACCGTCCATCGAGTGCCCGGTCGGCGACTTCTTCGCATGCGGCTGGGGCTATTGCCCAGTCAACTCGCTGGCGGTCTGCGTCAACCCCGCTAGCGCGTTCAACTGCTATTGGCCGATGCCGTTCCGTAAGAAGGTGCGGATCACGATGGAGAATCTCGACGACAAGGACATGACGCTCTACTATCAGATCAACTACACGCTCACCGCCGTGCCGGCCGACGCCGGTTACTTGCACGCGCAGTTCCGCCGCGAGAAACCGCTCGCGCAAAAGGGCATCTACACGATCCTCGACGGCGTCGCTGGCCGCGGTCAATATGTCGGCACGTACCTCGCGTGGGAAGTCCGCAGTCCCGGCTGGTGGGGCGAAGGCGAAATCAAGTTCTACATGGACGACGACAAGGACTGGCCGACCATCTGCGGCACCGGCACGGAGGATTATTTCTGCGGTTCCTACAATTTCGAGACGCGCGAGACGGTGCCTGCCGCCGCTACCAACGCGCCGCCATTGGTGAAAAAGAGATATCAGACCTTCTGTACGCCGTACGCCGGTCTCGCTCAAGTCCTGCCCCCCGACAAAATTTACGAGCCCGGCCAGCGGTTCGGTCTCTACCGCTGGCACATTCCCGACCCGATCCGTTTCGAGAAAAATCTGCGGGTCACTATCCAAGCGCTCGGCTGGCAAAAGAACTTCAAGTATCTCCAAGAGACGGACGACATCGCATCGGTGGCCTTCTGGTATCAACTGGAACCGCACAAGAAACTCGCGCCACTGCCGGCCCGCGAGCAACTAGATACTTGGTGATACTCTTCGTTGGTTCAGTGCGTTTGTCTTGAGCAAAGAGGACGTCGCCGTGGTGTTCATGAGCTTCGGTAGAATGGGTTTTTGGGCGAACGGCTTCGCGAAGGTGTCACTCGGCTATCGTCACGCAAATGATTATAGTCAGACGTTCTTGCAAAACTTCTTTTAGTGGATGGCGATTGGAGTGGAGATGGCGAGCCGAAGGTGTGAAAACAGTTTTTCCAGAGGCCCTTCGGCTTACTTTTACGATGGGCGACCATGCTCCGCCCTTGGCGTCGGCCC
>CAIKAP010000189.1 GCA_903825435.1 uncultured Verrucomicrobiota bacterium
CGAGTGTAGGGAAAAGATGGCGTTGAAGATGGTGGAAGATCGCGGTCAGTTCATGCATAACTCTGAGACGCTTCCCCTTGCATCCCGTTCAAATCCATCGCCGAAAAAGCCCGCAAAAGCGAGTTTTGCAAGAACGTCTCAGGTAAGATATTTGGGCAACTTCCTCGGATTTCTAGTGATCATATTTATGATGTGTGGTTGTGCCTCGCCAAGTATGAGTGTCTCACGCACTCCAGGAACACTTCCTCAGCCTGTGCAAAAGGTTGCACTCATGCCAAGTGGAGGTGTTCTCGCAGACGCGATTGGTGTTGAACTTCTGCGATACGGCGTCGACATCCTTGATACAGCTACCGTCACAAGCATCATAGCTCGATGGAATCTTACCGAGTTTGAGATAGCAGATCCGCAGAACATTCGAAAACTTGCGGATAAGGGAATTGACACGATACTCCTCGTCAAGTCTGTGGCCGGTTACGACAGTGCACCCGAAAGTGCAAGTGTGAAACTGGTGTCGACATCAACCGGTCAACTCATCATTGGTGCCACATGGGAGAACGGAAAAGGTGGGGCAAAAGGGTCACCTGCAGACGGCATCATGAGAGTCAATCTCAGCACTGCGGCTCGACAGATTGCGGATGGTATCGGACGTGGACTGAAAAAGAAATGACTGTCGAATAGATTGGTCTAAAGATACATTTCCGCGTCCGTGACTCCTACCTTTCCACATACCGCTGGGCAATGGGGACGCGGCGGCCGATTCCGAAGGCTTTGGTGGTGACGCGCAGACAAGGGGGGGCTTGTTTGCGCTTGTACTCGTTGAGGTCAATCTTGCGGACGATGTCGCGGACGAGTTTCTCTTCGTAGCCGGTCTCGGCGATGATCTCGATGGCGCTCTTGTTCTCTTCGATGTAGCGTTTGAGGATGGCGTCGAGGACTTCGTAGGGCGGCAGGCTGTCTTGGTCGGTCTGGTTGGGACGCAGCTCGGCGCTGGGCGCTTTGGTGATGCTGGCCTGGGGAATGAGTTGGGCGTCACGGTTGATGTAGCGGGCGAGTTCGTAGATCATGGTCTTCGGCACGTCGGCGATGACGGCGAGGCCGCCGTTCATATCGCCGTAGAGCGTGCAATAGCCGACGGCCATCTCGCTCTTGTTGCCGGTGGTGAGGAGGAGGTGGCCGAATTTGTTCGAGAGCGCCATGAGGAGTGTGCCGCGCACGCGCGCTTGCAGATTTTCTTCCGTCGTGTCCTCGGTGCGACCGGTAAAGGCGGGTTTCAATGTGGCTTTGAGTTGCTCGAAGGCGGATTGGATCGGGATGACATCGTAACGGATGCCGAGGTTGGTGGCGAGGTCGCGCGCGTCGTCGAGGCTGCCTTGCGAGGAGAATTGCGAGGGGAGCGAGACGCCGAGGACGTTTTCTTTTCCAAACGCTTCGACGGCGAGGCAGGCGGTGAGAGCGGAGTCGATGCCGCCGCTGAGGCCGAGGACGGCGCTCTTGAATCCGCATTTCGCGGCATAGTCGCGGAGGCCGAGGACGAGCGCGTCGTGGAGCGAGGCGATTTTTTCGCGCGGCTCGAACGGTTGGGGCGGCGCTTCGAGGTCAACGATGAGAAGGTCTTCGGCGAATGGTTTGCCTTGGGCGAGGAGATTGCCGTTGGCGTCGAAGACCATGCTGCGTCCGTCGAAGATGAGTTCGTCGTTGCCGCCGACAAGATTGCAGTACGCGAGTGGAACACGGTAACGGCGCGCGACGCCGCGGAGCAATTCGTGGCGCAACCGGCCTTTGCCGATGTGGTAAGGCGAGGCGGAGAGGTTCACCAAAAGCCGCAGCCCGGCATGGGCGAAGTCCGCTAGCGGATCGTGGGAGTAACGGATCGGCGCAAACCGTTCGATGTTCCAGATATCTTCGCAGATGGTGATGCCGAGCCGGCAGGTACCGAAGCCGACTGGCTCGTTGCGCGGGGTGGGCTGGAAATAGCGGTCTTCATCGAAGACATCGTAGGTCGGCAGGAGCGTTTTGAAACGGCGTGCGAGGACTTGTTTGTTCTGGAGCAGCGCGGCGGCGTTGTAATACGGTTTGCCGAAAACGTCGGGATTATAATCAACGTAACTGGTGATGAGCGCCGTCTCGCCGATTTGCTGGACGAGTTCGTCGAAGGTATGAAGGTTGTCGTCAATGAACCGTCGTTTCGAGAGCAAGTCGCGCGGCGGATAGCCGGTGATGGCCAGCTCGGGTGTGATGACGAGTTCCGCGCCCGCAGCGGCGGCACGGCGGTAAGCATCAAGGATTTTAGCGGCGTTACCGCGGAGGTCGCCGACAGTGGTGTTAAGTTGGGCGAGTGCTAGTTTCATGTGTGGTGTAACTCTACGGTCTCGGCTTGTCGGCGGCAATGAAAAATCAGGGAGAGGCGAGTAGATTGCGACCTAGGCTGGTTGGGTAACGAGGGGAAAGTATTGACAGTGCAGTGACAGAACACCATAGCGTGCACCGACAGATGTTTCGTTTCTGTTCCGACTTGCGTTGGCGTCCAAAGTCTCGTATTCGGATACCTATGAAAATCGGTATCATTGGCGGTAGTGGACTTTATGAAATGGACGGCATTGAACGGAAACGCCGGGTCAGCGTAACCACGCCATTCGGCAATCCCTCAGGCCCATTGCTCTGCGGGCAGCTCCACAGTCGCGACGTGGTCTTTCTTCCCCGACACGGGCGCGGGCACCGGATCCTGCCGAGCGAGTTGAACCATCGTGCCAACATTTATGCAATGAAGAAACTAGGCGTCACCCACATCATCAGCGTCAGTGCCGTCGGCAGCCTCAAGGAACAGTACAAGCCGATGGACATTGTTTTGATTGACCAGTTCTTCGACCGCACCAAACGCAGCGCCGACCTTACGTTCTTCGGTCACGGCATCGTCGCGCATGTTCCGTTTGCGCACCCGGTCTGCGAGCGCCTGCGGCAGTTGGTGGGACGTGCGGGCCGCGAGGCGGGCGCCACCATCCACATGGGCGGCACCTATGTGAACATGGAAGGTCCGTCGTTCTCGACGCTGGCGGAATCCAATTTCCACCGGGTGATGGGCTGGGACGTGATTGGGATGACCAACTACGGCGAAGCCCGGTGCGCCCGCGAGGCAGAGATTTGTTATACGACGATGGCAATGGTGACCGACTACGACTGCTGGCACGAAAGCCACGAGACGGTCTCCATCGAAATGATCATCGACTATCTCCGCAAAAACGTAGCGATGTCGCAAGCCATCCTCCACAAGGTCGTCGACGGACTCGATCCCGCAACGGATTGCCCCTGCCAACACGCGCTAGCCAACACGATCATGACCGCCCCGGTCGTTATGCCTGCCACCATGCGCAAGAAGCTCCATCTATTGATCGGCAAGTACCTGAAACAATAGACGTTCTTGCAAAACTTCTTTTAGTGGATGGCGATTGGAGTGGAGATGGCGAGCCGAAGGTGTGAAAACAGTTTTTCCAGAGGCCCTTCGGCTTACTTTTACGATGGGCGACCATGCTCCGCCCTTGGCGTCGGCCC
>CAIKAP010000190.1 GCA_903825435.1 uncultured Verrucomicrobiota bacterium
CACCGACACGTGGGAATGGACAGCCGACGTGGACGCCACCTATCACCAGTTCATTGACACCTGCCCCAACGCCAGCGTCGTCGAACTCGTCGAGGCGCTGAAGAAGTTCCTCAAAACCTCCCCGATGATGGCCTACCTCGCGATGATGGCCCCGCGTCTTGTCGAACTCCACCGGGTCTTGAAGCCGACCGGCTCACTCTACCTCCACTGCGACCCCACCGCCAGCCATTACCTGCGGCTTGTGATCGATAGCATTTTCGGCGGGGAGAATTTCCTCAACGAAGTTATCTGGAAGCGAACTGGCTCACACGGCGGTTCGAAGCGGTGGGGACCGGTCCATGATGTCCTGCTGTTCTATGGGAAGAGCGACAAAACTTATTGGAAGCGCGTCTTTGAAAGCTACGACGATAAATACGTGAAAGACTTCTACCGGTTTGAGGATGAGCACGGGCGTTACCGGCTCGTGACTCTTACCGGAGCACAAACACGCACGGGAGACTCCGGGAAACCTTGGCAGGGAGTTGACCCAACTGCATCCGGCAGGCATTGGGCCGTGCCGAATGAAGCTCTACGACGTGCCGCACCAGATGCAGACTTGTCCAAGCTTTCCACTCAGGAGAAGTTGGACATTCTCGATAAGCACGGCCTGATCTACTGGCCGCCGAAAGGCTCTGTCCCACAACAAAAGCGATACTTGGACGAGAATCCCGGCGTCGCAATTCAAGATGTGATTACGGACATTCTTCCGATTTCATCACAGGCAGCGGAGCGGCTCGGTTACCCGACGCAAAAGCCGCTCGCGTTGATGGAGCGCATCATCGAAGCATCTTGCCCGAAAGACGGCATCGTGCTTGATCCGTTCTGCGGTTGCGGCACGACGGTTCACGCCGCGCAGAAGACCGGGCGGCAGTGGATTGGCATTGATGTCACCTACCTCGCCATCAACCTCATCAAGCGGCGGCTCCGCGATGCGTTCGGCCAAGATTTGCAGTTTGAGGAATTAGGCAACCCGACCGACCACAGCGGCGCGCAACGGCTGGCCGAACAAGACAAGTTCCAGTTTCAGCATTGGGCGCTGTCGCTGGTCGAGGCGCGACCGTTGCGCGAAGGCGACGGCAAAGGCGCGGATCGCGGCGTGGACGGCTTGTTGTATTTCTACGAAAGCAAAGACGACCGGTCCAAAATCATCGTGCAGGTCAAAGGCGGCGGCGTGAAGCGGGGCGACATCGCGACGTTGCTTGGCGACGTGAACAACCAGAAAGCCGCCGGTGGCGTCCTCATCACGTTGGAAAAGCCGAGCAAACCGATGGTCAAGGAAGCCATTGATGCCGGTCGCTACACCGCCAAGCTCTATCAGAAGGAATACCCGAAGATTCAGATTCTGACCGTCGAAGGCTTGCTGGCCGGCACCGAACGCCTCGAAGCCCCGCCGCAAGCCAATCCATTTGCGAAGGCCGAGCGGGAAGTCAAGGCGCACAAGCAGGAGGAGATGCTGTAGCAAGTGAATCCGCCATTTCTGATCAATTTAGGAAGAGCCTGTCTTGTCTGCCAGCAGATCGAGGCGGCCTTGGGCACGTTGCTGTTGCTCGAACGCGGTGCGAAAATCACGGACACTAAAAGCTTCATCGAGGAGCTTGCGAACAACCACAGCAGGACTCTCGAATGGCTGAAAGACAAACTTGGTCTGGAGGGCGTTAAATATATTGATTTTGCGAGGCTTGACTCCGTCATTGAGAAACGGAATTGGCTCATCCACCGGCTCCCTTTCGACCCACATGTAATGGCTATGGCGACCGGAGCAAGTCAAGATGACTTCGCGGAACAAGCGCGATTTTTCCTTAGCTATTACGACGAGTTGCGCACGGTACTGCATCAGAGATGTCGAGAGCTTGGCATCGATCCTAACGCTAAGCCTAATTTCGAATCAGATATGAAGAACTTCGATGTCTTGTTTGCGGTGAGCGACCGCGCAAAAGAATTACTAGGTGAAAGAAGAGAGCGCATGAATCCTGAAAGCTTTCCGAAATACCTCGTCGAAATTGACTGGCGTGCGTTCGACTTCAAGCCGGCCATCCCGACGCGACCGCTGTGGGTGGCGCAGACGCGAAAGCCGTTCGCGCTCGCGCTCATTGACGCGACGGTGACACGCTTCGAGAGTGATGCGCCCACAATGGTCGTCAACCTCTGGCCGGCGTCCCTCGACATGGAATTGCGCGCACGCGCGAAGCTGATGGATCGGCTGACGCGCCAACTCTGTTACGCGCACGAACTCGACTGCGGCCAATGGCAACCGCCCGAGCCGGGCGTCATCGTCCCCGAACCGCCCGCGTTCATCCACGCGGTCAAGCCGGGAAGCTTGCGCCAATATCTGCTGGACCCGCACGCTCCCCGGCTGTGGCATGTCCGCTTGCACGACGGCAACTTGGATGGTTTCACTTGGCTATCAGGTTTTGGTATCGCGCCGGAATTTTTGCACGAAAAGTCTCGCGTTGCGGCTTGGTATCGCACGCGAATGGACGAACTGGAGAACACAAAACTTTAAGTTCATCGGTGTTAACGCAGTACTCTGGACAACTTAAACGACAGAGACCCTTCGCTTCGCTCAGGGTGAACCCGGTGCGGCGGCGGCGGCGAAGCCGAAGAAGAACCGGCAAAAGATTGCTCCAGCAGGGAAAGTTTAGGCGGCGTTGGACATGCGGCCCCGGCCAGAAGAACGGTGCAGGCGGATGTCGTTAATTTCCTTGGGGTCAAAGGACTCGACGGCCTGACATTCTTCCCCATTGAAGACCGGCAAGTCTTGCAGGACGCGGCCATTCTTCAGGATGATGTCCACATGCTGTGAACCCATCCCGGTTTCGGGAAGCTCCCCGAGTTTTTTCTGCCATCGTTTGCCAAGGTGTACAGTCATTGTGAATCACTCCGGTATCTCACCACGCCAGCCGATTTCCAGCCACCGGCCACGTTTTGGACGACGGATTCATCTTTCAGGCCGAGTTTGACCTTAGCTTTTGCCATGATTGGCTCCTCTCTGGTGTAACTGGTTGATAATTTGACGGTTACTTCTTGCAAAACGGCTCCGAAAGTGACTCGGATCGGACGTAACCCGTCCTCGGGTTGCCGTAACCCTAGGACGGTTCACGGTAATCCGATGGCAGATTGCCGTCATCCGAGCCAGGATGACGACGAACTGAGGACGGATTGCGGTCAACCGAGCCGGAACCTCGGCCAACTCTCCTGGACTCCGTGGCGACTGCCCCAAGTCCAAAGCTGACTGTCCCAGCATATCGGGCAACCGTCCCGGCATGTCAGCCGATTGTCTCATCTTCCCAGACAACAGCCGTCGTTGTCGCAACTCTTGCCCAAACGTTCGCCGACCTGCTACAGTCCCACGTCGGAGGCACCCATGTTTGAGCATCGTCACGAACCGTTGTTGCCGCGACCGGATTTCTACCGGCGATTGTGCCGGCATGTTCGCATCGCGGCAGGCGTCGTTATCGGCGCGCTCGGTCTTGGCATCGTCGGCTATCACTACTTTGAAAATCTATCCTGGCTCGATTCGCTCCTGAACGCCTCGATGATTCTTTCGGGGATGGGCCCGGTAAGCGAATTGCACCACGTTTCCGGCAAACTCTTCGCCTCGTTCTACGCCTTGTTCAGTGGCGTCGTGTTCATCACCACCATTGGTGTCGTGTTCGCGCCGCTCGCCCATCGGTTTCTCCACAAGTTCCATCTCGAATCGCTCCCCTCCTCCACGCCGCACCCGCCTCATCACGACGCACCCAAATCCGACAACCAGAGCAACGCCAACCGCCCCCACTAAACTCACCGGCAGGAACGTTATTTCGTCAGCGACAGCGAACGCCACGGCCCAAACCAAGCGCGGGCGTTCTCGCGGACGCAATCGCCATGGAGGCAGTACAGGCCGTTTTCAGGCGGGCCGGTTGCGATGAAGACAAGCTTGTTGGCCAGCACTTGTGGCGTGGTGTAACGGATCTGGCCGCCGACTTCGTAGCTCCACAACAACGCGCCGTTGCGGCCATCGAGGCAGTGGAGTCGCCGGTTCATCGTGCCGACGAGGATGTCGGCGACGCCGTCACCGTTGAGGTCGGCGAGTGTTGGTTCGGCGAGAACGGCTTCCTTCAGCGGCACCGACCAGATCGGTTTGCCTTGCACGAGGTCGAGGCAGAACACATCGCCATCAGCGGTGGCGAGGATGCCGGTCTTCGGGCCGGTGAGGACGACGTGGTTGCGGGTGCGCTGGCGGTTCTTGGCATGTGGAAATAGCCATAACGGCTTTCCATCGCGTCCATTGATGGCGTAGGTGTGGCCGCCATCGTTGACGGCGATTACGTCTTCGACGCCGTCGCCGTTGAGGTCGGCAAGCGTCGGTTGCGACGGCCACGTGCCGCCGGTGGGCGGACGGTATTGCCAGCGCTGTTGTCCGTCGGCCAGTGCGATGCAATGCAGCGTGCCTTCGCCGTCGGCGACGCACGCGAAATCTTTTCCGATGGCGGCAGCGACGGTGACTTTGGGCAGCGCGATGGTCCAGCGGAGCGCTCCGTTGGTGGCGGTGAGGCAATGCAGACCGTTGTCGGCATCGCCGATGAGCAGGAGGTCGTTGGCGAGCGCAGGCCAGCCGATGGGCGTATCGGCAGCGCCGGGGAGTTTGGCTGTCCATAACTCGACGCCGGTGGCAGCGGCGATGGTGCGAAGGGTACGCGTGTGCGGGTCGGCGTCCACGACAAACCCCTGCCCCACCGCGACGCCGTTGTACGGCGGCGTTTGGGGCGAAGTCGGGAATTTCCAGAGCGGCTGCGCGCTGTCGGCGGTGTACGCGGCGATGAGGCCGGCTTGGTTCTTGGTGATGAGTTTGCCGTCGGCCTGCGCGAGTGGGGCGTCGTAGTAGGTGTCGGACTTTGCGAGCCATTTCTTGCGACCGCCAACCCAAGAGAAGCAATAGACTTTGCGCCCGGCGCCGACGGTGACATCGGGGACGCCGTCGCGGTCAACGTCCTCCAGCGAGTAGCCGCGTCCGACGGGTTCGTCGAGCTTGATGCGGCCGAGGACTTCGCCGTTCTTGCCGTTGAGCGCGATGATCTCGTCGGGGCCGTTGTTGAAGATAAGGTCGAGGACGCCGTCGCCGTTGATGTCCTTGAGGCGCGGCGGACCGAGGATGGGGCCGCCGGTGGTGAAAGACCAGAGGAGTTTGCCGTCTTTGCCGTTGAGGCAGTAGAGATGGCGGTCGGTGCTGCCGGCGAGAACGTCGGGGACACCGTCGCCGTTCATGTCGGCGAGGCCGATGGGAGCTTGCACGGCGTCCTGCGCGTTGAAGAGCCAGAGGACGACACCGTTCTTGCCGGAGAGGCAGTAGATTTTACCGTCGTCGTCGCCGACGATGGTGTCGCCGAAACCATCGCTATCCATGTCGGCGACGGCGGGGACGGAAAGGACGTTGCCGCTGGTCGGCACGGACCAGACGGTGATGGGAGGCAAGACAAAACGCACGCTGCGTGTCTGGCGGGACTCGACCACGGCGTCGATTTGCTGGGCGAGATAATTCTCTCGGTGGACGAGCGTGATGTAGCGTCCGGTGGGGAGTTCTTGTTCGACGTGCGGGCCGCGGAACGGCATATTCGCGCCGCTCGGCGTGATAATGGTGACGGCGGCGTCGGGCGGGTCGGTGGTGATGTCGAGCCGGCCCGTACGGCGAGCGAGCGAGATGGGCAAGGTGAGCCGCTCGGCCGGTTGGGTCTCGAAGTTGATCTCCTGCGATTCGTAGAGCGGTTCGAGGTCGGCTTCGAGGCGGTGTTTGCCTGGCTTCAGCGACAACTCGTTCTCGGTAATAATTATGTCGTCAACAACGATGTGGGTGTTGGCCGTCTGGACTTGGAGGCTCAGATGGCTCGGACGCGATGCAAGGTAATAGTCGGTGTAATATTTCACGAGGTAGCCGACGACGGAGAGGACGACGGCATTGATGAGGAGGAGCTTCCAGTGTTTGCACATCCGACGGAGCAGACGTGCCGTACTGCTGACGGGCCGGGCCTCGATCGGTTCGCCGGAGAGGAATCGCTCGGTGTCTTCGGCTAGTTCCTTGGCAGTTTGGTAACGGCGGGAGGGCGCTTTCTCCATCGCCTTCTGGCAGATGGTCGAGGCGTCGTTGTGAATTTTGCGGTTAAGCTTGTGCGGTGGCGGCGGGTCTTCGTCCGTCACTTTCTGGAGCACCGTGAAGACGCTCTCGGCGTCGAATGCAGCCTTGCCAGTGAGCATCTCGTAGAGCGTGACGCCGAGCGAGAAGATGTCGGAGCGGCGGTCGGCTTTGGCGGTCTGGCCGCTGGCTTGTTCGGGGGACATGTAGCGCGGCGTGCCCATCACCTGGCCGGTGACGGTGAGGCGGAGGTCTTCAGCGCGTTCGACTTCCTTGGCGATGCCGAAATCGGTAACCTTGACCCGTCCGTCCTTGTCTAGGAGGATGTTGCCAGGCTTGATGTCGCGGTGAATAACACCGTGCTCGTGCGCGTAGTGCAACGCTTCCGCCGTTTCGCGCACGAACTCCAGCGCCTCGCGCGCCGGTATCGGACCGCGGGCGACGCGGTCGGCAAGCGATTCGCCTTCGACGAAATCCATCGTGAAGAAATACATGCCGTCGTGCGTGCCGAAATCGTGGATGGGAACGATGTTCGGATGCTGGAGCTTGGCGGCGGATTGGGCCTCGTGGAGGAAACGCTGGACGTGTTCCGAGGAGGTTGACGTGCCGCTCTGGAGGACTTTCAACGCAACGATGCGTTCGAGGCCACGCTGGCGGACCTTGTAGATGATGCCAACACCACCGCGGGCTACCTCGCCGAGGATTTCGTAGTTGCCGAACTCGGTAAGCACAGGCGACGCGGTGTCGAGATGCTCCTGAATCTTCCCGACAACCGTTGAGGAAAATGATTTTGCAGCGTCAGACTCGTTCGGCACAGAATGATTATAATCGCTCGACCTGTCGACGCAACTCGATTCGGCGCTCGTCACTTGACGCGCTTGGCGTCGCCCGGTGGCTCATACTTGGAAACTTCCGTCAGTGATTTGCCCGATGGATCAAAAACTCGCCACCCCGTAACTGTACACGCGCTCAACTTGGGGCCTTGCATGTCGAGCAGTAATTCCGACTTGTCGGCGAGGATACAGATCACGACACAATTCGTCACGTATCCGATATCGTATTACGCCATTTCAAGGTAAACGGCCGCCAAGTGAAGAAATCGCTCAAGACTGACGATTTCCAGCTCGCCAAACGTAAGCCACGTAACTTCGCTAAGGATTACCGCTTACAAAATAACGACACATTTCAAAACACGCTAAAGCCACTACAGATGAATGAGTAAAGTGGCGCTCCCGGCAGGAGTTGAACCTGCGACCACCGGTTTAGGAAACCGATGCTCTATCCAGCTGAGCTACGGGAGCGCAATGACTTACAGAAAATCGCTTGACCGAAATGGCATTATTTGGCATTCTAAAGCACCAGAAGGAACCGATGCCATGACAACCGCCAAGACCAAAATTAAACTGTGGCCGCCAATTCATGTGTTGACCTATACCAGCGGAGAACGGCGTTGGCAAGTCGCCTGTCAGGTCAATGGGAAGCGCGTCCGTGAGGTATTCGCGACGAAAGGCGAGGCCGAAACTCGCGCCGCCGAAATCCGTTTGAAGGTGGGCAACGAAGGCCAAGCCGCGTTCAACATCTCGCCAGCGCTTCGCGTCGAGGCCGTCGAGTCTGCCGCGCTCTTGCAACCACACGGCGCGACAATCCGCGAGGCGTGCCGATACTACGTTGACCACGTCTTGAAGTATCGCAACGCCCCCACCGTTGCCGAGATCGTCGAGAAGCTGATTGCCGACACCGTCGCCGCTGGCCGACGGGAAAAAACCACGACCGACTTGCGCTACCGTCTGGGCGCGTTCGCCAAGACCTACGGCACACGGAAACTGTCAGAGATCACCTTGCCGGAATTGCAGGCTTGGAGCAACGACCCAACGTTGTCGGCAGTCTCGCGTCGCCACATGCTCACGAAGCTATCGCAACTCTACCACTACGCCGAGAAACACGGCTGGTGCGAAAAGAATATCGCCGCCTACGTTGCCCGTCCAAGCATCGCCGAACGCGAACCCGGTTTCCTCACCGTCGCGCAAGCCGCCCGGTTGTTGGAGTGTGCCACTGATACCGACATGCTCCCTTATGTTGTGCTTGGCTTGTTTACCGGCATCCGCACGAATGAACTGGAACGCCTCACATGGGATAAGGTCAAGCTGAGTGAGGGTGTCATCATCATAGACGGCGCAGTTGCCAAGACGAAATCCCGTCGTGTGATTGACCTGAACGACACCGCAAAGGATTGGGTGACGACGTGTGCCAAGTTTACCGGCTCCATCGTTGACCCGGTCAATTTCCGCAAGCGTAAAGACGCCTTGCTCCGCGCCGCCCGATTCGGCACACTAGGCAAGGAAACGAAAAAAGAAAAGGCTGCTGGCATCACGTTGGAATGCTGGCCGGAGAATGCGCTCCGCCACACCGCTGCGACCTACACCTACGCCCTGAGCCAAGACGCGGTTCGTGTCTCCGCGATGCTCGGCAACTCTCCCGACGTATTGCACCGCCACTATCGCGGACTCGTCACGAAAGCCGATGCCGAAAGATTCTTTGCGTTGCGCCCCGCCGCCGACGCTGCCGGCAAGATTGTACCGATGAAACAAGCCGTCAACCAATAGACGAACCGACAAAAGCCTGCGCAGGTTTGACGTGTCGTGGGGAGAGTGATTTTAATTTTGCCTATGTCATAATCACTTCGGTATTTCCCGATATTTCAAATTCCACGCCCTACCGAAGTAATACCGAAGTGAATCCGGGGCAGTCAGGCTAGAGTCACGTTGCGCGCCAGCATGTTACACTGGTTTTCGATTAACTTTACCGCGCGTAGAGGCATTTCGCGTCTCTGAGTATTTCACTCCAAGCGTACTAGGGCCTTCACGATCTCGACGGATACCTCTTCGGATTTCTCCATCCTCGCTGCTTCCGCAATTTCGTCCGGCTTGACGCTGCGCTACCACTGGTATAATTTGTCCTTGGAAAGACCCTGTTGCGTCAACGCCCGGTTTGTTTTCGTGGATCGTTTCTCCGCATTGGGGTCTTTCTGCATCTAGTGTTAGCTGTGGTGTGCTCCTGTGCCCGGCTTATCATCTATAGCTTGAGCGGAAGAACGGTACAGGCAACACAAACCGTAAATCATCTATTGCATTTCATGGCGTGAAATGATTTATTTCACGGCATGGACAACATCAAACCACGATGGTTTCAGCGGAATCTTCAGGCTGCGCTCCGCGTGCTGCCTGTCAGTGTGGTCACCGGCGCACGACAGACAGGCAAAACCACGCTGACGCAGGCAATCAAGCCAGCCCGAACCTATTTCACTCTCGACGATGTAGGCATACTCGATCAGGCCGAGCGCAATCCGGATACCTTGCTTTCCACTCGCCCCGTCATTCTCGATGAAGTTCAACGGGTACCGCAACTCTTGCTGGCTGTCAAACGGGCTGTGGACGCGCATCGTCACGCGGGCGATTTCATTTTGACCGGTTCCGCCAATCTGCTCCTGATGAAACACGTCACGGACACGTTGGCCGGTCGCGCGATTTATCTGGAACTGCCGCCGTTCTGTCCCGCCGAGTGGCAGGAACGTAAAGACGCGCTGACGCCATTGGACCGGTTATTTGACGAGGATTTTGATTGGCGGGAATGGACGGAGGAGCCGGGCGACTGGCCAACATGGTTGCTGCGCGGAGGATTTCCACCGGCATTGCAGATTGACTCCGAAACCGACCGCGGCATGTGGTTTGCCGCCTACATCCAAACCTATTTGGAACGCGATTTGCGTCAGTTAAGCGCCGTCTCCAGCCTGCCGGATTTCCAACGCATCATGGCTCTTGCGGCGCAACGAACCGGCAAATTACTCAACCAAGCCGATCTGTCCCGCGATGCCGCGCTCAGCCATCCGACCGCTCACCGCTACCTGAACCTGCTCGAAACCGGCTGCCTGATTACCCGCGTCCGACCGCTGGCGACAAATCCGTCAGGCGCGCTCGTCAAAGCGCCGAAACTCTTGTGGACAGATTGTGGACTCGCCGCCGCCCTTGCCGGGATCAAGTCCTCAACCGACCTCAAATCGCGCATGGACGCCGGCTTCTGGCTGGAGCAAACCCTGTTTCAAACCTTGCAGACATGGCGCGCCCTGGAACCGCAACGGCGCAAACTGCATTTTTGGCGGGACCGGGCGGGACACGAAGTGGATTTCATTCTGGAGCAGGACGGCAAACTGGTCGCGCTGGAGATCAAAGCGGGCAGTCAGGTAACGACGAGTGACACGACCGGGCTTCGCGCATTTCGAGACTCGCTGAAACGCAAGCCATCGCTGGTGCGTGGTGTGGTATTGCACGCCGGTAAAGCGCGACCCTTGGATACTGATGTTGCCGCGCTGCCGTGGGGATGGATGGTTCCCAAGACGTAGCAGCGTGCGCGACACATTACTTGCTAGTCTCTCAGTTGCTTGTTAATCTTCGCCCCTCGAAGAAACCAAGAGCGAATCGACTGACAAACTAAACGGCTATGCAATGGATCGCGCCATCGGAAAAAGACACCGCAAACGACACGCTGGAGAAACGGCTCTGGGCTGCTGCCGATCAGCTCCGCGCCAATAGCGGCCTCACCTCCCAGCAATACTCCCTACCGGTCCTTGGCCTGATCTTCCTTCGCTTCGCTGAAGTCCGGTTCACGGCACGCCGGGCGGTCTTGGAAAAGGCGGAAACCTCTGGACGCCGGGCCTCGCGTATTGACGACCCGACGGCGTACCACGCTGAGGGCGTCATCTACCTCTCCGCCAAGGCGCGCTTCGCCACGCTCCTGAGTCTCCCCGAAGGCGCGGATGTCGGCAAAGCGGTCAACGACGCGATGGCCGACATCGAGAAACAAAACCCGCAGCTTGCCGGCGTGCTCCCGCGCACCTATCAGGTCTTCACCAGTACCCTCCTCAAGGAACTGCTCAAGAAGGTCAGCGAAATTCCCGCCACGCTCGCCTACGACGCCTTTGGCCGCGTCTATGAATACTTCCTCGGCGAATTCGCCATGACCGAAGGCCAGCAAGGCGGCGAATTCTACACCCCGTCCAGCATCGTCCGCCTCCTTGTCGAGATTCTCGAACCCTATCACGGGCGCATCCTCGATCCCGCGTGCGGTTCCGGCGGCATGTTCGTCCAATCCGCCCGCTTCGTGGCCGAACACCGCAAAAGCCCCGCCACCGAACTCTCCATTGCCGGCCAGGAAAAAGTCGCCGCCACCGTCAACCTCTGCCGCATGAACCTCGCCGTCCACGGCCTCGAAGGCGACATCCGGCAGGCCATCACCTACTACGAAGACCTCCACCAAAGCACCGGCCGCTTCGACTTCGTCCTCGCCAATCCGCCCTTCAACGTCGATGCCGTGGACAAGGAACGCCTCGCCGCCGAAGTGGGGAAAAGCCGCCGGTACCCCTTCGGCCTGCCGCGCACCGACAACGCGAACTACCTCTGGATTCAACTCTTCTACTCCGCGCTCAACGCCAAGGGCCGCGCCGGCTTCGTCATGGCCAACTCCGCCGCCGACGCCCGGTCGAGCGAACAGGAGCTTCGCAAGCAACTCATCCAAGTTTCAGCCGTGGACGTGGTCGTCGCCGTCGGCCCGAACATGTTCTACACCGTCACGCTCCCCTGCACCCTCTGGTTCTTCGACAAAGGCAAAGCCAAGACACCGCGAGCCGATAGCGTGTTGTTCATCGACGCCCGCCACATCTACCGGCAGATTGATCGCGCCCACCGCGACTGGACGCCCGCGCAGATCGGATTCCTCGGCAACCTCGTTCGTCTCTACCGCGGTGAAGAACTCGACTTCACCCTCGGCGGCGACGAAGCCAAAGCGAAACTCTCCGAGGTGTTTGGAGGGACGCGCTCCGTCGCGTCCGCGAACTACAAAGACATACCGGGCTTGTGCAAAGCCGCCACGCTTGCGGAACTCGAAGCCCAAGGCTGGTCGCTCAATCCGGGCCGGTACGTCGGCGTCGCGCCCGGCGAAGAAGTCAGCGACGAAGATTTCAAGGAACAACTCGAAACCCAGAACGAAGAACTCGAAACCTTGAACGCCCAAGCCCGCGCGCTGGAGAAAACCATCGCCCGCAACGTCGCGGAGATTCTGGAGGCGTGAGGATGCCGGCCACCGAGTGGAAACCTCGTCGGCTGGATGAACTCGGCTTTGTCGGTCGCGGCAAGTCGCGGCATCGGCCACGCGGCGAGGCGAGACTTTACGGTGGCCCATATCCATTTATCCAAACGGCAGACATCATGGCTGCCGACCCTTACATCACCGGCTACTCGCAGACCTACAGTGAGTTTGGGCTTCAGCAAAGCAAGCTTTGGCCACCCAACACGCTCTGCATGACGATTGCCGGCGCGAACACAGCAGAAACAGCCATCCTCAAGATCGAAGCTTGTTTCCCGGATAGCGTGGTCGGGTTCATCTCCGATGAAAAACAGTCCGACCTCCATTTCGTCAAATACTCACTCGACTTGTTGAAAGACAAGTATCGCGCCATCACTCGCGGAGCGACTCAAGACAATCTGAGCCTCGATAAGCTGCTGTCCTTTCCAATCCCAACGCCCCCGCTCCCGGTGCAGCGGCGGATTGCGGGGATATTGTCGGCCTACGACGAGTTGATGGAGAACAACCGGCGGCGGATTCGGCTGTTGGAGGCGATGGCCCGCGCCCTCTACCGCGAGTGGTTCGTCCGCCAGAAACATCCCAAACAAGCCGGTAACTTGACCGCAATGCAAAAGTTCGGCGACCTCTGCGAACTCATTAAAGAACCGTTTGATGATGACGCTCACGCGGGTTTGCCGCTGCTTGATCTCGCCCGAATGCCACAACGTTGTCTTGCCCCAGCCGATACCGGCAAGGCAAGCGACCTAACAACATCGCGCATACTGTTCAAGCCGGGTGACACGTTGTTTGGTGCAATCCGCTGCTACCTGCACAAAGTCATTGTTGCGCACTATCCCGGCATCACAAACACCTCCGTCTTGGTGCTCCGTCCGAAACGCGCGAATTTCAGAAGCCTTGTCGCCCTCATTGCCAGCGATACCGACACAATCCGTTGGGCGGACACGCACAGCGCCGGCACGAAGATGCCGGTAATTAATTGGGGTATTTTTCAGACCATGCCCGTGCCGCTTCCTTCTGAATCATTGGCGGAGCAGTTCGAGGACAAGGTAGGCCCGATGTTTGACCAAATCGGTGTCCTCGCGAACCAAATCCAGAACCTCCGCCGCACGCGCGACCTGCTGCTGCCGCGTCTGCTGTCGGGGCAGGTCAACCTCACAATGAACTGAGCCATGAACATGAACAAGAACCTGAGCAAACTTGAACGCGTGTCGTTGAACGAGGCATGGAAGCATGAAGCCGGCGAATTTACTCCCTGGCTCTCCGAAACGGAGAATCTGAACGCGCTGGCAGACGCGCTGGGATTGAGCGAACTGGTGAAGGTGGCCACCGAGCACTGGGTTGGCGACTTCAAGCTCGATATTCTCTGCACAGATGGCGACGAGAAAGTCATCATCGAAAACCAACTGGAGGAAGCAAATCACAAACACTTGGGCCAGATCATCACGTATGCCGCAGGCGTCGGCGCGAAGAAGGTCATTTGGGTGGCGGAGTCGTTCCGGCCTGAGCATGTCGCGGCTCTTCAATTCCTGAACGACAACACAACGGACGACTTGAGTTTTTTTGCCGTCGAAATTGAGTTGTGGCGCATCGGGGATTCGCCGCTTGCTCCCAAATTTGAGGTCGTAGCGAAGCCGAACGATTGGGCCAAATCAGGCCGCGAGCAAGCAAGCGCGGCCGCGTCAGCCTCACCTACCAAACAGTTGCAGCAGAAGTTCTGGATGGCCCTGATCAAATACTTGACCGCAAAAGCACCACAAATTCGCCCGCAGAACCCTCGTCCACAGCACTGGCTCAATAATTCGATAGGCCGCGCTGGGTTCGGTCTGAATATCACTGCTAACACCCGCGACGAGCGCCTTGGCGTCGAGTTGTGGATTCCCGGAGCTGACGCCAAGAAACACTTCGCGAACCTATCGGCACAGAAGAAGGACATCGAGGGCAAGCTGGGATTTGAGCTGGACTGGCAGGAGCTTCCCGACGCCAAAGCGTGCCGCATTGCCACATGGTATCCGCACGCATCCATCGAGGATGAGAGCCGATGGGATGAGTATCTGGATTGGCTGACGCAGCGATTGGTAAAGATGGACCAAGTGCTGCGGCCTATCGTGAAGGCTTTACCATGAATAAAGACCTCCGCCGCACGCGCGACCTGCTGCTGCCGCGTCTGCTGTCGGGGCAGGTGAACCTCGAAAGGACTTAATGGGACTCGATTTCGACGGCGAAAAACTCCTCCAGCGGGCTCAGGAACGATGGGATCGAAAGACAACAATCGTCATCGTTCTGCTTGTCACAGCGTTCGCGCTCCTCTGGTTCTTTGCGGGAATCAAACTGAATGAATTGTCGCCGCTTGAGATTGGCACAACCGTCGTAGTTCTCGCTGGTATCTACTTATTCTGGTTCTTTTCGCGACGACTTCCGAAAACGCCGAAAGGCCGGATTGGATTCGCTGTGGCTATTGCCTGCGAAACCAAAGAGCAGGAGAAACAGCTTGGGTCTGACTTTGTAATGACACTTCGTCGCCTGCTTGACCGCAGCGGCGACAAAACGAAATTCACTCTTATTGAAATTCCGCCCTCTCACGCGAAGCGAATTCAGACGACAGAAGACGCGCTGAAATACCGGAGCCTCTGCCGCGCTCATTTCATGATCTACGGCACTGCAAAGGTGCGGGTGCTTGGAAACCGACGACAACACGTGATCAACATGGAGGGTGTTGTCTCGCACAAGCCCACCACTGCTGACAATCAAAAGACATTCTCGAAAGAGTTCTCTGAGGTATTTCCGAGACGCCTCCATCTTGATGTCGAAAACGACCTAATGTCGTTCGAGTTCACGTCAGAGTGGGTTGATTCGGTGGCCCGCTATATCATCGGCATCGCAGCGTTCCTATCAGGCGATATAAATTACGCTCAATCCCTCTTTGAAGACCTTCAATCGCAAAGCAAGCTAATCAAAACGGACTTGCCCGCAATGGCCAAGATTCGGCAGAGACTCCCCCGAAGACTTGCCGATATTTACCATACGCGTGCCTTTGATGCTGTTGAGAAGTGGAGGGCGCACAAGCAGTCTGCCCCACTGATTGACTTGAAAGCGAACCTCGACAAACTTCACGTTGTCGATCCTCATTCCTACGCCGGTCATTTGTTGCGTGCTATCTATCACTTCGTATCCAACCGGAACGTCACATCGTCGATTGCTGAGGTACGGCAGTGCCGGGATGTCAAAGATGGCACATGGCGCTACAGCTACGCGTTCCTTCTGGCCTACGAGGGCGAGATGTTGAAGGCGCGGCGAATGTATAAGGCCGCTTTCGATCACTACTGCGCCCCTCACGTCCCCTTCCAAACAGAAGACTTCATGGTTTGGATATTGCAGCTAGAGCCGGACAAAATCCAACTTCACTTTTGTCTGGGATTGGTGAACTGGCATGCCAAGGGAGACAAGGCTCAAGCCTTGGCAGATTTTGAGAAATTCTTGCAGGTGTGTCCTCCCGGACGTTTCACCGAAGAGACACGCCTTGCCGGCGAGTATGTGAAGAACATCAAAGCTGAAATGAAGTTGGACTCTGTCGCTGGTGGTATTGGAACAAACTGAAATGCCCCACGCCTACACCGAAGACCAGCTTGTCGAGCAACCCGCCATCGGGTTGTTCGCGGAGCTTGGCTGGCAAACGGTGTCGGCCTTGGAGGAAATCTTCGGCAAGGATACCGGCACACTCCGACGTGAGACGCCCGCCGAGGTCGTGCTCGAATCCCGGTTACGCACGGCGCTTTCAAGGCTGAATCCGAACTTACCGGCGGAGGCGTTCGACGCGGCGGTGGTGGAGTTGTCCCGCGACCGGTCAGCCATGAGTCCAGAGGCAGCGAACCGCGAAGTCTGGCAACTGTTGCGCGATGGCGTGAAGGTGGACCTGACCGGGCGACAGAAAACGACAGAGATTCTTCGACAAGCTCAGAATGACAGCAAGAAGAAGAAGGCCGACGCTCATAGAGCGCCGCTACAGGAGGGAGAAGGCATTGTTCGAGTCAAGGTCATCGACTGGGACAATCCCTCGAACAATGACTTCTTGTTGGTCAGCCAGATGACGGTGACCGGGCCGCTCTACACTTGCCGGCCGGATTTGATCGGGTTCGTCAACGGGCTGCCGCTGGTGGTGATCGAGTTGAAGAAGCCCGGCGTGCCCGCCCGGCAGGCGTTCGACGAGAATCTCACCAGCTACAAGCACGCGCAGAACGGCATCCCGGCGTTGTTCTGGTACAACGCGCTGCTCATCGCGTCGAACGGCACGGAGAGCCGGGTCGGGTCGCTCACGGCGGATTGGGAGCGGTGTTTCGAGTGGAAACGCATCGAGCGCGAGGACGAGCCGCGCCGGGTATCGCTCGAAACCATGTTGCGGGGCACATGCGAGCCGTCGCGCCTGCTGGACATCGTGGAGAATTTTACCGTGTTCTCCGAACTCAAGGCCGGGCTGGTGAAGATCATCGCGCAGAACCATCAGTTCCTCGGCGTCAACAATGCCATCGCCGCGATGCTCAAAGCGCGGCAGGCGGGGCACGGTCGGGGCGGTGTGTTCTGGCAGACGCAGGGCAGCGGCAAGAGTCTGGCAATGGTGTTCTTCGCGCAGAAGGTGTTGCGGAAGGTCGAGGGCAATTGGTCGTTCGTGGTCGTGACCGACCGCGTGGAACTGGACGACCAGATTGCACGGACATTCGCCGCGTGCGGCGCGGTGAGCGATGCGAACGTGTGCCATGCCTCCAGCGGCGCGCACCTGAAGGAGTTGCTGGGTGGCAATAACCGGTACGTCTTCACGCTCATTCACAAGTTTCAGACGACGGAGGTGTTGTGCGACCGGCGCGACGTGATCGTGATGACCGACGAGGCGCACC
Source organism: uncultured Verrucomicrobiota bacterium (assembly GCA_903825435.1). Taxonomy (GTDB): domain Bacteria; phylum Verrucomicrobiota; class Verrucomicrobiia; order Palsa-1439; family Palsa-1439; genus CAIKAP01. The sequence continues at coordinate 17,170 of CAIKAP010000190.1, forward strand.
GGAGCCAGTACGACACGCTGGCGGTGAACATGCGCAGCGCGTTGCCGAACGCGATGTTCCTCGCCTTCACTGGCACGCCGCTGATCGCGGGCGAGGAACGGACGAAGGAAGTGTTCGGCGATTACGTTTCGATCTACGACTTCCAGCAATCGGTCGAGGACGGCGCGACCGTGCCGCTCTACTACGAGAACCGCACGCCAGAGTTGCAACTCGTGAACCCGGACTTGAACGAGGACATTTACCAGCTCATCGAGGATGCCGGGTTGAGCGAGGAGGCCGAGGCGAAGTTGCAGAAGGAACTTGGCCGGCAATATCACATCCTCACGCGGGACGACCGGCTGGAGACCATTTCCCGGGACATCGTGGCCCATTTTCTCGGGCGCGGGTTCGTCGGCAAAGCGATGGTGGTGTCCATCGACAAGGCGACCGCGCTCAAGATGCACGACAAGGTACGGAAGCATTGGCATGCAGAACTTGTCCGGGTAAAGAAGGAGCTGGCCGAACTTGTGGCCTATCCGGTAGGGCGTGCTGTCTCAGCGCGCCGCGGCGGTCTAGGGACAGACCGCCCTACCAACGACCCGGAAAAGATTCAAGCCTTGCGCCAGCGCCTCGAAGTCCTCCAGTCAACCGACATGGCGCTCATCGTGTCGCCCGGCCAGAACGAGATCGAGCAGATGAAGAAGCTCGGCCTCGACATCGTGCCGCACCGGAAGCGGATGAACGACCAACCGCTCGACGAGAAATTCAAAGACCCGAAAGACCCGTTGCGGCTGGTGTTCCTGTGCGCGATGTGGTTGACCGGGTTCGATGCGCCGAGTTGCTCGACGGTGTACCTCGATAAGCCGATGCGCAATCACACGCTGATGCAGACCATCGCCCGCGCCAACCGCGTGTTCCCCGGCAAACACAGCGGTGTGATCGTGGACTACGCGAATGTGTTCACTTCGCTGGAAAAGGCGCTGGCCATTTACGGCCAAGGCAAAGGCGGCGCGTCACCGGTGCGCGACAAGCAGAAACTCGTGGAGGAACTACGCAAAGCGGTGGACACGGCCACGATTTACTGCGCGAACAAGGGCGTCACCCTGGCCGCCATCGAACAGTTGCCGGCAGGCGACCTGCGGCGGTTGCAACGCATCGACGACGCCGTGAATGCGCTTATTGCTCCCGACAAAGTCCGCAAGGAGTTTTTCGCCCACGAGCGACTGGCAATCACGCTTTACACTGCCGTGAAACCCGACCCGTGCGTCGTCGAGTTCACGCCGCGCGCTTACAGTCTGGCCGCCATCGGCGACGCCATCCGCGCCAAGCTCAACCCGAATCCGACCGACATTACCGTCGTGATGGGCAAGATTGCCGAAACGCTTGACGATTCCATCACGGGCGTGGACATGCCCACGAAGCCCGCGCCGGTGATTGACCTGTCGAAGATCAACTTCGCCGCGTTACGTGACCGGTTCAAGGAATCGAAGCACAAGAACACAGACTTGGAACAACTCAAAGCAGCGATCCGCGCCCAACTCGACAAATTGATCCGCTTGAACCGCAGCCGCGCCGATTACTTGGCGAAGTTTGAGGAACTGATCGAAGCGTACAACAACGGCAGCCGGAACATCGAGCAGATTCTCGAAGACCTCTTGCAGTTCGCCGGTAGCCTGTCCGCCGAGCAAGAGCGCCACGTCCGCGAGCACATGAGCGAGGAGGAGTTGACCGTGTTCGACATCCTCACGCGTCCCGGTCCCGAGCTTTCCCCCGCCGAACGGGAAGAAGTGAAGAAGGTCGCCCGGCAAGTCTTGGAGCGTCTAAAAACCTTGCTTGCGCTCGACTGGCGTCGCCAAACCCAAGCCCGCGCTCAAGTCCGTCTCGCCATCGAAGACACACTGGATACCGGCCTCCCCCGCCCCTACACGAAGGAACTCTATCAGGGCAAGTGTTCCGCCCTCTTCGAGCACGTCTTCGAAAGCTACCAAGGCGAAGGTGCCAGCATCTACACCGCCGCCGCCTGACAGCCGCAATTCTCACGCCCATCGCCCCCGACAAAGTCCGCAAGGAGTGCCGGCAACGATTTGCGCGTCATCGTCAATGCCCGCCGGTTCAGTGAGAACGGACCGGAGCCCCTCCGCCTGACATCCTTCGTCGGTCGCCATCTCCAATTCGATCCCGGCGCCAAACTCCGCCCGGCCGTGGTACCTCCGCAACCACCGCACCTATCACGGCTGGCGAATATGATTGCTCCATAGACGTTCTTGCAAAACTTCTTTTAGTGGATGGCGATTGGAGTGGAGATGGCGAGCCGAAGGTGTGAAAACAGTTTTTCCAGAGGCCCTTCGGCTTACTTTTACGATGGGCGACCATGCTCCGCCCTTGGCGTCGGCCC